>JANMTL010000105.1:0-13671 GCA_031390425.1 Rhizobacter sp.
CAGCGGCCCGCCGGCCAGAATGAAAACGAACGACGGCAGGAAGGTGAAAAACGTCACCACCGCAGCCGCGAGGGCCCCCGCGAAAAACAATTCATCGGCTCCGAACATCGGCTTCAACCAGCCGCCGACGAAGCCGACGAAGGCCACGACCATGATCAGCGGGCCGGGCGTGGTTTCGCCGAGCGCCAGACCGTCGATCATTTGTGCGCCGCTCAGCCACTGGTGCTGCTCGACCGCGCCTTGGTACACATACGGCAACACCGCATACGCGCCGCCGAAAGTCAGCAGCGCGGCCTTGGTGAAGAACCAGCCCATCTGCGTCAACGTGCCCTGCACGCCCTGCGTCGCCAGCAGCGCGGCCATCGCCACGGCCCACAGGCCGAGGCCGACGGCCAGCACGGAGATCAGGCGGCTGCGGCGAAACAGCGCGTGCGCGGGCGTCGGCGTGTCGTCGTCGATCAGCGCGCGGCCGTAGCTGTGCTTCGCACTGCCGTGGCCGCCGCCGAGCGCGAACACCTGCGGCGCGTACTTCGCCCCGAAGTGGCCGATCAGCGCGGCGCCGACCACGATCGCCGGAAACGGCACCTGCAACGCGAAGATGGCGACGAACGCGGCGGCGGCGATCCCCCACATCCAGCGGTTGTTCAACGCCCGGCCGCCGATGCGGTGTGCCGCGTGCAGCACCAGCGCGGTGACGGCGGGCTTGAGGCCGTAGAACACACCCGCCACCAGCGGCACATCACCAAAGCGCAGGTAGATCCAGCTCAGCGCAACCAGGATGAACAGCGACGGCAGCACGAACAGCCCGCCGGCCACGATGCCGCCCCAGGTGCGGTGCATCAGCCAGCCGATGTAGGTGGCGAGCTGCTGCGCCTCGGGGCCGGGCAGCACCATGCAGTAGTTCAGCGCGTGCAGAAAGCGCTTCTCGCTGATCCAGCGTCGGCGCTCGACCAGCTCGGCATGCATGATGGCGATCTGCCCGGCCGGCCCGCCGAAGCTGATGAAGCCCAGCTTGAGCCAAAAGCGCAGCGCTTCGGAGAAACCCACCGGAGCGGGAGCGGCGTCGCTCACGGACGCGTGGGCAAGATCTTGCGGCGGGTGCAGCGCATGCGGCGTGTCGGACATGTGCGGGATTGTGCTGGCGTCGCAGTAAAAGCCTGAGCCGCGCAGCGCGCCACGCACCGCGAGCTGCATGTGCGAAAGAAGTCGCGCATGGGCTGCCTGCGTGCGCCGCACACCCCGCAGCGGCACGCCCGACCCGCTAAGCTCACGCTCGAATCAAGTCCGCAAACCACGTGAAAGCGTGGGACGCAAAGCCTCCGGCCTACAGCGCACAGCAGCGCCACGGTAGCGGGGTTGCCGGTACCGCATTCGCGGGCTGGCCTCGAAACCAACGAGGCATTTCAATGAAACCGAGCTATTTCTTCCCGACACCGGCGCTGCTTGCGGCCGTCTTGTGCAGCGCCGCGGGCACAGCACACGCCGACTTTCGCGCAGCCGCTGCTTCCTCGCCGACCGCATCGCTGACGGTGGAGTCGGTGACCCAGACCGATCGACTGATCGTCAAGTACCGCGGTGCAATGGGCGTCACATTGACGGCACGTTCGCGCAACGCCGTGCTGGTGGCAGGCAACCGACAGGGTGTTCGCGTCGCCGGGCTTCGGCAACTTCACAACGGCGCGCATGTGATGCAACTGAGCCGCCGCATGAACGGCGGCGAAGTCGACACCCTGATCCAGAGCCTGCGCAGCGGCGACGCGGACATCGAGTACGCCGAGCCCGACCGCATCCTGCAGCCGATGTACGTGCCCAACGACGCGCTCTACCCGCAGCAGTGGTCGCTGTCGGACGCGACGGGCGGCATCCGCGCACCGGCCGCGTGGGACAAGAGCACGGGAGGGGGAGTGACCATCGCGGTGATCGACACCGGCGTGCGACCGCACGCCGATCTGGTCGCGAACCTGCTGCCCGGCTACGACTTCGTCACCAGCCCGAGGATGGGCGCCGACGGCGGCGGCCGCGATGCCGATGCGTCGGACCCCGGTGATGGGGCTGTGGCGGGCGCGTGCGGTGCAGGCTCTGCGGCCTCCAGCAGTTCATGGCACGGCACCCATGTCTCGGGAATCGCTGCGGCTGCGGGCGGCAACGGCGTCGGCCTGGCCGGCGTCGCCTTCGCTGCGCGCATTCTTCCGCTGCGCGCACTCGGCCGCTGCGGCGGCTACACCTCGGATGTGGCGGACGCCATCGTCTGGGCCGCTGGCGGATCGGGGACCGGCCTGCCGCTGAACAACACCCCCGCGAAAGTCATCAACCTGTCGTTGGGCGGCACCGGCGCCTGCGACATCACCTCGCAAAACGCCATCAACGCCGCCCGCGCCAAAGGCGCCAGCGTGATCGTCGCCGCAGGCAACCAGAACACCAACGCGAGCGGCAGTTCACCGGCCAACTGCAGCGGTGTCATCGCGGTGGCGGCCGTCGGGAAAACGGGGGGCAAAGCGTCTTACTCGAACTTCGGCAGCAACGTCGCCGTGGCCGCCCCGGGCGGTGATTACGGAGCGGGCCTGGTCTCCACCTTCAATGCGGGCACCGCCACGCCCGGCGCCGACAGCTATGTCGCCTACATGGGCACTTCGATCGCCACCCCGATGGTCAGCGGCGTGGCCGCGCTGATGCTGTCGGCGAACCCGAAGCTGACACCCGACCAGATCGCCTCGATGCTGAAGTCCAGCGCACGCACCTTCCCTGCGGCCTGCGTGGCCTGCGGCGCGGGCATCGTCGATGCAGACGCGGCGGTGATGCTGGCGCTTGCGGCAGCCCAAAGGACTGCCCCCGCCACACCTGTGACACCTTCGCAAGCGCCTTTACCGGCGCCTGCGCCTGCGCCCACTGCGGCCCCCGCACCCAGCGCACCCACCGTGAAAGAAGCCGAGCCGAACAACAGCGTGGCCGCTGCACAGTGGATCGCATCGCTGCCCAGTGTGGTCTCGGGCGCCATCGGCAGCGGCGCCGACACCGATTACTTCAAGGTCTCGGTCGCGCCGGGCAAAAAGCTCACCATCACGCTGACGGCGGGCACGAACTCCGGCTTCGGCATCACCATCTACACGACTGTCGGCAAGCCGATGCTGGCGGTGCCCGGCGCCGTCGGAAGGCGGCAACAGGTGCTGATCACCAACAGCGGCAGCGCACCGGCCGTGCTGGTGGTGCGCGTGCTCCGGTCGTTGGGCAGCCTCGGCAGCTACAAGCTGTCGCTGACGCCGATGCCGTGACAGCCGTCAGGACGCTGCACAGCTCGCCATCTACGATGCGCAGGACTTCGATGTCCTCGCGCTCAACACGGCCGAGCCGCCGCGCTGCCGCGACCGGATGAGGTCGCTCGAATACCATTGACTTCCAACGGGCTGCCGATGAAAAGCATCCGCACCACCGGTCTCGCACGAGGAAGTCAATTTGGACACCAACAACGCCTTTGCCGAACTGGGCCTGGCACCGAGCGCGACGGAAAAAGAAGTGAAGGCAGCGTGGCGCCGCCTCGTCTCGCAGTGGCATCCCGACCGCAACGACCACAGCGGCGCCGGCGCCCGGATGCAGCGCATCAACGATGCGCTCGGGGAGATCCGGCGTTCGGGTTTCCGGGTCGCGCCGGGCGCCGCCCGGCACGCTGAAACGCGCACCGCGCCGCCGACCCCCGATGCCCGCACCGACACCCACGCCGACACCTCCGACCCGCAGCGCCGCACCGTCAACCGCAAGATCAGGCTCACGCTCGAAGAAGCGGCGATGGGCTGCACCAGGGTCTTGCAGGGCAAGCTGACCGAGAGCTGCGCGACCTGTGCGGGCCTCGGCTTTCGTTTGCCGGGCGGCGCCTGCACCTCGTGCGACGGCTCCGGCGAGGTCCGGCAAGCCGCCTGGTTCGGCTGGGTCAACGCACGCACGCCGTGCGAGGCGTGCGGCGGTGGCGGCGCGGCCAAGCTGGCTTGTACGGACTGCGGCGAGACCGGCAAAGGGCAGACGCGCCGCTACAAGATCAGCGTGCGCATTCCGCATGGCGTGCGCAGCGGGGACCTGCTGCATGTCGACGGACGCCGCTCGCGTTCGGGTCACTCGCCGGTCGATCTGAACCTGCGTGTCGAGGTGCTGCAGCACGATTTCTTCGCGCTCGACAGCGACGGCACGGTGCGCTGCGAGATGCCGGTCGACGGCTTCGCCTGGATCGCCAACCGATCGATCCGCGTGCCGACGCTGAGCGGCTTGCAGCCCGTGCAGCTCAGCCGCGACCGGCTCGCCTACCGTCTGAAGCAGCACGGCTTTCCGGTCGAGCGGCGCGGGGTGCGCGGCGACCACCTGGTCACGGTGCAGCCGATCTTTCCCGAGCGGCTCAGCACCGACCAAAACATCTTGCTCGACCAGTTGATCTCCGCGTCGTCGGGCCCGGACGGCCAGCCGACGCACGCGCGTCTGCGCGACTGGAATCGGGACTTCCGCGCCTGGGAAAAAAGCCGCCTGAAGCGCGACGCCGACGCTCGGTGACCATCGATGCACAAGACCTGGCCCCTGCTCGCCGCCACCGACTTCCCGCCACTGCAGCGCGATCGGCTCGCGACCCTGCAGGTCAACCTCGGCTACAAATGCAACCAGAGCTGCCTGCACTGCCACGTGAATGCCGGGCCGACGCGCACCGAAATGATGGACAGCGACATTGTCGATCTGGTGCTCGAGGTGTTGCGCGTACGGCGTATCGAGACGCTGGACCTGACCGGCGGCGCACCCGAACTGAACGTTCATTTCCGCCGTTTGGTGCAGGCCGCTCGCGCCGACGGCGTGCAGGTGATCGACCGATGCAACCTGACCATCCTGTCCGAGCCCGGTCAAGAAGGCCTGGCGGAATTTCTCGCTGCGCACCAGGTCAAGGTCGTCGCATCGCTGCCCTGCTATTCGGTCGCCAACGTGGACCGCCAGCGCGGCGACGGCGTGTTCGATCGCAGCATCGCGGGACTGCGTGAACTGAATGCGCTGGGCTACGGTGACAACGGCGGTGACGGGTCCAACGGCCTGACGCTGAACCTCGTCTACAACCCGCAAGGCGCGGTGCTGCCGCCGCCGCAGGCCGCGCTCGAAGCCGATTACAAGCGCGAGTTGGCGCAGCACTTCGGCATCCGCTTCAACCGGCTGTACACCCTCACCAACATGCCGATCCAGCGCTTCGGCAGCACGCTGGTCTCGAAGGGCACGTTCCAGAGCTACCTGCAACTGCTGAAGGGCGCCTACCGCGCCGAGAACCTCGGCACCGTGATGTGCAATTCGATGCTCAGCGTCGATTGGCAGGGCGGTCTGTACGACTGCGACTTCAACCAGATGCTGGGCCTGCCAGCGCGTCTGCACGGCCGCCCGAAGCCGCACCTGCGCGACCTGCTGTTGCAAGACGCCGCAGCCGAAACGATCCGCGTGGCCGACCACTGCTACGGCTGTACTGCCGGCCAGGGCAGCAGTTGCGGCGGCGCGCTCGACGCTTCCGCCCGGGCCGCTTGATGGCCGCGCCGTCCAAACGCACGCTGTGGATCGGCGTTGTCCTGCTCGCGCTCGTCACGCTGCTGCTGTACCGGCACCACGACCTCGGCCGGCTGTTGACGCTGGAGTCGCTCAAGTCCAGCCGCGACGCGCTGATCGGGCTGTACCAGCAGCGGCCGCTGGCGACGCTGCTCGGCTACTTCGCGATCTACGTGGCGATGGCGGCGCTGTCGATCCCCGGTGCAGCGATATTGACGTTGGCCGCGGGCGCGATGTTCGGGCTGTTCATCGGGCTGGTGGTGGTGTCGTTCGCGTCCAGCCTGGGCGCGCTACTGGCCTTTCTGGCCGCGCGCTACCTGCTGCGCGACACCGTGCAAGCGCGCTTCGGCAAGCAGCTCGCGTCGATCAACGACGGCATGCAGCGCGACGGCACGTGGTACCTGCTGACGCTGCGGCTGGTGCCGTTGTTTCCGTTTTTTCTGATCAACCTGCTGGCCGCTTTGACGCCGATCGGTGCCGCTCGCTTCTACGTGGTCAGCCAGCTCGGCATGCTGGCGGGCACGGCCGTGTTCGTGAATGCGGGCACGCAATTGGCGGGGATTGAAAAAGCAAGTGACGTGCTGTCGCCCGGCCTGCTGCTGAGCTTTGTGCTGCTCGGCGTGTTCCCGCTGATCGCCAAGGCGGCGATCGGTTTCGTGAAGCGGCGCCGGGTCTATGCGACGTGGCACAAGCCCGCGCACTTCGATCGCAACCTGATCGTCAT
The DNA here is from genome assembly GCA_031390425.1 of Rhizobacter sp. Classification (GTDB taxonomy): domain Bacteria; phylum Pseudomonadota; class Gammaproteobacteria; order Burkholderiales; family Burkholderiaceae_C; genus PBB1. Next base: position 6,272 of record JANMTL010000105.1, read on the forward strand.
CGGCGCCGGATCGGGCGGCCTGGTCACCGCTTACATCGCTGCGGCCGTGAAGGCGAAAGTGACGCTGGTCGAAGGCCACCTGATGGGCGGCGATTGCCTGAATTTCGGCTGCGTTCCCAGCAAGGCGCTGATCCGCTCGGCGACGCTGGCGCAGCAGCTGCGACAAGCGCAGGCGCTGGGTTTGCGCGGCGGCGCTGAGGCTGCGGGATCGATCGATTTTCAGGTCGATTTTGCAGCCGTGATGGCGCGTGTGCAGCGCGTGATCCGCGACATCGCGCCGCACGACTCGGTCGAACGCTACCGCTCGCTCGGCGTCGATGTGGTGCCGGGCATGGCCCGCATCACCACCCCGTGGAGCGTCGAGATCACCACGCCCGACGGCGTGCGGACGCTGACTGCGCGCAGCATCGTCATCGCCACCGGCGCGCGACCGACCGTGCCGTCGCTGCCCGGGTTGGCCGAGTCGGGCTTCCTGACATCCGACACGCTGTGGGGTCTGACCGAGCTGCCACGGCGGCTGCTGGTGCTGGGCGGCGGGCCGATTGGCTGCGAGCTGGCGCAGGCCTTCGCGCGCCTGGGCTCGCAGGTCACGCAGGTGGAGCTGGCGCCGCAGGTGATGGGCCGTGAAGACCCAGAGGTCGCCGGGCTGGTGGCCGATGCGCTGCGTGCCGACGGCGTGCGCTTGCTGACATCGCACGAAGCGCTGCGCTGCGAGCGAACCGGCAGCGGTCAGGCGCCGATCAAGCGCCTGATCGTGCGGCCGACCGGAGCTGGCGATTGCGCTGAACTGGCGATCGAATTCGACGCGCTGCTGTGCGCCGTCGGCCGCAGCCCGCGCGTCGAAGGCTACGGGCTCGAAGCGCTCGGCATCCCGCTGTCACCGCGCAAGACGATCGAGATCGACGCTTGCCTGCGGACGCGGTACCCGAACATCTTTGCGGTCGGTGATGTCGCCGGGCCGTACGCTTTCACCCATGTGGCGGCGCACCAGGCCTGGTACGCGGCGGTGAACGCGCTGTTCGGCCGCTTCAGAAGCTTCAAGGCCGACTACACGGTGATCCCGTGGGCCACCTTCACCGACCCCGAAATCGCACGGGTCGGTTTGTCCGAGACCGAGGCGCGGCAGCAAAACATCGCGTTCGAGGTCACGCGCTTTCACCTCGACGACCTGGACCGCGCCATCACCGACGACGCGACCACGGGTTTCATCAAGGTGCTGACGGTGCCCGGCAAGGACAAGATTCTCGGCGTGACGATCGCAGGCGCGCACGCCGGCGATCTGCTCGCCGAGTACGTGCTGGCGATGAAGCACGGCCTCGGGCTCAACAAGGTCCTCGGCACCATCCACACCTACCCGACGCTGGCGGAAGCCAACAAGTCGGTGGCCGGAGAGTGGAAGCGCGCCCACGCGCCGCAGCGGCTGCTGGCCTGGGTCGAGCGGTTTCATGCGTGGGAACGCGGATGACGAACGCGCGCCCATGACACCGGGCGAGCGATGAATGCGCCCTGCCGCGTCATCGTGATGGCCAGGGCGCCGGTGCCCGGCCACGCCAAGACGCGGCTGATTCCGGCCCTCGGCGCGGCCGCTGCGGCCACAGTGGCCGAGCGATTGCTCGACCACGCGGTGCGGCAGGCGGTGGCCGCCGATATCGGGCCGGTCGAGTTGTGCGGCGCAGCCGAATCCGATCACCCGGCGCCACATCCAGCCTTCGCGCGGCTGCGTGAGGCGCTGCCGATCGAGCTGACCGCGCAAGGCCCCGGCGACCTCGGCCGGCGCATGCACCGGGCCTTCGAACGCGCGCTGGGCTCGGTGCCGGGGCGGGCTCTGTTGATCGGCACCGACGCGCCCTCGCTCGACGCCGCGCTGCTGCGCCAGGCCGCCGCCGAGCTGACCGCCACCGATGCGGTGTTCGTGCCGGCGCACGATGGCGGTTATGCGCTGGTCGGGCTGCGCCGCCCGGAGATTCGCCTGTTCGAGCAGATGCGTTGGAGCGTGCCAAGCGTGATGGCGCACACCCGCGAGCGGCTGGCCGCCGCCGGCTTGCGCCACGTCGAACTGCCGCCGCTGCACGACATCGACGAGGCGGCCGATCTGGTGCACCTGCCGCCGGGATTCCTGCCGTGAAACGCTTGCTGCTGATCGGCGCCGGCCACGCCCATGCGCAGGTGCTGAAAGACTGGATCAGCGCGCCGGTGCCGGGTACCGAACTGGTCGTCGTGTCGCCGAGTGCACGCGCGCCCTACTCCGGCATGGTGCCCGGCTGGCTGGCGGGGCGGTACCGGTACGACGAGATCTGCATTCCGTTCGACGCGCTGGCGGCAGCGGCCGGTGCGCGCTTCGTCATCGACGAGCTGATCGGCCTCGATCCCGATCGGCGCCGCGTGCAACTGGCCAGTGGCGCCACGCTGGACTGCGACGTGCTGTCGCTGAACGTCGGCTCGACGCTGCACGCGCCGCAGATCGATGGCGTGCGGGTGCTGGCGCTGCGGCCACTCGGGAAGTTGCGTGAAGCCTGGGACGCGCTGCAGAGCGAGCTGGCGCATGAAGGCAGCCACCGAGCGCTCGCGGTCACGATGGTCGGCGGCGGTGCGGCAGGCGTCGAATCGCTGCTCGCCGCGCTCGTGCGGCTGCGTTCGTTACAACCGATGCGAGCGATTCACGCCCGGCTCGTCGCCGAGAGCACGGGCTTGCTGATGGGCGCAGCGCCCTCCGCCGCGAAGTCGGCGCAGACCGCGCTGGCCGAGGCCGGTGTCCGCGTGCAGCTCGGCACGCCCTACCGAGACGCGGCCGTCGAAACCACCGACCTGCTGCTGTGGGCGGCCGGCGCCGAAGCGCAGGCCTGGCAGCGCGCCTGCGGGCTGGCGGTGAGCGAGCGCGGCTTCATCCGCATCGACGAGCGGCTGCGATCGCTGTCGCACCCGCAGGTGCATGCCGTCGGCGACTGCGCCGAGTGGGCCCGCCCGCTGCCCAAGGCCGGCGTCTATGCGGTACGCATGGGGCCGGTGCTGTCACGCAACCTGCGCGCCGCGCTCGGCGCGGGCGAGTCTGCAGCCTACGTGCCGCAGCGCCGGGTGCTGTCGCTGCTGTCCACCGCCGACGGCAGCGCCATCGCGTCGTGGGGCGGCTGGTCGGTGCAAGGGCGCTGGGTGTGGCGGCTGAAGCACCGCATCGACCGCGCCTTCGTCGCACGCTACCGCAACGCGGCGGAGCGCTTCAGCGGTAACCGACGCCCGTGACGTAGTTGCGCAACTGCGCTTCTTCGAAATTTCCCGCAGCCAACAACGCGCGCAGCCCATCGCGCGCATAAACCACGCCCACCGGCGTGTTGTCTGCATCGACGACGGGGACGTGGACGAGGCCGCCTTCATGCATCGTCGCCAGCACCCGAGACAACGAATCTGCGGGGCTGCAGGATGTGAACTCGCGCGAAATCACGTCGCCGACCCGTGTGGTGAACAGACTCGTCCGCCCGAGACCGAGTTGCCCGATCAGCAGGGTCTCCGTGATGACCCCCGCCACCGAACCGCGCGAATCACAAACCACCACCAAGCTGAGCTGCGACTGCGACAACAGGGCCGCCGCCTCGGTCAGCAGCGCGTCGACACCCACCGTCAGGAGCCGCGTTCGAACCACCGCATCGATGCTGCCGACAAGGCGCACAAGATGCGTTCGTACCGACCGTTCAGCGAATCGCGCTGCTCGGGCGATTGCAGCCGCTCGCGCTCGGGAGGCAACGCCTCGTTGACCAGCCACGGCTTGATCGAGTGGTACTGCGCGAAGAACTGCGTCATGTCGACGATCAGGTCACGAATGACCGGCAAGCCAGGCAGCGGCTTCAGCACGACAGTGGATGGCAGCGCACGCACGTTGGTGATACACGCCAGTCCGTTCTTGCCGTTGATGTTCATCGCGTCCGAGCCGCAGATGCCTTCGCGGCAAGAGCGCCGAAAACTCAGGCTGGGGTCGATGGCTTTCAGCCGCCTCAGCACGTCCAGCAGCATGCGGTCGGCGGCGTCCACCGCCAGTTCCAGCACCTGCATGCGTGGCGCCTCCTTCTGATCGGGGTCGTAGCGGTAGATGTGAAAGCTGTGCATGTCTGAAACCTCAACCTTCGGTGTGGGCCGGAGGTGACCGGCGCGGTCCACCAGACGGCGCATCTCGTGAGCCGCACCCAAAGTCAGGCAATGCGGCGTGTAGCCGGGCCGAGACGAAGTGCAGTCTGCCATCTCGCGGGCCTGGTTCAGTTGCGCCTCGGATGCCTGTGCCAGCAAGGCGATGACCAAGTTCTCAAGACAGCGCAATCATTCGCAAACGTTGTGCCTCGTCAGGGGCCGCCGACTGCGAACTCAACCCAGACACACTGACTGTCGATTCGGCCGCGTCGCCCTTCATGGCTGCTTCACGTTCAAGTCGGCCCACTTGAAGTAAGCGATGTACTGCTTGATCTCTTCGTCGCTCAGGCCCTGGTTGGGCATCGGGATCTTCCACTTTTCAAGCATCGCCTTGGCCTTGGCATCGGTTTGCATCATCCGTTCGGGCGCCTTGAGCCAGCGTGTAAGCCAAAGGTCGTCGTGGCGCTTCGTGGTGCCCAGCAGATCGGGGCCCAGCTTGTCGCCACCGCCGATGGCGTGGCAGGCCAGGCACTTCGACTCGAAGGCCAGCTTGCCGGCCACCGCCAGCGCGCTGGTGGGCATGGCGGTGGCGGGAATGTTGTGGTGCTCCGGGTCGCCTGACAGCCCACCGGCGTCGATGAGGCCGACCGCGCCCTGCGCGGCATTGGCGAAATGGTGGTCCACCATCACATAGCTGCCAGCTTCAGGGATGATGAATTCGACGATGGCTCCGCTGGACGAGCCGAGCAGCACCGTCTGCATGCCGCGAAACTGGTTGTCGGGATTGCCATCCATCCACACACGATCGAAGATGGTGCCGACGACGTGAAAACTCGACGTGTTCGACGGCCCCACGTTCAGCACGAAAAGGCGAACGCGTTCGCCGGGCTTGGCTTTCAGCGGCACGTCGACCATGCCGTTGTAGCGGCCGTTGAACACCGTGTAGGTCGGACGCTTGGTGCGCAGGCGCTCGCCGTCGAGCACATGCAGCGGCTGGCCGTCGACCTTGCGTTTGGCCGGATCGGGCTTTGTGTAGAACTCGCTCTGAACCACGGCGTACTCGCGGTCCACCTTCGTCGGATAACCGCCGCGCGGTTCGACCACGACCATGCCGTACATGCCCGAAGCGATGTGTTCCAGCACCATCGGCGTGCCGCAGTGGTACATGAACACGCCCGGGTAGTTGAGCGTGAATTCGAAAGAGAGGGTCTGCCCGGGCGCGATCGAACGGTACTTGTCCTGCGGTGACACCATGGCCGCGTGGAAGTCCATCGAATGCATCATCGGCGCCGCTGTCATCAGCAGGCCGGGGGCCGGCTCATCGGAGCGGTTGGTCATGGTGAACTTGATGCGGTCGCCGACACGGGCGCGCAACACGGGGCCGGGCACCTGGTTTCCAAAGGTCCAGGCGCTGAACTTCACGCCGGGCGCGATCTCGATGATCTTGTGCGTGGTGTCCAGACGGATCACTTTCACCACCGTCGGCACCAGCGGCTTCATCGTGGCATCGACGTTGAGCGCGTCGCCGCTGGCGAAGGGGCCAGCTTGACGTTCATTGGACAGAACCGCCCGGGGCGTCTTGAAATCCATCTTCGCTGTGTCGTAGGCATCATCGATCACCTCCGGTGCGGCAGCGATAGCGACGGGTGTCGGTGCCGACGCCGGAGCCGCGGCAAGGTTCACGGATGCCCTGTCAGCACAGGCTGTGAGCAAAAACGTCAGCACGGCGAACCATCCAGCGTGGATCGATGTCGGATGCTTCATGGCTTGTTCCTTGCGGCAAGCGGCGCGTCAGCCCGACTTACCGTCTAGGCGTGGGCGCGTCAGCACAGGCCAGTAACGCACGGCGAAAAACGCGAATCCCAGGGACCACAGCGTCGCCGAGACCACAACGGCCTGCACGGCCGCTTTTGGAATTGCAAGCGGCACGGCCACGCGAACCAATGCCGCAGCAAACACAAGCCCGTAGCACGCCACGTCGAATCGATCTGCTCGCAGTGCCCGGCCGGTATGGCCACGGGCGGTGCGCGTCATCATGCCCAGCACCATCGCGCCGACGGCGCCCACCGTCAGCGCATGGATAGCGATCGATTCAGCGATCCAGCCCTGCATCGCGCCAGCGCGCAAGCCCAAGTGAAGTGGAATCCACAGATAGGCAACATGCAGCACCCACACCAGCGGCGTGCGCAGCGTTCTCCACGGACGCCACAGCAGCCAGCGCACCCCGTGCGCCATGGCCGCAAGCGCGAGCAGCGCCATCACCACCGGACCGCCCCATTGCAAGCTGTCGGCCACCAACAGTGCCAGCAATGAACCCAAAGCGGCGTACTCGACAGCAACATGCTTACTTGCGTTGGACCCGCTCACACCGTTGTTGGTGAAGGCAGGAATGACGCGGCCTGCCACCGCGACCATGATGAACAGCAGCACGTCGAGACCGACCTGGATGCCGAGCCAGCCCGGCACCTCGATGACTTGCAATGCCGCGAGGTGAACCACCGCTGCAGCGCAGGCCAGCAGCATCAGCAGGCCGACGAAGAAGTAGTTGCGCCGATTGCGTGCTGTCACCAGGGGGATCGCAAGCGAAAGCGCAGCAAACAGCGGGAAAGCGATGTTGGCAACAGCGGCAGCCCAGCCGAACGGGGTCAGCATCAGCACCCGAGCCGAAATCCACAACGCCACCAACGCCGCCAACAGCGGGCCAGTCGGGGTGGGCTGCTTCGACCAATTGCGGCCTGCAGTGAAAAGAAAGCCAACGATGACGGCCAGCGCAAAGCCGAACAACATCTCATGCGCATGCCACAGCGAACCTGACAGGTAGGGTCTGCTCAGCACACCAGCGAATTCCAGCGCCCACAGTGGGATCGACAACGCTGCAAAGGCGCTGGCAAACAGGAAGAACGGACGAAAGCCCAACTGCCACAGCGCGAAGGTCGATGCGTCAGAAGCGGGACGATCGGGTTCCGTTATTCGGATAGGTACGATGGGCATAGACGTCGTGTCAGCGCAGTCGGCAACACGTCTACGTTGACCTCGATAACCGGTAGGGTCTGTGCGGCGCCGCACATTGCAAGAGCGCATCACTGAAAAGAGAAAACCCTTGATTTCCTCAGCAGAAATCAAGGGCTTGCCCGGCGTCACGGCGACGCCACTTCGAGCGCGATCACATGTGCTCGATCATCACCTGCCCGAACCCCGAGCACGACACCTGCGTCGCGCCTTCCATCAGGCGGGCGAAGTCGTAGGTCACCTTTTTCGACAGGATCGAGCGTTTCATCGACGCGATG
>JANMTL010000142.1:0-13664 GCA_031390425.1 Rhizobacter sp.
CCGCCGTCCCAAACATTTTTGCCCGATGTCCGCGCGACCAATTCGCCATTTGCGTCATAGCGTTCACCAGGCGCGAGTACGCGGGATGCGTCCACCCCGTGCAAGCTATCGTTGACCCACACACCCGCGGTGGACAAAGTCACGCCCGATGCCACTTCGAGATCGGTTTGTAGTACAAAGCCTGCTGCGCACGCAGGCTGGCATCGCTGCGCTGCTCGAACGCCCGGCGCTGGTGGATGCGGTGATGGCCACGCTCGACCATTGGGACCAGGTGGCACCGGTTGCGTCCAAGCCTCTGCGCGACGAGTGGCGCGACATCATCGGCAAAGGCCAGTGGCAGCGCGCACTCGACCCCGGTGACTGGGGACAACAGTTGCGCCAGCCCTCCCCGCTGGGCAAGGCGCTGAATCCAACACAACGTTTGCGCATCATCCAGGCATGCAAAGGGCGCAGCTCGAACACCTGATTCGGGCGGCTGCCGAGATCACGAACCAGTACGAGTTAGTGGTCATCGGCAGCCAGTCGATCGTCGGCGCCATCGAGCAGCCGCCGTTCGAGTGTCTGCTCTCGATGGAGGCCGACATCTACCCGCTGCACGCGCCCGAACTGGCCGACCTGATCGACGGCGCGATTGGCGAGTTGTCGTTCTTCCACGACCACTTCGGCTACTACGCGCAAGGCGTGGGCCCCAAAACCGCGCATCTGCCGCGTGGGTGGAGTTATCGCTTGGTCAGGCTGTAAACCGCAGGCACCAACGACCGCGTGGCTGACTGCCTCGACTCTGTGGGCCTGTTCGTTTCGAAGGCGTGCGCGGCGCGTGCAAAGGATGCACCGTTCAATCGTGCGCTGCTTTCGGCAGGCATCGTGTCGATGGATGCCGCCACGGCCAGGGCCGAACAGTTGGAAGACGCCGCAGAGGCAAGGCGTGCGGTTGCATGGATTCCTCAGTTGGCGCTACCCTGAGTCTTCAACGCCCGTTCACTGCAGAACTGCCTCGCCTTCCCATCGATCGGATCGACGAACGCAATCGACCGGGCCAGCAATTGCAAAGGCTGATCGTGATCGTCGGTGTTGTCGGGCATCAGCGTCGGATACATCCGATCGCCGACGATCGGCATGCCGAGCGCGGCGCAGTGCACGCGCAGTTGGTGGGTGCGGCCGGTCACTGGCGTCAGACGGTAGCGGGCGAGGTCGTCTTGCACGGCGAGCACCTCGACCAAGGTCTCGGCATTCGGCTCGCCGTGCACCTCGCGCATGCGCAGGAAATGGTCGTCCTTCACCAGACGACTGCGGTGCGTCAGCGGAAACATCAGTTCGGGCCGCCACGGCGCGATCGCCTCGTAGTGCTTGGTCACACGCCGCTGCGCGAACAGCACCTGGTACGCGCCGCGCGTGTCGGGCTGCACCGCGAACACGACAACACCCGCGGTCTCGCGGTCGAGCCGGTGCAGCGGCGCCAGCGTGTCGATGCCGAGCCGGCGCTTCAGCCGCACCAGCAGCGTTTCCTGCAAATGCCGACCGCCGGGCGTGACGGGCAGGAAATGCGGCTTGTCGGCGACGACGAGCAGGTCGTCCTGGAACAGCACGATCTCTTCGAATGGCAATCGAGGTTCGTCGTCGATCGAGCGGTAGTAGTAAAGCCGAAGCGGTGCGCGGTAAGGCCGCTCCGGCGTGACGGCAACGCCGTGCTCGTCGACCAATTCGCCTTGTTGCATGCGGGCCTGCCAGGTCGCGGCCGAGACTGCCGGGAAACGGTCGATCAGGAAATCGGTGATCGTCGCCCACGGCCCCGCCAGCAACGCGACGCAGCTCGGGCCGACACCGTCTTTCGTCGGCAGCGGGGCGGCGGGCTGTGGTCGTCGCACCGCCCCCCTCGGCGGCGGCGGCGGAGCATTCACGGCAACGGCCGCGTGATGTCAGACGCCTTCGCCTCGGCTTCGGTAGCCTGAGGCGCATCGTCAGCTTCCACTTCTCCAGCCTCGTCAGGCCCCGCCGACCCCGCCAACTGCTGCGCGCGCCGCAACCGCCACGCTTCGTCCGGGTCGCCCGCATAGACCTGCAGGGCGGTGGTGCCGGTCTCAGTCAGCCGGGTGTCGAGTGCGATGCGGTTGTCGAAGACGAAGCACTCGCCGTCCCAGTCGCGCTCGGCGTCGGGCATTTCGGCGAAGTAGTTCAGGATGCCGCCTGCGAGCTGCAGCACCGGCACGCCGCGCTCATGCAGCCAGGCGCTGGTCTTCTCGCAGCGGATACCGCCGGTGCAGTACATCGCGACCTGTTTGCCTTCGGCCTGCCAGAGGGGCAACTGCGCTTCGATGTAGGCGGGGAAGTCGCGGAAATTGCGCACCAGCGGGTCGACTGCGTTGCGAAAGCGACCCAATCGCACTTCGAAGTGGTTGCGGTTGTCGATCACGACCACGTTCGGGTCGTCGAGCAGCGCACGCCATTTTGGCGGCGTGACTTGATGCCCGACGTGGCCCACGGCATTCACGCCTTCGACGCCCAACGGCAGAATTTCCGGTCGGCTGTGCACCTTCATCCGCTGGAACGGCGGTGTGACGCACGGGCTGCGCTTGAAGGCTATGCCGGTGAGGCGGCCTTCGAGTCGCGGATCGTCAGCCAGCGCCACGCGAAATGCATCCAGCGCCGCCGCCTTGCCCGCCAGCGTGCCGTTGACGCCTTCACCGGCCACCAGCAGGCTACCGGTCAGCGCGGCGGTCAACTCGCGCAACGTCTCGGCCGTGCCGTCCACGTCAATGATGGAAACGAACTTGTAGAAGGCGTCGTGAAAGACGGGCGCATTGCTCATCGCGGCATTTTCGATGGGGATCGAACCATCCCCGTGACGACGACACCCGGGCCGCCTCAGGGTCAACCCTCACAATCGAGCCATGGCTGTCTTCTCCCTCTCCAACGCCCACCTGGCTTTCGGCCACGTGGCCCTGCTCGACAACGCAGCGTTCTCGCTCGATGCCGGTGAACGGCTCGGCCTGATCGGCCGCAACGGCGCCGGCAAGTCGTCGATGCTGAAAATCATCGCGGGCCTCGAAAAGCTCGACGACGGCCTGCTGCAGATGACGCAGGGCGTGCGCATCTGCTACGTGCCGCAGGAGCCGGCCTTCGATCCCGGCCACACCGTGTTCGATGCGGTCAGCGAGGGCGTGGCCGAGGCGCGCGCGGTGCGCCAAGCCTATGAAGAACACGCTGATGGCGTCGACCTCGACGCGCTGCAAACCCGCATCGAAGCGCTCGACGCCTGGAACTGGGAGCAGCGCGTCGACACCACGCTGGCGCAGCTGCACCTGGACGGCACGCGCGAGATCGGCCAGTTGTCGGGCGGCATGAAAAAGCGTGTGGCGCTGGCGCAGGCGCTGGTCGCGGTGCCCGACGTGCTGCTGCTCGACGAGCCGACCAACCACCTCGACCTCGATTCGATCGCCTGGCTGGAAGAACTGTTGCGCTCATTCAAAGGCAGCGTGATGCTGATCACCCACGACCGCGCCTTCCTCGACGGCGTGGCCACCCGCATCATCGAACTCGACCGCGGGATCATCCGCAGCTACCCCGGCAACTTCAGCGCCTACGAGAAGTTGAAGGAGGACCAGCTCGCGTCCGACGCGCTGGCCAACGCACGCGCCGACAAGCTGCTGGCACAAGAAGAGGTGTGGATCCGCAAGGGCGTCGAAGCGCGCCGCACCCGCAGCGTTGCGCGCATCCAGCGGCTGGAGGTCTTGCGCGGTCAGCGCCAGGCGCGGCGCGATTCGCTCGGTCAGGTGCGGTTGGAAGTGGACACCGGTGCGCCCAGCGGCAAGATCGTCGGGGAATTGCGTGATGTCACGCTCCAATTCAATGACAAGGCCGCGCCGAAGCTGATCGTCAAGGACTTCAGCGCCACCATCCTGCGCGGCGACAAGGTCGGCCTGATCGGGCCCAACGGCGCGGGCAAGACGACGCTGCTCAAGCTGATCTTGGGCGAGCTGCAGCCCGACAGCGGTTCAGTGCGCCAGGGCAGCAAGATCGAAGTCGCCTACTTCGACCAGATGCGCAGCACGCTGAACCTCGACGCGACGCTCGCCGACACGATCAGCCCGGGCAGCGAATGGGTCGAGTTCGCCGGCCAGCGCAAGCATGTGATGAGCTACCTGAACGACTTTTTGTTCTCGCCCGAGCGCGCCAATTCGCCGGTAAGGACGTTGTGCGGCGGCGAACGCAACCGCGTGCTGCTCGCGCGTTTGTTTGCCTTGCCCGCCAATGTGTTGGTGCTCGACGAGCCGACCAACGACCTCGACATCGACACGCTCGAACTTTTGGAAGAGCTCTTGCAGGCCTACAAGGGCACGGTGTTCCTGGTCAGCCACGACAGGCGCTTCCTCGACAACGTGGTCACCAGCACCATCGTCTGGGAAGGCGACGAGTCGCCGGGCCAGTGGCGCGAGTACGAAGGCGGCTACGAAGACTGGAAGATCCAGCGCGACCGGGCGCAGGCCTTGCGCGCGCAAGCGGCGCGGGCCGCGAAGGGCAAGGACACGCCCCCGGCGGCCAAGCCTCCTCCGACGCCCAACGTCGCCGCCCCCGCGACGCCGAAGCCGCGCAAGCTCAGCTACAAAGAGCAGCGCGAGCTCGACGAACTGCCGGGCCGCATCGAGGCACTCGAAGCCGAACAGACGACGTTGGCGACGCTGCTGGCCAATGCCGACGCCTACACCCGAGACCCGAAAGGCGTGGCGAGCGCGCAGGCGCGGGTGGTGAAGATCGACGACGAATTGCTGAGTGCGATGGAGCGTTGGGAAGCGCTCGGTCGGCGCTGAGGGTCAACGCCGCAGCTCAGCGTCCGAGCGCGCCGAACCAACTGTCGCGCAGCGCATCCGGGTGCGAGCGGCTGACGATGAGCCCGGATTGCAGATACAGCGCGTTCAGCAGGCGTATCGCGCGCTCGCGGTCGAAGCCGGGCCACGCGGCCATGTCGCGCAAGTGGCAGGGCTCGCGGCGCAGCCGGTGCATCGCAGACACCAGCGTGCCGGACATCGCCAAACCGCCCATCTCGAACCCGAAGCTCGCGCGATAAACGGCGGGCCCGGCGATTTCGGGCAGCAACTCACGCCGACCGCCGTGCAAGGCCAGATCCCACAACAGCGGGCCCAGCGGGTGCAAGCAGAGATCTGCGTCGGCCAAGGTGCCCGATGCGCCCTTGCGTGCACCGGCGTCGCGCGGCGTCGGCAGCAGCGCCGATTCGATGTGGATCACCTCGAGTTCGGGTTGCTGCGGCGCCAACAGGACGTCCATCGGCAGCGCGCAATGCACCAGCCGCTCGCGCGGGAAGATGGTCAGCGGCACCGCCCGGTCGCCGCACTGCAAGTGCACCGTGACCGGTTGCGCATGGCGCACGCAGGCGGCCAGCACGTCGAGCGGTTCGGAGCGTTGTTCGTCTTCGTCGCAGCGCTGCAGATCGGCCAGCAGCGAGGGGCTCAACGACGCCAGGCTCGGGCTCACGATGTCGGGCACAGCCGGACCACCCTGCCTCGGCAGGTAGCGCCGAAAGTGGCTGGCCCGCATCAATTCGGGTTCGCCGAAGGGGATCGTGGTGTCGAACATCACAGGGCCTGAAAAACCAGGCTGTAGCCATTGGCGTCATCTGTCGCGACTTGTATCAGTTTTGATAGACCGTTCTCGCAAGTACGGATTGCGCGCGACAGCGGTTTGAGTCTTGCGCCGCCAGATTCTCTGACCGACGTCGCCCGGCCTGAGCGGCTGAGGTCCGCCGTGCCAGCGATAAACTAAAACGGTGTCGTTTTTTCAACCCGCCTCCCATGCCGCCATCCGACATAGGCCTCGTGATCCCGAGCGACGACGAGTTGCTCGACATCACCCGGGGCATCTTTCGCGAATACGCGAGCAGCCTGGGCATCGATCTGTGCTTCCAGAATTTCGACACCGAGCTGGCCGGTCTGCCGGGCGTCTACGCGCCACCGCATGGTCATTTGCTGCTTGCCTTCGTCGACGGTGAACTGGCCGGCTGCGGCGCCTTCAGGCGTCTGGTCGACGTCGATTACGCGAACGCCTGCGAAATGAAGCGCCTCTACGTGCGGCCGGCGTTTCGCCGCTTCGGCCTCGGTCGGCTGCTGGCGCAGGCGCTGTTCGACGAAGCGCGTCACGCCGGTTACTCGACGGTGCTGCTCGACACGCTCGACCACATGGACGCCGCACGCGGCCTCTACACCTCATTGGGCTTCAAGGAGATCCCGCCGTACTACTTCAGCCCGATCGCCGGATCGCATTGCCTGAAGGCCGACCTGGATTAACGCAATGCTGAACAAGTCCGCGCGGACTTGTTCAGCGTTGCCTTGGGTCGATGGCAGGGGTACGCCCGTGCCGCCAGCACGCAGCGGCGGCGTAGGATGGTTGTGTCGTTCCCGTCGGCGCCTGCGGGCCCCGGCCACCCCTCACCTACGGGAGATTCATGAGCGCCACATCCGCACCCCCAGTCAGCCCCGCCGCCGAAGGCACGTTTGAACTCCATGCGGGCGCATTGCGGCTCGCACTGCGCGCCGACCTCGGCGGCTCGATCGCCGGGCTGTGGCACCGCGACACGCCGATCCTGCGTTCGACCGAACCCGGCGCGCTGACCGGCGCGCGGCAGTCGGCCTGCTACCCGCTGGTGCCGTACTCGAACCGACTCGCCTACAAGCGCTTTCGCTGGAAGGGCCACGACCACACCACCGAGACCAACTTCGACGACAGCCCACACTCGGTGCACGGCGTGGGCTGGCTGCGCGCTTGGGAGATGGTGTCGCACAGCGCGGGCGATGTGGCGCTGCGCTACCGGCACACGCCGGACGCGCACTGGCCGTTCGCGTTCGAGGCGCAGCAGTACTTCGCGCTGACGCCGCATTCGCTGGGCATGCAATTGGTCATCACCAACACTGCCGAGGTGGCGCAGCCGGTCGGCCTCGGCTGGCATCCGTATTTTCCGAAGCGCGAGCGCAGCCGCTTGCACATCGAGTTGAGCGACCGCTGGGAAACAGACGCGACGCAGCTGCCGGTGCGCAAGGTGGCGCAACCCGGCATCGACGGCGATGTGTCGCACCTCGGCTTCGACCACTGCTTCGACGGCTGGAATGGCCCGGCGCGCATCCGTGACGAGAAATTCTCGCTGCAGCTCACCTCCAACCTGACGCACCTCGTCGTCTACACGCCGGCCGACAAGCCGTACTTCTGCGTCGAGCCGGTGAGCCATGTCAGCAACGCGATCCACATGGCCGATCCGGCCGCGCATGGCTTGCGTACGCTGCAGCCCGGTGAGAGCTTCGAAGCATCGATGACGCTCGAGGTGTCGGTGCTGTGAGCCCCGCTGCGGCGCCTGGCCCTGGCGCTGCAACAGTGAAGGTTGCCGTGTCGGAGCCGAGTCTGCTCGGCGAATCGCCGGTCTGGCATCCGCGCGAACAGGTGCTGTACTACTGCGACATCCCGGGGCGGCAGTTGAATCGCTTCGATTCGGTGACCGGCGAGCTGTCGCACTGGCGCTTCGCCACCGAGGTGGCGAGCTGCGCGCCGATGCGGGACGGCGGCCTGCTGCTCGCAGCGCGCGACGGCCTGTGGCGCTTCGATCCTGCCAACGGTGTCCGCAGCGCGCTGGCTGCACCGCCCTACGACCCGGCCACCGAGCGCTTCAACGACGGCAAGTGCGATCCGCGAGGCCGTTTCTGGGTCGGCACGATCTACGAGCCGCGCGATCCACCACGGGCCGCGCTGTACCGCTTCGATCGAGACGGCCTGACCCTGCGGGCCGCTGGCATCACCGTCTCCAACGGCCTTGCCTGGAGCCCTGACGGCCGCACGATGTACTGGAGCGACACTCAGGCGCACGCCATCTATGCGTTCGATTTCGACATGGCCGACGGCACGCTGGGCGCGCGTCGGCTGTTCTGCCGGTTCCCGCCGAAGCAGCCGGGAGCATCGCTCGCCGACTACGGTGGCCGACCCGACGGTGCGGCCGTCGATGTCGACGGCAACTACTGGGTCGCGATGTTCGAGGGCCAGCGCGTGCTCTGCCTGTCAGCGGCGGGCGCGTTGGTGCGAGAAGTGCGCCTGCCGGTCCGTTGCCCAACGATGCCGTGCTTCGGTGGCGCCGACTTGAAAACGCTTTACATCACCACCGCGCGCGACAAACGCTCTGCCGACGAGTTGGCAGCGCAGCCCGCGGCCGGTTGCGTTTTGTCGATGCGCGTCGAGGTGCCGGGCTTGCCCGTCAACCTGTTCGCCTGAACGCCGTCGCGACTGCGGCGCGACCCTCCGAAAAAATACCGGCGTGAAACGCCAGAAATGACCGGTTGAGGACAGCGCGGGTTTGCACGTATAATCCGAGGCTGAACTGAAAGCGTTTGTGTCCCGCACGATGAGTAAAACAATCGCCCGTGGGGTGGCAAACACAGGCTTCGACGATGCGGCAGAAGACCCGCCCATCACGCCGCTGACGCCTGCCGAGGCGCAGGCCTTGAGGGTCAAAAACCCGCAAGTGTCGCCCTGGCGAGTCATTGCGGCGCAAGTCGCGGTCGGTGGGCTGGCGGTGATGGTGGTCTGGTTGATGTTGGGTCGACCGGAGCTCATCGGGTCGGCGCTCTACGGCGCGTTCATCGCGGTGCTTCCGGGTGCCTTGATGGCGCGCGGCATGACCAGCAAGGCGTCCCGTCTGTCGATCGGCGGCAGCGCCTTCAGTGTGATGTTGTGGAGCACGGTAAAGATCGGCGTTTCGATTGCCATGCTGATGCTGGCGCCGAAGCTGGTTCAGTCCCTGAGTTGGCCTGTCTTGCTGGCGACGATGGTGTTGTGCATGCAGATGTATTGGGTCGCGTTGCTGTGGCGCGGGCGTTGAGAACAAGTTCAGACAGGATTCAGTCACATGTCAGCCGAAGGTCATGCGCTTACTTCAGGTGAATACATCGTTCACCACTTGACCCATTTGTCGACCGGCAAGCCAGCGAGTCTGGTCGACTTCTCGGTCATCAATTTCGACTCCATCATCTTCTCCACGCTGCTCGGCGTGTTGAGCTGCTTTTTGTTGTGGAAGGCGGCGCACAAGGCCACGTCGGGTGTTCCCGGCCGATTCCAGGCGGCGGTCGAAATCCTCTTCGAGATGGTCGAGAGCCAGGCCAAGGGCATCGTTCACAACGCCAACAGCCGCAAGCTGGTCGCGCCACTCGCGTTGACGGTGTTCGTGTGGATTTTCTTGCTCAACGCGATGGACTTACTGCCTGTCGATTTACTGCCGCTGATTTGGGAAGGCATCTACGGCATGGCCGGCGGCGACCCGAGCCACGCCTACCTGCGTGTTGTACCGACTGCAGACCTGTCCATCACCATGGGCCTGTCGGTGGGCGTGTTGATCACGTGCATCTTCTACAACATCAAGATCAAGGGCATCGGCGGCTGGGTGCATGAGCTGTTCGCTGCGCCCTTCGGCAACCACTGGGCGCTGTATCCCTTCAACTTCGCGATGCAGATCGTCGAATTCGTTGCCAAGACGGTGTCGCACGGCATGCGGCTGTTCGGCAACATGTATGCCGGTGAGCTGATCTTTTTGCTCATCGCGTTGCTCGGCGGCGCGTTCACACTGTCATTCGGCGGATTTGCGCTGGCCGCTCTGCACATCCTCGCGGGCACCGTCTGGGCCATCTTCCACATCCTGATCATCACGTTGCAAGCCTTCGTGTTCATGATGTTGACGCTGGTCTACATCGGGCAAGCGCACGAGACGCACTGATCTCGTTTTCTCTCTCACTCGTTCTCTCTTTCACCACAGGAAACATCATGGAAATCATCGGTCTCGTCGCGGTTGCCGCAGGTCTCATCATCGGTTTGGGCGCCATGGGTGCGTGTATCGGCATCGGCGTCATGGGCAGCAAGTACCTCGAGTCGGCCGCACGGCAGCCTGAGTTGATGGGTGAGTTGCAAACCAAGATGTTCTTGCTGGTCGGCCTGATCGACGCATCGTTCATCATCGGCACCGGCATTGCGCTGTGGTTCACGACGGCCAACCCGTTCCTGGCCCAGATTGCCAACCTGCCGAAGTAATTCGCGCCGCCCGGCGGGTCCGATGCATTCGGGCCCAACGGCTTTGTCACCCTGATTGAGGCTTCAACGTGAGCATCACCGCGACATTCATCATTCAGATGATCGTGTTTCTGATCCTGGTCGGATTCACGATGAAGTACATCTGGCCACCGATCACCGCCGCACTCGATGCGCGTGCGCAAAAAATCGCCGATGGCTTGTCGGCTGCCGACAAGGCCAAGGCCGAGTTGACCACGGCGAACAAGCGGGTCGAAGAGCAGTTGTCGACAGCCCGCGTCGATGCCGCTCAACGCTTGGCCGATGCCGAACGGCTGGCGCAGTCGATGGTGGAAGAAGCCAAGACCCGCGCCAACGACGAAGGCTCGAAGATCGTCGCCGCAGCGAAGGCCGAGGCCGAGCAAGAAGCCATCAAGGCGCGCGAAGTGTTGCGTGAACAGGTCGCCATGTTGGCCGTCAAGGGTGCCGAACAGATCCTCAAACGTGAAATCAACGCCGGTGTTCACGCCGAGCTCTTGAACCGCTTGAAGGTCGAGTTGTGAGCGGCGCCGATCGCGCGTCGGAGGCCTGAACCATGGCCGAACTCGCCACCCTGGCCCGGCCGTATGCCGAAGCCTTGTTCGATGTCGCTGCGCAGGGCGATGTGCAAGCGGTGTCGCAACAAATCGATGCGTTGGCCGCCATTGCCGACAACGAGCAGTTGCGTCAATTCGCCGCCAGCCCGAAGGTCAGCGCCGAACAGATCTACGAGTTGATCGCCTCCGTGGTCAAAACGCCGTTGTCGGCGCCGATGAAAAACTTTCTCGGCACCGTGATCGACAACGGCCGCCTGACGGTGCTGCCTGAAATCGCGTCGCAATTCCACGCGCTGGCAAATGCCGGTGCCGGTGTCTCGGACGCGACGGTGTTCAGCGCGTTTGCGATCGATGCCGCGCAGTTGACCGACGTCGTGGTCACGCTCGAAAAGCGCTTCGCCCGCAAGCTGAACGTCACCGTGCAGCTTGAACCCGCGCTGATCGGCGGCATTCGTGTCGTCGTCGGCGACGAGGTGATGGACACCTCGGTCAAGGCGCGTCTTGAACAAATGCGGGTGGCGCTCACGGCCTGACGGCCGCGAACCTTGCCCCGTCACATCCCAGTCATTCATTCTGACGAGCGCCGCGCCCCCGGGTGATCGCACAGACAGGAGAGAGCTCATGCAACTGAATCCCGCTGAAATTTCCGAACTCATCAAGAGCCGCATCGAAGGCCTGGGCGCGTCGACCGACATCCGCAACCAGGGCACCGTGGTGTCCGTGGCCGACGGCATCTGCCGCGTGCATGGCCTGTCGGACGTCATGCAGGGCGAAATGCTCGAGTTCCCGGCTGCCCCCGATGGCACACCGACCTTCGGCCTCGCGCTGAACCTCGAGCGCGACTCGGTCGGCTCGGTGATTTTGGGTGAGTACGAACACATCGCCGAAGGCGATACCGTCAAGTGCACGGGTCGCATCCTGGAAGTGCCGGTCGGGCCGGAACTCAAAGGCCGCGTCGTCAACGCCCTCGGCCAGCCGATCGACGGCAAGGGCCCGATCAACGCGCAACTGTCGATGCCGATCGAGAAGATCGCTCCGGGCGTGATCGCACGGAAGTCGGTCGATCAGCCGATGCAGACGGGCCTGAAGTCGATCGATTCGATGGTGCCGATCGGCCGCGGTCAGCGCGAACTCATCATCGGCGATCGCCAGACCGGCAAGACCGCGGTGGCGATCGACGCGATCATCAACCAGCGCGGTCAGAACATGACCTGCATCTACGTCGCGATCGGCCAGAAGGCCTCGTCGGTGAAGAACGTGGTGCGCTCGCTCGAAGCCAACGGCGCCATGGACTACACCATCGTCGTGGCCGCCACCGCTGCCGAATCGGCCGCGATGCAGTACGTGTCGGCTTACTCGGGCTGCACGATGGGCGAGTATTTCCGCGACCGTGGTGAAGACGCGCTGATCGTCTACGACGACCTGTCCAAGCAAGCCGTTGCGTATCGCCAGGTGTCGCTGCTGCTGCGCCGCCCACCAGGCCGTGAAGCCTATCCCGGCGACGTGTTCTATCTGCACAGCCGCTTGCTCGAACGCGCGGCACGCGTGAATGCCGATTACGTCGAAGCCTTCACCAAGGGCGCTGTGAAGGGCAAGACCGGTTCGCTGACCGCGCTGCCGATCATCGAAACGCAAGCCGGTGACGTGTCCGCCTTCGTGCCGACCAACGTGATCTCGATCACCGACGGCCAGATTTTTCTGGAAACCTCGCTGTTCAACGCCGGTATTCGTCCCGCCATCAACGCCGGTATCTCGGTGTCGCGGGTCGGGGGTGCGGCGCAGACCAAGGTCATCAAGAGCCTGTCCGGCGGTATTCGTACCGACCTGGCGCAGTACCGTGAGTTGGCTGCGTTCGCGCAGTTCGCGTCCGACCTCGATGAAGCCACCCGCAAGCAGCTCGACCGCGGTGCTCGCGTCACCGAGCTGTTGAAGCAGGCGCAGTATTCGCCGCTGCCGATCTCGCTGATGGGCGCGACGCTGTTCGCGGTGAACAAGGGCTTCATGGACGATGTGGACGTGAAGAAGGTGTTGGCCTTCGAGTCCGGCCTGCACCAGTTCCTGAAAACCAGCCACGCCGGTCTGCTCAAGAAGATCGAAGACGCCAAGGCGCTCGACAAGGACTCGGAAGCCGAATTGACCGCCGCTGTCGGCGCATTCAAGAAGTCTTTCGCGTAATGGACAAGCTTCAGCCGATCAAGCAACTCGCCTCGGACGGGTTTCCCGGCCGACGTGCGAGGCGCCCCCTCGGGGGGCAGGAGCGTAGCGACGTGGGGGCACACTGATGGCAGCAGGCAAAGAAATACGCGGCAAGATCAAGAGTGTCGAGAACACCAAAAAGATCACCAAGGCCATGGAAATGGTCGCCGCCTCAAAAATGCGCAAGGCCCAGGAGCGCATGCGTGCCGCGCGGCCGTACGCCGAGAAGATTCGCAGTCTCGCGGCCAACCTGTCCAAAGCCACGCCCGAGTACAAGCATCCGTTTCTGATCCAGAACATCGGTGTCAAAACGGTGGGCTTCGTCGTGGTCACCACGGACAAAGGCCTGTGCGGCGGCATGAACACCAACGTGCTGCGCGCGGTGACCTTGAAGCTGAAGGAACTCGACGCCCAGGGCGTGAAGGCCGAAGCGGTTGCGATCGGCAACAAGGGCCTGGGTTTCCTGAACCGCGTCGGTGCCAAAGTGGTTTCGCACGCCACGCACCTGGGCGACAAGCCGCACCTCGAAAAGTTGATCGGTCCGGTCAAGGTGCTGTTCGATGCGTATGCCGCAGGCAAGCTGAGCGCCGTCTACCTTTGTTACACCGGCTTCATCAACACGATCAAGCAGGAGCCGGTGGTGCACCAGCTGCTGCCGCTGTCGGCCGAGAGCATGGCCGCGAGCGAGCCCGCGAGCGCCGACGCGCAGAGCCACGGTTGGGACTACCTCTACGAGCCCGACGCGCCGAGCGTGATCAATGAATTGTTGGTGCGCTACACCGAAGCATTGGTCTACCAGGCGCTGGCCGAGAACATGGCTTCCGAGCATTC
>JANMTL010000148.1:0-3802 GCA_031390425.1 Rhizobacter sp.
CCGGAAACGCCGCAAAGCTTGTGCATGCGGCCGGCCTGCTCGGCCAGCGCTGACGCATCGGCCGCCCCGGGGGGCAGGACAGCGAGATGGCCGAACTCGTCGAGCATGCGCCGGAGCATCGAGCGCAGCAACATGGTGTCGCCACCCAGCCGCGTGCGCGCATCGGCGGCGTCGATGCCGTCGATCTCCGGCCACGCCCCAGTGGCTGGCACCAGAGGTTCCTCAGCCCACACGGCCGGCTCGGCCTGCAAGCTAGCAGCCGGCTGCACGTGGCGCAGGATGCAGCGCACCAGTTCGGCCGGGTCGAAGGGCTTGCTGATGAAGTCGTTCATGCCCGCGTCGGCGACGCGCTGACGCTCGCTGGTCAGCGCACCGGCGGTCAGCGCGATGATCGGCAACCGGGTGAGCCCAAGTTCGCTGCGGATGCGGTGGGTCGCCTGGTAGCCGTCGAGCACCGGCATCTGCACGTCCATCAGCACCACATCCCAGGCCTGCGGCGCGACTTGCAGACGCTCGCAGGCCTGCTGTCCGTCGGCGGCCAGCGTGACTTCGGCACCCTGGAGCTCGAGGATGCGCTTGACCACATCGAGGTTGATTTCGCTGTCGTCGACCGCAAGCACGCGCACGCCGCGCAGCGCACGGGCCAAAGACGGCACGGCGGTTGGGTCGCGGCGGGCCAGTGCCGCGGGCGCCATAAGAGCAAAGTCCAGTTCGACCCAGAACTCGCTGCCGACACCCGGCGCGCTGGTGAAGCCGACGACGCCGCCCATCAGCTCGGTCAGTCGCTTGACGATCGACAAGCCGAGCCCGGTGCCGCCGAAGCGGCGCGTGGTCGACGCATAGGCCTGGGCGAACGGTGAAAACAATCGCGAATGCGCTTCAGACGAAATGCCTATGCCGGTGTCGTGCACGGCAAAACGAAGGCGGATGCGCTCTGGCGTTGCGGCAAGGGCATGAACACGCAGCGTGACGCCGCCCCGATCGGTGAACTTGATCGCGTTGGACAGCAGATTGCCCAGCACCTGGCCGAGGCGCAGCGCATCTCCCTCGACGAACGTCGGCAGGTCGGCCGGCTCATCGACCGCGAAGGCAATCGCCTTGGCCTGCGCCTGCACCGTCATCACCGCGTCCAGTTCGGCAAGCAGGCCGGGCAGATCGAAAGTGGCACGCTCCATTTCCAATTCGCCGGCTTCGATCTTGGACAGGTCCAGCACGTCGTTGATGACCGCCAGCAGCGACTTGCTGGCGATCCCGATGCGGGCCAGGAAGGCCGCCTGGTCTGTATCCAGCGTGGTCTGCCCCATCAGGTAGGACAGCCCGATGACCGCGTTCATCGGCGTGCGGATTTCGTGGCTCATGTTGGCCAGAAACTGGCTTTTGGCAAGGCTGGCCTGCTTGACCTGCTGCATTGCAACGCGCAGCGATTGCTCGGCCTGCCGGCGCGCCGAAATGTCGCGCACGGTCACGCTGAAATAGCGTCCGCGCTCGGCGATCCAACTGCCGAGAGACACCTCGACTGGCGTCGGCACGCCCCCGGCGCCGGGGCTGGCGGTCTCCAGCTCTTGCGCTGCCGGGCCGCGGCTCAGGCTGCAGCGTATCCAGTCCGCTAACGGACACCGCAGGTCCAGCAGATCGTGCAAATCGCAGCCGGCCAACTGCTTAGCCGGTTGCCCGAACAGCGCGCTGCCGGCGCGGTTGCAAAACTCGACCCGGCCGCGCTCGTCGAGCACCAGGATGCCGTCGCCGGCGGATTCGGCCAGCGACTCGTAGCGCTGCTCGGCTTCAGCGCGGGCCGCGCTCATCTCGTACGCCAGTGCCAGCGCATCCTCGCGCATCAGCGCCAGCGATCGCACCACGGTGAACAGCAGCAGGCTGATCAGCGTGCCGGCCACCAGCGCGAGCTGCGCCTTCTGCGTATCGACCACCGCCTCGAAGGCCTGCGTGGACTTCATCGTCGCGGTCCAATGGTGCCCGGCGACAGGCAGCAGCAAGGAGCCGGAAAACTGATGCGGGTAGTCGGTCTGGCGGTCCGCAGCGTTCGTATACATCAGTGCGGTGGCCGGTTCGGAGCCATCGAAGACGCTCAAGGTCACGCTGGTCAGATCGACCTGCTGCAGCGCGCCCTGCATCAGATCGCCCATGCGGAACGGGCTGCAGACGTAGCCGTTCAACGCCGCCCGTCGCTGCGACACGGTTTGCGCCGGCAGGTTGCGCCCGTAGATCGGTACGCACAGCAAAAAGCCGGCTTGCACGTTCTTGTCGATCTCCTGCACCAGCGTGATTTTTCCCGTCATGGCCGGGTTCCCGCTGTCGCGCGCCCGCTCCAGAGCCGCGCGGCGCACCGGCTCCGAGAACATGTCATAACCGATGCCGAGACGGTTGCGCTCGTTTTGCGGTTCGAGATAGACGATGCTGGTGTATTCGGAGCGCTCGCCGGCCGGACGGATGTCGTAGCTGGGCCAGCCATCGGCCCGCACGCTCTCGATGTGCCGTTGCCGATCGTCCGCAGGTACCTGCGCCGCGAACGCCATGCCCTGAATGCCGGGGTAGCTTTCGCTGATGTTGAGGGACTGCACATACTGATGCCAGTCTTCGCGGGAGACATGGTCCGAGGCATCGAACAGCCCGCGACCACCGCGCAGCGCCTGCTCGTAGACGCTCATGCGTTCGAGCACGCGCGATTGGATGTCCTCGGCGATGGCAGCAAAGCGCTCGGCCGCACGCCGCTCGGTGTCCAGCGCCGTGACATGCCACGCGAGTAATGTGGCCGCCAGGCCGCCCAGCAGCACGCCGGTGGGCAGCCGCCGACCGAACCGCCACGATTGGTCGCCGGGCG
This sequence comes from Rhizobacter sp., assembly GCA_031390425.1. Taxonomy (GTDB): domain Bacteria; phylum Pseudomonadota; class Gammaproteobacteria; order Burkholderiales; family Burkholderiaceae_C; genus PBB1. Next base: position 2,837 of record JANMTL010000148.1, read on the forward strand.
CCGGTGCGGCGGCGCGGCGATGCATCGACGCGGCCAGCACCATGCCGGTGATCGCACCCAGCGCCAAGAGGCCGTCGAGCGAGATCAGCGAGTCGTTGACGGCGGCCTTGGCGAATGGCCCGCGCGCCTGCGTGTTGCGGCGATCGACAGGGCCGCGACCGCAAAGGTCGCGCACGCGGCGCCGAACGCGCCATGCCGCAACGCCGCCCAGGCGATGAACAGCACCAGTCCGAAAGCCATCAGGCGGTCGAGATGTCCCGCGCTGAACAGCCCGCCGAAAGCCAGGCTGCCGGCAAGCGCGAACACCACCAGCGCCGCCAGCGCCTGCGGCAGCGCCGACCGGCTGGGACGCCATTGACGCAGTTGCAGCAGCAAGGGCGCAATCACCAGCAGACCGATCACATCGCCGAGCCACCAGGTCAACCAGACGGTGGCTGCGATCGCACGCGGGATGATGTCCAGCGCCACGAGTGTGGTCACGCCACTGCTGGCCGATACGGCGGCGGCGACCAGCACCGCCGCAGCGAACACATAAGCGCCCTGCGGCGCATCGGTCAGTTCACCCCGAATGAAGCGCCGCGACAACCAGGCCGCGAGTCCGGCTTCGGCCAGGTTCCCGACGGCAATCAAGACCGACGCCGCGGCGGCCGTCCACGCCGCGGCGCCATTTCCCAAAAAGGTCACCAGATTGGCGGCAAAGGCACCGACGAACACTCCCGCCGCGAGCCGGGGACCGCCGAGCAGCAGCGCGGCCAGCGCGATGCCGGAAGGCGGCCACACCGGTGACGCGTTGGTCGAGGCGAACGACAGGCCGAGGCTGGCGCGAGCGACGACGTAGTAGACGAGCGCGAGCAGCAGCACCCGGGCCAGGGTCGAACGCAAGGCGGCCGACCACCAGCGATCACGCATCGCGCAGCCCCCGCAGGGCGTCGGAGAGGTCGAGCCGGGCGATGGCCACCTCCATCG
>JANMTL010000239.1:0-1581 GCA_031390425.1 Rhizobacter sp.
TCGCTGCTCGACTACATCCGCAGCAAGCGTGTTGCGGCGGGCGAGGCCGGCGGCATCACGCAGCACATCGGCGCGTACCACGTGGAAACGCCACGCGGCATGATCACCTTCCTCGACACCCCCGGCCACGCGGCGTTCACGGCAATGCGTGCGCGCGGCGCCAAGGCCACCGACATCGTGATCCTGGTCGTCGCGGCCGACGACGGCGTGATGCCGCAGACCAAGGAAGCCATCGCCCACGCCAAGGCGGCGGGCGTGCCGATCGTGGTGGCAATGAACAAGATCGACAAGCCCGACGCCAACGTCGAACGCTTGAAGAGCGAACTGGTGGCCGAGCAGGTCGTGCCGGAAGACTTCGGCGGCGATTCGCCCTTTGTGGCGGTGTCGGCCAAGACCGGCCAGGGCGTCGACACCCTGCTCGAACAGGTGCTGCTGCAGGCCGAGGTACTGGAGTTGAACGCGCCGCGCGCAGCGATGGCCAAGGGCCTGGTCATCGAAGCCCAGCTCGACAAGGGCCGCGGCCCGGTGGCCACGGTGCTGATCCAGTCGGGCACCTTGAAGCGTGGCGACATCGTGCTCGCGGGTTCGAGCTATGGCCGCGTGCGTGCCATGCTCGACGAAGACGGCAAGGCCATCACCGAGGCCGGCCCATCGATTCCGGTCGAGATCCAGGGCTTGACCGAAGTGCCGCGTGCGGGCGACAGTTTCATGGTCATGTCCGACGAGCGGCGAGCGCGCGAAATCGCTACCTTCCGCCAGGGCAAGTACCGCGATGTGAAGTTGGCCAAGCAGCAGGCCTCCAAGCTCGAGAACGTGTTCGAGAACATCGGCCCGGGCGCAGCACAGACGCTATCGCTGATCATCAAGGCCGACGTGCAGGGCTCGCAGGAAGCGCTGGCGCAGTCGCTCGTCAAGCTGTCGACCACCGAAGTCAAGGTGCAAATCGTGCACGCCGCCGTGGGCGGCATCAGCGAGAGCGACATCAACCTGGCGATTGCGGCCAAGGCCGTCATCGTCGGCTTCAACGTGCGTGCCGACGCCAATGCACGCAAGCTCGGCGAGAACAACGGCGTCGACATCCGCTACTACAACATCATCTACGACGCGGTCGACGAGATGAAGGCGGCGATGACCGGCATGCTCGCGCCGGAGCAGAAGGAAGAGATCATTGGCACGGCCGAGATCCGCACCGTGTTCGTGGCCAGCAAGATCGGCACCGTCGCCGGCAGCATGATCACGGCCGGCCACGTGACGCGCAACGCCCGCTTCCGCCTGCTGCGCGAGAACGTGGTCATCTACACCGGCGAAGTCGAATCCTTGAAGCGCATGAAGGACGATGTGCGTGACGTAAGGAGGGCTTCGAGTGCGGTATCAAGCTGAAGAACTACAACGACATCGTTGCCGGTGACCAGCTCGAGTTCTTCGAAGTCAAGGAAGTCGCGCGCACCTTGTAGTGCGGAGTTCGCCTCACCCGAGCCAACCCCGCCCACTGCAAAGTCGGCGGGGTTTGTTCTTTCTGGCACACCCGACCATGTCACGCCACAAAAAAGCCATCCCGAACCGCAGCTTCCGCGTCGCCGA
>JANMTL010000247.1:0-1854 GCA_031390425.1 Rhizobacter sp.
CGCGATACCACGCGGTATCGCTGCGCTTTGCGCCTAGCCTGCACCCCTTTTGAGGCCCAACGCGGGCTCGACCCTAAGCCCGACAGCCTCCTAGGCGCGCTCTTCACGCCGGTGCCCGCCCGTTGCGGACAAAGGTCGGCCGAAGCGGGGGGCATGATGCGGGTCTGTCACGGCCTTCGCTCACCTCCATGCGCCCCAACGCCTCACGCATCGGCTCCCACCTGCAGGCCACCGACCTGCGCGGCATCGGCCGCCTCGCGGTCGACGCCACGCTGGGCCTGACCGACCTGGTCGAGAACCTGCACCACAACATCCTGCGCGCGCCGTCGCCGCTGGGTACGCCGTCCGACCAGCCGACCACCGGCCTCACCGGCTTCGTCTACCGCAGCATCCGCGGCGTCACGCGGCTGGTAGGCAGCAGCGTCGATGGCTTGCTGGGACAGATCGGCGGGCTGCTCGGGCCGGCGCAGGGCACGCCGTCGACGGAGCGCGAAGCGGTGCTGTCGGCGTTGAACGGCGTGCTCGGCGACCACCTCGCGGCGAGTGGCAATCCGCTGGCGATCCACATGCACCTGCGTCATGACCGGCAGCCGATCGCGATCGACCGCGCGGTGCTGGCCGAACGCATCGCGCAGCCGAGCGGACGGGTGCTGGTGCTGCTGCACGGGCTGTGCATGAACCCGCTGCAATGGAAGTGTTACGGAGAGCACGACCACGGCGCCGTGCTCGCAGCCGAAGGCGGCTTCACGCCGCTCTACCTCCAGTACAACAGCGGCCTGCACATCGTCGAGAACGGCCGCCAGTTCGGCGAGCAGATGCAGGCGCTGCACGACGCCTGGCCGGTGCCGATCGAGGAGATCGTGCTGCTGTGCCACAGCATGGGCGGACTGGTGGCGCGCAGTGCCTGCGATCAGGCGGCGCGACGTGGCGATGCATGGATCGCGCGGCTGACGAAGATCGCCTTCCTCGGCACGCCGCACCTCGGCGCACGGCTCGAACGCGGCGGCCACTGGATCGACGTGCTGCTGGGCGCGAGCCCCTACACCGCGGCTTTCGCGCGGCTCGGCCGCTTGCGCAGCGCGGGCATCACCGACCTGCGACACGGCAGCGTGCGCCGCCACGACCGCCCCGACGTGCGCGCGAAACAGGTGCCGCTGCCGGCCGGGGTCGCCTGCTACGCACTCGCCGGCGCGCTGAGCGACGAGCCCGGTGGCCTGCGCGACAAGCTGTTCGGCGACGGCCTGGTGACGGTCGACAGTGCGCTCGGCCGGCATCGGCTCAAGTCGCACCGGCTCGACTTCCCACCCGGGCACCAGTGGGTCGGCCAGGGCATCGACCATCTGGCGCTGCTCGGGCGCGAGGAGGTGATGCATCAACTGCGGCAGTGGCTGCTGCCGCGCTGAGATCGCCGTCGTCGATCGACATCGCCATGAACACGAACCCGCTTGCATCGGCCGCCGAGGCCATGGCCGGACTGTGGGCCGCTGCCGGCCTGCCCGCGGACGCGCTGCCGCACCTCACCTTGACCGGCAGCGATCCGGTGCTGCCTTCGTCCTTCCCGGTCGGCAGTGCCGTGCAGGCGAGCCTGGGCGCCGCCGCGCTGGCAGCGGCCGAGCTGTGGCATCAGCGCAGCGGGTCCGCCCGCCAGCAGGTCAGCGTCGACATGGCGCATGCGGCGCTCGACAGCTGCGGCTACTTCAGCCTGAATGGCGTCGTGCCCGAACCGTGGGACAAGCTGTCCGGGCTGTATGCCTGCGGTGCGGATGTCGGCGAGCCGGGCTTCGTGCGCATCCATGCCAACTTCGCGCATCACCGCGACATCGCGTTGACCGTGCTGGGCTGCGCGACCGGCGC
>JANMTL010000258.1:0-3634 GCA_031390425.1 Rhizobacter sp.
TGCCACGGGCGCTTCGAACACCCGACCCGGCGCATCGAAGCGCCGATCGGCCGCGACCCGCGCTCACGCGTGCGGATGGCGGTGGTGGCGTCCGGACGGTCGGCACGCACCGATGTGGAGCGGCTCGCGGTGTGGGACGACGCCACCGGCGCGGCCTTCAGTGCCGTGCGTTGCAGCTTGCATACCGGGCGCACTCACCAGATCCGGGTCCACTTGGCCTCGGTCGGGCATCCGTTGCTGGCCGACCTCACCTACGGCGGTCGCGAGGGCTGCGGGATGACACGACAGGCCTTGCACGCGACACGGCTGGGCTTCGAACATCCCGTCGGTGGTCGGCCGATGGCGTTCGAGGTGTCACCACCGCCCGATCTGGCTCGGGTCTGGCAACTGATGCACGCTGCCGACTGAAGCGGTGACTGAAGCGCCCTTCCTCCGCTACACTCCGGCGCACTCGATCGTGAAAGACAAGCTGACCCCGAAAGTCAACGACGAGACCGCCGCCGATGCAAATGTCGACCAACCGAGAGCTTCTCTCGGCGACCCGCACGGCCGCACTTTCCGCCGCACCGTGGTGCCACCCCGTCGAAGGGGTCTGCACTTCGAGGCGCCTGACGAGAACAGATCCTGAATATCCACCGGTCGCGGCCGGTCGAGGACGATCACGAGACCCATGAACACACAGGATGCGAAGCGCGTCCTTCAAACCGCGCTGATATGCGCCCGGGAGCCGCTGGCGATGCGCGAGCTGCGTGCGCTGTTCGCCGACGAGCTCGGCGCCGATGCGCTGCGCGAGTTGCTCGACGAATTGGTGCGCGACTGGGAAGGCGAAGGCGTCGAATTGGTCGCTGTCTCCACCGGTTGGCGCTTTCAAAGCCGCCCGGAGATGCGCGAGTTTCTCGACCGATTGAACCCGGAAAAGCCGCCCAGGTATTCCCGTGCGGTGATGGAGACGCTGGCCATCATTGCGTACCGGCAACCCGTGACCCGCGGCGACATCGAAGACATCCGTGGCGTCACGGTTGCCAGCCAGATCGTCAAGCAACTCGAAGATCGGGGGTGGGTGGAAGCCATCGGCTACCGCGAAGCGCCCGGGCGACCGGCGCTGCTCGCCACGACCCGTCAGTTTCTCGACGATCTGGGGCTGGCCAGTCTGGAGCAACTGCCGCTGATTCAGGGCGGCGCTGTGCTGCCGACCTCGCTGGGCGACCTGCTGCCCGATCAGGGTGTGTTGATCGACGCGCCCGATTCATCCGATCCGGGCGTTGTGCCGGATGCCCCGACCCCCGTCTGGGCCCCGATGTGCGCCCAAGCGCTCGACCTTTCACCCGACACTGCGGCGGATGCCGCTTCCATGGAACGCCCGAATGAACGCTCACTCTGACCACGCTGCCGACAACGACGGTGAGGCGATTTCCGCCGATGTTCCGGACGAGGGCGCCGAGGCGCCTGTCAAGCCGGTGCGACGCAAGCGGGCGGTGAAGGCCGCGCCTGAAACCGTGACGGATGCGCACGCGTCTGCTGATGCAGAAGCAGTGGCAGATGCAGAAGCAGCTCAGGCTGCCGATGGCACCCACGTCACCACCGCGACCGATGACGATGGCGCTGCCGACGCTGACGCCGTTGTGTCTGACTCTCCCGGTGCCGAGGCGGCCGACGAACCCGCCGCGCACGACCCGACCCGCAAGGGGCGTGGTCCCCGGCGACGCGGTCCGCGCGCCGACGACGCGACGGGGTCTGAGCTCGCCACCGCGCAAGACGACGAGGCCGACGAAGCGGGCGAGCCCGAGCCCGTGTTTTCGCTGGAGCCAGCCGTTCCTCCGGTCGAGGTCGGTGAAGTGTTCGCCCAGGTGCTGTCGGGTGAGTTCGACATCGACCCGCCGGCCGACGAGCCAGCCGCGCCGCCGAAGCGCGTGCTGCGGCCCGAGCCCGAGGCGCCCAAGCTGCACAAGGTGCTGGCGCAATCGGGCATCGGCTCGCGTCGCGACATGGAGCAAGCCATCGTCGACGGCTTCGTCGAGGTCAACGGTCAGCTGGCGCACACCGGGCAACGCATCTCGTTCGGCGATCAAGTCAAGGTCAATGGCAAGCCGGTGCGGGTGCGCATCATTCCGCCCCCACCGCGCATCATTGCGTACCACAAGCCGACCGGCGAGGTCGTGACGAATGACGACCCCGAGCACCGGCCGACGGTGTTTCGGCGGCTGCCGCGGCTGCCCCAGGGCAAGTGGCAGTCGGTGGGTCGGCTCGACATCAACACCGAGGGCTTGCTGCTGTTCACCAACTCAGGCGATCTGGCGAACCGCCTGATGCATCCGCGCTTCGGCGTCGAGCGCGAGTACGCGGTGCGCGTGCTCGGCACGCTCGACTCAGAATCGAAAGCGATGCTGCTGGAAGGGGTCACGATCGAAGGCCAGATGGCCAGCTTCCGCTCGATCGAAAACGGTGGCGGCGAGGGCTTGAACCACTGGTACCGCGTGGTCATCACCGAAGGCCGCAACCGCGAGGTCCGCAAGCTGTTCGAAGCGGTCGACCTGACGGTCAGCCGCCTGATCCGCATCCGCTACGGATGTATCGTGCTGCCACGCGGACTGCGGCGCGGTGTGTGGGTCGATCTGGAAGACAGCGATGTGCGCGCGATCCGCCGGCTGGCCGGTGGCGAGGCCGAAGGTGGCCCGCGTGAATCACACCCCAACCCGCGTGATGCGCAGCAGGCCCGCCCGCAGCGCGGTCGTGACAAGCCGCAACAGGCCGAGCGACGCAACGACCGGCCGCCCCGTCCAGGCGCGCCTGACCGGGATCGACCGCCGATGGAAGGTCGCGAAGCTCGCGGTCCGCGTCCGCCGCAGGCCGAGGCGCCGTTGCGCACCGAGCGCGTGGTCGAAGAGCGTCCGCCGCGCGACGATGATCTCGACGACGACTTCGATCCGTCCCGCATCCCGAACCCGCTAGAGCAGACCTTCGACAAGCGCTTCGTGCAAAACCCACGCACACCGGCGGGCGGTCGAAACTTCCGCACCGGCGGTGGCGGCTTCGGAGCCGGTGGCAGTGCGCCGCCCGCGCCGAGAAAGGGCGGTGGACCGCGCGAGCCCGATCCGATGCAAACCTCAGTCGGCTACATCGGAGGCGAGGCGTTTCACCGCAAGAACGTCCGCAATGGCGGTGGTCAAGGCGGCGGCGGCGGTGGTGGTGGTGGTGGTGGATATGGCGGCAACAGCGGTGGTGGCGGCGGCGGCGGCGCAAGAGGCGGCAACCGGGGTGGCGGCAACAACGGCGGCGGTGGTGGAAACAGTGGCGGTGGCGGAGGTCGCCGCGGGCGCTGATCTCGAAGGCGCCCACAGTAGAATCCAAGGCTTTGTCCAGCCCTATCCTTTCAGGAATGAATGTCATGGCCATCGAACGCACGCTCTCCATCATCAAGCCCGACGCTGTGGCTAAAAACGTCATCGGCCAGATCTACAGCCGCTTCGAAGGCGCGGGCCTGAAGGTGATCGCGGCGCGCATGGCGCACCTGTCTCGCGGTGAGGCCGAGGCTTTCTATTCGGTGCACAAGGCGCGTCCGTTCTTCAAGGACCTGGTTGACTTCATGATCTCCGGCCCGGTGATGATCCAGGCGCTCGAAGGCGAGGGCGCGATC
>JANMTL010000279.1:0-10769 GCA_031390425.1 Rhizobacter sp.
CATCGCGATGTTCCGCATGACACCGCAAGAAGGCGTGGATTCGGAAGAGTGCGCCGCGGCCGTGGCCGGCGAGTCCAGCACTGCCACTTGGACCGTGGTCTGGACCGACCGTCTGACCGCCTGCGAGATGTACCGCGCCAAGGCGTACCGCGTCGACTCCGTGCCCAACACCGGCCCCGGCACCAAGACCGAGCAGCAGTACTTCGCCTACATCGCCTACGACATCGACCTGTTCGAGGGCGGCTCGATCGCCAACCTGACGGCATCGATCATCGGCAACGTGTTCGGCTTCAAGGCCGTCAAGGCACTGCGCCTGGAAGACATGCGTATTCCGGTGGCTTACCTGAAGACGTTTCAAGGTCCGGCCACGGGTGTGGTGGTCGAACGCGAGCGGCTGGACAAATTCGGTCGTCCGCTGCTCGGCGCGACCACCAAGCCGAAGCTGGGCCTGTCGGGTCGCAACTACGGTCGGGTCGTGTACGAAGGCCTGAAGGGCGGCCTGGACTTCATGAAGGACGACGAGAACATCAACTCGCAGCCCTTCATGCATTGGCGCGATCGCTTTCTGTACTGCATGGAAGCGGTGAACAAGGCCAGTGCCGCCACCGGCGAGGTCAAGGGCCACTACCTGAACGTGACCGCCGGCACGATGGAAGAGATGTACGCCCGCGCCGAGTTCGCCAAGAGCCTGGGCAGCGTCATCATCATGATCGACCTGGTGATCGGCTACACCGCGATCCAGAGCATGGCGCTGTGGGCGCGCAAGAACGACATGATCCTGCACCTGCACCGCGCAGGCAACAGCACCTACTCACGCCAGAAGAATCACGGCATGAACTTCCGTGTCATCTGCAAGTGGATGCGCATGGCGGGAGTGGACCACATCCACGCGGGCACGGTGGTGGGCAAGCTCGAAGGCGACCCGATGATGATTCGTGGCTTCTACGACACCCTGCTCGACACGCACACGCCGATGCAACTGGAAAAGGGACTTTTCTTCGAGCAGGACTGGGCATCGCTCAACAAGGTGATGCCGGTGGCTTCGGGCGGCATTCACGCCGGCCAGATGCACCAGTTGATCACCTACCTGGGCGACGACGTGGTGCTGCAGTTCGGCGGCGGCACGATCGGTCACCCGCAGGGCATCCAGGCGGGTGCCACGGCCAACCGCGTGGCGTTGGAATGCATGGTGCTGGCCCGCAATGAAGGCCGCGACATCTGGAACGAGGGGCCGCAGATCCTGAAGGACGCTGCCAAGTGGTGCTCGCCCTTGAAGGCCGCGCTCGACACCTGGGGCGACATCAGCTTCAATTTCGAGTCGACCGACACCGCCGACTTCGTCACAACGGCCACCGCCTCGGCCTGATCGTCGGCTCACCGGCTCAGCCCGCCCACATTCACGAGATTGCACCAGAGGAACCGAATCATGATGACCAACCACGGCAACCGCATCACGCAGGGCCAGTTCTCTTTCCTGCCCGATCTGACCGACGAGCAGATCAAGCGCCAGATCGAGTACGCGCTCAAGCACAACTACGCGGTCGGCATCGAATACACCGATGACCCGCACCCGCGCAACACCTACTGGGAAATGTTCGGCAACCCGATGTTCGACCTGAAGGACCCGGCCGGCATCCTGCTGGAGGTGAACGCCTGCCGCAAGACCTTCCCGAGTCACTACATCCGCTTGACAGCGTTCGACTCGACGCAGGGCGTCGAGTCGGTTCAGATGTCGTTCATCGTCAACCGGCCGGCCGTCGAACCCGGCTTCCGCATGATCCGCACCGAAGAGGCCGGTCGCGCGATCCGTTACAGCATCGAGAGTTACGCGGTGGCTGCCCATGGCGAAGGCCAGCGGTATTAATCGAATGGACGCGACGATGGATGCGACGGCGGACAGTCCTCTGACACCCAAGGCGCTGCTCGAGTCGTCCGGTGTCAAGACGGTGCTCGACCAGCTCGATGCCGAGCTGGTCGGCCTGGTGCCGGTGAAAAGTCGCATTCGCGACATCGCGGCGCTGCTGGTGATCGACAAGCTGCGTCAGGACATGGGGCTGCAGGCGCAGCCGCCATCGCTGCACATGTGCTTCACCGGCAACCCCGGCACCGGCAAGACGACGGTAGCGATGCGCATGGCCGAGGTGCTCAAGCAGTTGAGCTACGTGCGCAAGGGCCACCTGGTGGCGGTGACGCGCGACGACCTGGTCGGCCAGTTCATCGGCCACACGGCACCGAAGACCAAAGAAGTCATCAAACGGGCGATGGGCGGCGTGCTGTTCATCGACGAGGCCTACTACCTGTACCGCCCGGACAACGAACGCGACTACGGGCAAGAGTCGATCGAGATCTTGCTGCAGGTCATGGAGAACCACCGCGACGACCTGGTGGTGATCCTTGCGGGCTACAAAGACCGGATGGACACCTTCTTCGGCAGCAACCCGGGCATGGCCTCGCGGGTGGCGCACCACATCGACTTTCCGGATTACAGCGAAGCCGAGCTGATGCAGATCGCGCGGCTGATGTTGACAAACCTCAATTACCACTTCGACGACGGCGCCGAGCCCGCGTTTCAGCGCTACATCGGTCTGCGCAAGCAGCAGCCGCACTTTGCCAACGCGCGCTCGATCCGCAACGCGCTCGACCGCATCCGGCTGCGCCACGCGACGCGCTTGTTCGCGCACGACAGTTCGCTATCGCGCGAGCAGTTGTGCACCTTGCAGGCCGAAGACATTTTGGCGAGCCGGGTGTTCGGCATCGCCGCGAAGTCGACGACGCCGACTGGATCGTCGTGATGTTTCCGAAAGTGCTGATTTTCGATGTCGACGGCACGCTGGCCGACACCGAGGAAGCGCATCGACGCTCGTTCAACCAGACCTTCGATCACTTCGGCCTGGGTTGGCACTGGTCGGCGTCCGACTACCAGCGGCTGCTGGCGGTCACCGGCGGCAAGGAGCGCATCGCCGCGCACCTGGACTCGCTGGCCTTGCCAGCCGACGAACGTGCGCCGTTGCAATCGGCGATTGCGCAGTGGCATGCCGACAAGACGGTGCGCTATGCCCAGATGGTGGCTGGCGGCGCGGTGCCGCTGCGTCCCGGCGTGGCGCAACTGCTCGCCGAGGCACGCGCCGCAGGGGTGCGGCTCGCGATCGCCACCACCACCACCCGCGCCAACATCGACGCGCTGCTGTCGGCTCACCTGGGCGCGCATGCCGCCGACACGTTCGAGGTCATCGCATGCGGTGACATGGTGCTTGCCAAGAAGCCTGCGCCCGATGTCTACGAGTTGGCCTTGCGCACACTCGGCGTGGACCCGCCGCAGGCGATCGCCTTTGAGGATTCGGTCGCGGGCCTGAGCTCAGCCGTCGGTGCCGGTCTGTGGACGGTGGTCACGCCCACCTGTTGGACCGAGGGCGGCGATTTCAGCACCGCAGCGGTGGTGATGTCCGACCTCGCCGCACTGGCAGCCGGCGACCCGATCTTGCAAACACTGGCTCGGCTGTGGAGCGGCGCGCGCACTGCCGATTCGCCGGAAAATCGCGGCTTGCCCGCGTCCACGCCGTCTGCGCGCGACACGGCCGCCGCCGCCCGCTGTTGAATCGACCGCCCCATGCAAAACCCCACCATCCGAATCGCCCCCAGCCTGCTGTCCGCCGACTTCGCCCGCCTGGGCGAGGAAGTCACGGCGGTGATCGCCGCCGGGGCCGACGTGATCCATTTCGACGTGATGGACAACCATTACGTGCCGAACCTCACCGTGGGCCCGCTGGTCTGCCAGGCGATCAAGCCGTATTGCATCAGGGACGGTCAGCCGGTGCCGATCGATGTGCACCTGATGGTCAAGCCGGTCGATGCGCTGATCCCGATGTTCGCGCAGGCCGGTGCCTCGATCATCTCGTTCCACCCCGAAGCCAGCGAGCACATCGACCGCACCATTCAGCTCATCCAGTCGCTCGGCGTCAAGGCCGGGCTGGTGCTGAACCCGGCCACGCCGCTGAACTGCCTCGACCATGTGCTGGACCAGCTCGACCTGGTGCTGCTGATGTCGGTCAACCCCGGCTTCGGCGGGCAGAGCTTCATCGAGCATGTGCTGCCGAAGATCGACGCGGTGCGCCGGCGCATCGATGCGACCGGCCGCGACATCTGGCTCGAAGTCGATGGCGGCGTCAAGGCCGACAACGCACAGCGCGTCGGTGCCGCCGGGGCCGACACGCTGGTGGCCGGCTCGGCGGTGTTCAGCGGCGGGCGCTACAAAGAGTCGATCGATGCGATCCGCAGCAACGCGCTGGTCGGGCTGCGCTCGCGTGCGGCGTCCTGATGGGCTTCGGCATGAACTCCGCCTCGCACCCTGAGTCGGGCCCCGACTTGAGCCGCATCGCCGCGATTGCCTTCGATCTCGACGGCACGCTGGTCGACAGTGCGCCCGACATCGGTCACGCGGTCAACACAGCGCTGGCGGCGGCGGGCTTGCAGCGCTTCGACCTGACGACGGTGCGCGCCTGGATCGGCGACGGCCCCGATGCGCTGATCGCCCGCGCACTCGCCGCGCAAGGCGTGTCGCCCGACGACGCGGCGCTGCGGCAGCAACTGCGACAAGGCTTCGACGCCGCCACGCTGGCCGCGCCGCTCGACCACGGTTTCGTCTACCCAGGCATCGCCGAGCTGCTGGGTCGGCTGCACGGCAGGTTGCCGCTGGTGGTGATCACCAACAAGCCAACGCACCTGGCGCGCGCCGTGATCGAAGCCGCCGGACTGCTGCCGTACCTGAGCCATGTGCAGGGCGCCGACACCGCCGCCCAGCGCAAGCCCGCACCGCTGAATCTGCTGTCGGCGGCCGCGCGGTTCGGGGTTGAGCCGAGCGGCCTGTTGATGGTCGGCGACGCGCCGCCGGACATGCTGGCCGCGCAGGCTGCGGGCTGCCCGGCAGCGCTGGTCGGCTGGGGCTACGGCGCACATGCCGTGCCGGCCGAGTTGAACCCCTGGCGCGTCGAGACGCCGCAGCAGCTCGGCGACAGCCTCCTCGCGCGGGCGCATCCGATGCGTCCATCCCACACCGTTTCTAGCGACTGAGGAGCACGCCATGCCCACCGGAGGAAAGTCCACCCTGACGCAATTCCTGATCGAGCAGCGGCGCCGCATGCCCGAGGCTTCGGGCGACCTGAACGCGCTGATCACCGCCGTCTCGCTGGCCTGCAAGGCGATCTCGCGCAAGGTCGCTTATGGCGGTCTGTCGTATGGCTCGGACCAGACGACCGCCTCCGCCACGGCCGGCAACATCAACGTGCAGGGCGAGGTGCAAAAGCCGCTCGACGTGCTGAGCAACCAGATGTTCCTGCGCGCCAACGAATGGGGCGGCCATTGCGCAGGCATGGTGTCCGAAGAAATGGACGAGATGTACTTGCTGCCGCCGCAGTACCCGCGCGGCAAGTACCTGCTGCTGTTCGACCCGCTCGACGGCTCGTCGAACATCGACGTCAACGTGGCGGTCGGCAGCATTTTTTCGGTGCTGCGTGCGGTCACGCCCGAGCAAGATCCGCAGACCGAAGACTTTTTGCAACCCGGCACGCAGCAGGTCTGCGCCGGTTACGCGATTTACGGCCCGTCGACGATGTTGGTGCTGAGCCTGGGCCACGGCACGCACGCCTTCACGCTCGACCCGCTGCTCGGCGAATGGGTGCTCAGCCACGCCCACCTGCAGATTCCGAAGGCCACGCGCGAATTCGCGATCAACGCATCGAACAGCCGCTTCTGGGAACCGGCCGTCAAGCGCTACGTGGACGAGTGCCTGGCCGGCAAGGTCGGTGTGCGCGGCACCGACTTCAACATGCGCTGGATCGCGTCGCTGGTCGCCGAGACGCACCGCATCCTGATGCGCGGCGGCGTATTTTTGTACCCGCGCGACACCAAGGACCCGTCGAAATCGGGTCGGCTGCGGCTGCTGTACGAGGCCAACCCGATCTCGATGCTGATCGAGCAGGCCGGCGGCGCCGCCAGCACCGGACGCACCCGGCTGCTCGACGTGCCGCCCACCTCGTTGCACCAGCGCATCGGCTTCGTGTTCGGCTCGTCCGACGAGGTCTCGCGCATCGAGGACTACCACCGCGACGAACCGCCGCAAACCTACAGCTCGCCGCTGTTCGGCCACCGCGGTCTCTTCGCAGCCGCTGATTGAATCTTCGAGGCCACCATGTCCGTCAAGCACCCTGTCATCGCGATCACCGGCTCGTCCGGCGCGGGCACCACCTCGGTGACCCGCACGTTCGAGAACATCTTCCGCCGCGAGGGCGTGCAGGCGGCCATCGTCGAAGGCGACAGCTTCCATCGTTACGACCGCAAGTCGATGAAGGTGGCCATGGCCGAAGCCGAAGCGGCAGGCAACCTGCACTTCAGCCATTTCGGCGCGGCCGCCAACTTGTTCGAGGAATTGGCGACGCTATTCGGCGACTATGCCCACACCGGCACCGGCCAAAGCCGAAAGTACCTGCACAACGCCGAAGAAGCCGCACCCTTCGACCAAGACCCCGGCACCTTCACGCCGTGGTGCCCGCTGCCCGCCAGCGAGCTGCTGTTCTACGAAGGCTTGCACGGTGGTGTGTGCACCGAGACGGTGGACGTGGCGCGCCATGTCGATCTGTTGATCGGCGTGGTGCCGGTGATCAACCTCGAATGGATTCAAAAGATCCACCGCGACCGCAGCACCCGCGGCTACTCGACCGAAGCCGTCACCGATGTGATCCTGCGCCGCATGCACGAATACGTGCACTTCATCTGCCCGCAGTTCACGCGCACCCACATGAATTTTCAACGCGTGCCGGTGGTCGATACGTCCGATCCGTTCATCTCGCGCACGATCCCGAGTGCCGACGAAAGCCTGGTCGTGATCCGCTTCGCCAACCCGAAGGGCTTCGACTTCCCGTACCTGCTGAGCATGCTGCACGACTCGTTCATGTCGCGCGCCAACACCCTGGTGGTGCCGGGCGGCAAGATGGAGCTGGCGATGCAGTTGATCTTCACGCCCATGATCATGAGATTGCTCGAACGGCGCAGGCAGTTGCTGGCTCGCTGATCGTTTCGCTGCCGTCGGGCTCGGGCACGCCCCTGGACCGGCCTTCGCCATTGCACGTCAGGTACGCTCGCGGCCAAAATGGGGGCCATGAGTTCCACTCGCGCTTGTCCCTTTTGCACGCAGATCAATCCGACCGCAGCGAGTGTTTGCCTCGCCTGTGGCAGCGCGCTGTCGAGCCCGCCGAAACGCATCCTGAATCCGTCAGAAGTCGTCATCGACGTGACCCGCCTGGAGGCCGACGAGGACACGGTTCCGGCCGTGCACCTCGATGCGCCCGAGCTGCAACGCTGGTTCGATTCGCGCACCGACGGGCCCGACTCGGCCAACGCACCGTTCGATCTGACGCTGCGCTCGCTCGACGACTTTCCGGTGCTGGACGATGTCGCGTCGCCCGCCGATGCCGACGCGCTGCCACCGGGCGTGGTGCTGCGTTCAGACGGTGAGCCGGCTCCTGGGGCGCCCGCCGACAAATCGTCCGCCACCAAAGCGGCGCGACGAGCCGCGGTTCGGCGCCGACGCTTGTCTTGCAACCCGTCGCCGGTGAGCACGACCCCGCTGCCTGCCGATGTGCTGGTGTTGGTGGGCGACGACCCCGCCTGCGAGCAGCTGTGCGGGCTGCTCGAAGTTTTCGGGTTTCGTGCGCACCCGGTTCAAACCCCGGCGCAGGCGCTGCGCATGCTGGACGCGAAACACTTCGTCGCTGCGTTCCTCGACATTCTGTTCGACGGGCCGGATCAGCAAGTTAATGCCGATTTGTGCCAGCGCGTCAAGACGGAGGTGCCGCACACCGTGGGTCGCCTGTCCGCCTTGATCGTGGTGTCCGGTTCGAAGCGCCCGGTCGAGCGCGTGCGTGCCACGCTGGCCGGCAGCGACGCGTTTTTATCGAAACCGGTCACCCGAGGCAGTGTCGCGCAGGCGCTCGAGGCCTGCGGCGTGGTCTTACCGACCGATTCGCGGCGCGGCGCAAGGCCGAGTTCAGCGGGCTGATTTGCGCTGAGCGCGGTGAGGTGTTAGCCGCAGCACGACGCTGCGGGCTTTGCGGCGCATGTTCCACGTCGTCACGGCGGCGGCGAACAACGCGGTGGTGCTCAGCGCCGTAGCGAACGAAAGCCCGAGCGTGAGCAGGCAGGCCGCTGCGCTCACCGCATAAAGGAGCGGCAAGGTTTCGTACAGCCAATGGGGCAACCACATGATGATCCTTGGTGTCGTTGGGTGCGTCGCTTGGTGCGGCGACGAACGAATCAGCCCTCATTCCAAGCGCCTGTTGCTTTGAGGTTGAACGATGGTAACGATTTGTTCAATCCCCGGACTGCGGGTGTCCCGGGTAGACAGACGGCGCTGATTTGTCTACCGACCGGACCGCCCCGATGAGGTTAAGCGCCGGGTGTGCAGCGGGCGCTCGCTCAGGCCGACGCGATATCGAACGGCAGCTTGCGCAGCCGCTTGCCGGTCAACGCCGCCACCGCGTTCGCCACCGCCGGTGCGATGGCCGGAACGCCCGGTTCGCCGAGCCCGGTCGGCGCGTCGGTGCTGGGCACGAAATGCACCGCGACCGGCGGCGCCTGGGGGAAGCGAATCGGCGGGTAGTCGCTGAACTGGCTCTGCTGCACCACGCCGTCCTTCAGCGTGATCGCAAAGCCCGGCAGCGTCATCGACAGCCCGAACACCGCGCCGCCCTGGATCTGCGCTTCGGCGGCGGTCGGATTGACGATCTGGTTCGCGTGCACCCCGGCGGTGACCTGGTGCACCTTGGCCTGGTCGCCCTCGATCGACACATCGACCACACAGGCCACCACGCTGCCGAACGATTCGTGCACGGCCACACCCCAGGCGTGACCGGCGGGCAGCGGTTGGCCGTAGCCCGACTTGTCGACCGCCAGCTTCAGCGCGGCGATGTGTCGCGCGTGTCGTGTGGCGTCGAAGCGCGACAGCCGCCACGCGACCGGGTCGACACCGGCCGCGCGCGCCACCTCGTCGGCCATCGTCTCCATCACGTAGGCGGTGTGGGTGTGGCCGACCGAACGCCACCACAGCACCGGCACCGCGAGTTCGGGGTGCGCCACGCGCAGCCGCATCGGCATGCGGTAGTGGTTCTCGGCCACGCCCTCCGTCATCGTGCCGTCGATGCCGTTCTTCACCAAAAAGGGCTCGAAAGCGGTGCCCTTGATGATCGACTGGCCGACGATCGCGTGGTCCCAGGCGATCACTTGGCCCTGTGCGTCGAAGCCGACATCGACGCTGTGCAGATGCGCCGGGCGGTAGTAGCCGCCCTGGATGTCGTCTTCGCGGCTCCACATCAGCTTCAGCGGGCCACCCCGGGTGCCCTTGCGCTGGCGCCACAGCTTGGCAATGGTCGCGCCTTCGCGCAGGTAGTCGGACGCAGGCGCTGCGCGGCGTCCGAAGCCACCGCCCGCAGGCAGTGTGTTCAGCGTCACCTGCTCGGCCTTGAGGCCCAGGATCTGCGCGACGTTGGTCTGGTCGATGGTCTGGAACTGGCTGCCGACCCACACCGTGGCGCGATCGGCGCGCAGCTCGAAGGTGGCGTTCAGGGGTTCGAGCGGCGCGTGCGCCAGGTACGGGAACTCGTACACCGCATTGATCGTGTTAACCGCACCGCCTGCCTGGGCTGTGTTTTTCAGCGCTGACACATCGCCCTTCACAGCGGTCAGCGGCGGGTTCTTCGCCAGCTCGCGGTACTGCGCGAACTGCTGCTCGCTGCTCACCGTGCCGCCGACGCCGGGCTTCCATTGCACCTTCAGCGCATCGCGGCCAGCTTGGCCGGCCAGTAGCCGGTGGCGACCACGGCGATGCCGCTGCCACCTCGATCCGTGTTGACCTCGAAGACATCGAGCACGCCTTTGATGGCCAGCGCCGCTTTTGCGTCGAAGCTCGCGACCTGCCCGCCAAACTTCGGTGCGCGGCGCAGCACCGCGACCTTGAGCCCAGGCAGCTTCATGTCGATGCCGTAGTTTTTCCGGCCGGTGTTGCTGGCCAGCGCATCCAGGCGGCCCTGGCCCTGGCCGATGATGTTGAACTGGTCGGCCGACTTCAGCCCCACCGACGCTGGCACCGGCTGCTTTGCGGCTGCGGCCGCCAGCGACACATAACTTGCGCGCAGGTTGCCGGATCGCACCTGCCCGTCGCCGGTCGTGCACGCCGACACCGGCAGCTTCCACTGCTGGGCTGCGGCGGCCACCAGCATCGTGCGGGCCGCCGCGCCAATCTCGCGGTAGGCCATCCACGAATGCGCGATGGCGGTCGAACCGCCGGTCATCTGGATGCCGAACACCGGGTCGCGGTAGGCATCGCCCGCCGGAGCCAGCGTGGCGCGCACCTTGGCGAAATCGACATCGAGCTCTTCGGCCAGCAGCATCGGTAGCGCGGTCAGCGCGCCTTGGCCGAAGTCGAGCCGGTTGACGATGATCTCGACGGTGTGGTCGGGGTGGAATTTGATGAAAGGACTGGGGTCGGCCAGCTTGCGGGCTTTCGGGGCCGCTGCCGGGGCGTCTTCAGCAGCCGCCACCGGCGCCGTCCAGGTGATGCCGAGCCCGCCGCCTGTCAACGCGGTCAGCTTCAGGAAGCCACGGCGGCCGAGTGGGCCGAAAGCCGGGCGGGCGGTGTCGTCGAGGTCGGCGAATGGGGCGGGGGCGGCACCCTGGCCCGAGACAACCGTCGGCAGGAGGGCCTGCGGCCCCCTCGCCGCGAG
>JANMTL010000293.1:0-6806 GCA_031390425.1 Rhizobacter sp.
TCGCCGGGCTCCGGCCACGCTTTCCTCGCTAACGCCCATCCGCTTGTTGTCGCTTCGACTCGACCCGTACGGGTCTTCGCCACGATGACCCGCAGGGTCGAGCCGTGTCGATACCGAGTCGACTGAATGTGAGCGAGGTAAGCGCTGAAGGAATTCGGTGGGTGTTCTCGAGCCAGAGCCTTTGAAGTAGGTGTGTAGCCGAAGCGAGCGGCTCAAATGGCTGGTGTTCGGCCCCTCTTCTTTGGTGACTTTCTTCTGGGGCGGCAGAAGAAAGTTACCCGCCTGTCGGGGCGGGACCCGACGCGCTGCATCGCAAGGCAAGCAACGCCAAGAGGTCACTCATGACCCCAATCAAACACTTGATAGTGGTAGCAGCCGGCACCGGCGGCCATGTCATCCCCGGCCTCGCCGTGGCAAAGGAAATGCAACAACGCGGCTGGACGGTGAGCTGGCTCGGTACCACCACCGGCATGGAAAACAAGCTGGTCCCGCCCACCGGCATCCCACTCGACACGATCGGGTTCACTGGCCTGCGCGGCAAAGGCGCACTGCACACCCTGACCGGTGGCATCCGCCTGCTCGCAGCGTTCTGGCAATGCCTGCGCATCATCCGCAAGCGCCGCGCGCAAGTCGTCCTCGGCATGGGCGGCTACCTTTGCTTCCCCGCCGGCATGATGGCCTCGCTGCTCGGCAAGCCGCTGATGCTCATCAACGCCGACGCCGCACTGCTGATGAGCAATCGCGCGCTGCTGCCGGTGGCCGATCGCGTCGCCTTCGGCTTCGACGGGCTGTGCGCGCAGCGCACCAAGCACAGTGTCGTCACCGGCAACCCGGTGCGCGCCGAGATCGAAGCGGTGCCCTCGCCAGCCGTGCGATTCGAAGGCCGCAGTGGCCCGCTGCGCCTGCTGATCGTCGGCGGCAGCCTCGGCGCACAGGTGCTCAACCGCTGTCTGCCGCAGGCGCTTGCGTTGATGCCCGATACGCAACGGCCCCAGGTCACGCACCAGACCGGCGCCGCGCATGCGGCTGCGGTGCAATCCGATTACGACGAATCGACCGTGCAAGCCGAAGTGCTGCCGTTCATCGACGACATGGCGCAGCGTCTGGCCGATTGCGACGTGATCGTCTGCCGCGCCGGTGCGATCACCGTCAGCGAGTTGTGCGCCGCCGGGGTCGCCAGCGTGCTGGTGCCGCTGGTCGTCGGCACCACCTCGCACCAGCGCGACAACGCGCAGTGGCTGGCCTCGCACGGCGCGGCCGTGCAGTTGCCGCAGAGCGAGCTGACGCCGCGCCACCTCGCCGATGTGCTGGCCGGGCTGACGCGCGATTCGCTGCTGGCAATGGCAACGAAAGCGCGCGCGTTGGCCCGGCCGAAAGCCGCTGCGCGCGCGGCGGATGAACTCGAGGGGTTGATTGCCGCATGAAGCACGCCGTCAAGCACATTCACTTCGTCGAAGGGCCACGAGTGCCAACGAAGAACCGCGAGTGGTGGAGGGCCGTCGCATGAAGCATGCGGTGAAGCACATCCACTTCGTTGGCGTGGGCGGCGCAGGCATGAGCGGCATTGCCGAGATCCTGCACAACCTGGGCTATGTCGTGTCGGGTTCGGACCAGAGCGACAGCGCCACGTCGCGCCGACTCGCGTCGCTCGGCATCCGCGTGTCGGTGGGCCACGATGCGTCGAACATCGATGGCGCCGAAGCCGTGGTCACGTCGACCGCGGTGAAGGCCGACAACCCCGAGGTGATCGCCGCGCGCGCCAAGCGCGTGCCGGTGGTGCCACGCGCGGTGATGCTGGCCGAGCTGATGCGCCTGAAAAAGGGCATCGCGATCGCCGGCACCCACGGCAA
This sequence comes from Rhizobacter sp., assembly GCA_031390425.1. Lineage (GTDB taxonomy): Bacteria > Pseudomonadota > Gammaproteobacteria > Burkholderiales > Burkholderiaceae_C > PBB1. The sequence goes on from JANMTL010000293.1 coordinate 1,851, forward strand.
GACCACCACCACCAGCCTGGTCACCAGCGTGCTCGCCGAGGCCGGGCTCGATCCGACCTTCGTGATCGGCGGCCGGCTCAACGCGGCCGGTGCGAATTCACGCCTCGGCTCTGGCGACCACATCGTGGTCGAGGCCGACGAGTCCGATGCATCGTTCTTGAACCTGCTGCCGGTGATGGCGGTGGTCACCAACATCGACGCCGACCACATGGACACCTACGGCCACGACATCGCGCGGCTGGAACAGGCCTTCGTCGACTTCGTGCACCGCATGCCGTTCTACGGCGCGGCCGTCGTCTGCTGCGACGACCCGGGGGTGCGCTCGGTGATGCCGAAGCTGTCACGGCCGGTGGTCACCTACGGCTTCGGCGTCGACGCGATGGTGCGTGCGGTGGACGTGCAGGCACGCGCGGGTCGCATGCACTTCACGGTGCAGCGGCGCAACGGCGTTGCGATGTCCGACCTCGACGTGACGCTGAACCTGCCGGGCGACCACAACGTGCTGAACGCGCTGGCTGCGATCGCGGTCGCGACCGAGCTCGAACTGCCCGACGCCGCGATGGTGCAGGGCCTGGCCGAGTTCCGGGGCGTCGATCGGCGCTTCCAGCGCTACGGAGAAGTCGCCGTGAATGTGCTGGACGAAACCGCCGGTTGCTTCACGCTGATCGACGACTACGGCCACCACCCGGTCGAGATGGCCGCCACGCTGGCCGCCGCGCGCGGAGCGTTTCCGGGGCGCCGGCTGGTGCTCGCCTTCCAGCCGCACCGCTACACCCGCACCCGCGACTGCTTCGAGGATTTCGTCAAGGTGATCGGCCGTGCCGATGCGGTGTTGCTGGCCGAGGTGTATGCGGCCGGCGAAGCGCCGATCGTGGCGGCCGACGGGCGTGCACTGGCGCGTGCGTTGCGAGTCGCGGGCAAGGTCGATCCGATGTTCATCGACGACATCGCCGCGCTGCCGCAGGCCATCGTGGATCACACGCGAGCCGGGGATGTGGTCGTCTCGATGGGCGCGGGCTCGATCGGCAGCGTGCCGGGGTTGGTGCTGGAGCTGAAGCGTCGCACTGAACCGGGCACGGCGGCCACGACGGAAGTGAGCCGATGAGCGTCGATTCCAACGCCCTCGGTCCAGTCGCGGTCTCCGACCTCGGCAAGGTCGCCGTACTGATGGGCGGCACCTCGGCCGAGCGCGCCATCTCGCTGATGTCGGGCGGCGGCGTGCTGGCCGCGCTGCAATCGTTGGGCGTCGACGCGCAGGCCTTCGATCCGGCCGAGCGCGATCTGTCGGAGTTGAAGCGGCTCGGCATCGACCGCTGCTTCATCGCGCTGCACGGCCGCCACGGCGAAGACGGCACGGTGCAGGGCGCGCTCGAACTGCTGGGCATCCCGTACACCGGCTCCGGCGTGATGGCGTCGGCGGTGGCGATGGACAAGGTGATGACCAAGCGCATCTGGCTCGCCGACGGTCTGCCGACGCCGCGCCATGTGTGGCTGGTGCCCGGCGAAAAAAGCGGCGAGCACAGCGCCGACCAGGTGCGCGCGGTGCCCGGGCAACTCGGCCTGCCGCTGATCGTCAAGCCGCCGCGCGAAGGCTCGTCGATCGGCGTCACCAAGGTGACCGACGCTGGCGACGTCGATCGGCAGATGCAGGACGCGGTGGCACTCGCCGCGCGTTACGACGCCGACGTGTTGTGCGAGGAGTTCATCACTGGCGAGGAAGTCACCTGCCCGGTGCTGGGGGAAGGCGCCGATGCGCACGCGCTGCCGGTGATCCGCATCTGCGCGCCCGAAGGCGCCTACGACTATCAGAACAAGTACTTCACCGATGTCGTCCAGTACCAGTGCCCGAGCGGGCTGCCCGAGGCCGAAGAGCGCGAGATCCAGCGCCTGGCCGTCGCGTCGTACCGCGCACTCGGCTGCCGCGGCTGGGGCCGCGCCGACCTGATGATCCGCGCGTCCGACCGCAAGCCGTTCCTGCTGGAGATGAACACCTCGCCTGGCATGACGACGCACTCGTTGGTGCCGATGTCGGCGCGCGCCATCGGTCTCGGCTACGACCGCCTCTGCTGGTTGATTGCCGCCCAGGCGCGCCTCGACGCGCAGCCGGCTGTTGCTGTTTCTGCGCCCTGACGCCATCCGGATCACCATGGCCACCACCCCCTTCGTCCGATCGCTCGCTGCCGCGCGCGCCTCTGCACTGCCGCAGGCGGTGCCGAGCGATGTGCGGTGGATGCGCTTCACGGCGAATGGCTTGTTGGTGCTGGGGGTGATTCTGATCGGAGCAACTGCGCTGCAACTGCTGACCCGCCAGCCGGTGTTTGCGCTGCGCTCGATCCGTATCGACGGCGACCTGAGCCGCAACAGCGTCGCGACGATCCGCGTCAACGCGGTGCCCAAGCTGCGCGGCAACTTCTTCACCACCGATCTGCGGGCCGACCAGCGCGCCTTCGAGTCGGTGCCGTGGGTGCGCCGTGCGGTGGTGCAGCGGGTGTGGCCGAACCGGCTCGACGTGCGGCTCGAAGAGCACCGCCCGGCGGCGCTGTGGCGTGGCGGTGGCGCGACCGACCAGCTCGTCAACACCCTGGGTGAGGTGTTCGAAGCCAGCGTCGGCGATGTCGAGGAAGACGGCTTGCCCGGCCTCGAAGGGCCGGACGGCAGCTCGGTCGCGATGCTGGCGATGTTGGCGCGATTGCAGTCGGTGTTCGGGCGGCTCGACCGCCACGTCGATCTGCTGCGGCTGTCGGGACGCGGCTCGTGGCGGGCCGAGCTGGACAGCGGCGCCAAGGTCGAGCTCGGCCGCGGCAGCGACGACGAGGTGGTGGCGCGTGCCGCGCGCTTTGTCGGCACGCTGGCGCAACTGACAGAGCAATTTCAGGCGCCGCTGGTCTATGCCGACCTGCGGCACCGCGACGGTTACGCCCTGCGCCTGCGGGGCATCACGACAGCGCTGCCCCCTGGCCAAGGCGCGGGCACCCAGCAATGAGCGAGAGGAACGGATGGCCAAGGAACTGAAAGATCTGGTGGTGGGACTCGACATCGGCACCGCGAAGGTGATGGTGGTGGTGGCCGAGTTGCTGCCCGGCGGCGAGCTGCGCGTGGCCGGGCTCGGCAGTGCGCCGACGCATGGCCTCAAACGCGGCGTGGTCGTCAACATCGACGCCACCGTGCAGAGCATTCAGCAGGCCTTGAAAGAGGCCGAGATGATGGCCGACTGCAAGATCACGCACGTCTACACCGGCATCACCGGCAGCCACATCCGTGGGCAAAACAGCACCGGCATGGTGATCGTGCGCGACAAGGAAGTGACCCCGATCGACGTGGCGCGGGTGGTCGAGACCGCCAAGGCGATCAACATCCCGAACGACCAGCGCCTGTTGCTGGTCGAACCGCAAGAATTCGTCATCGACGGCCACGAGGTCAAAGAGCCGATCGGCATGAGCGGCGGCCGGCTCGAAGTCAAGGTGCACATCGTAACCGGGGCGCAGAGCGCGGCCGAGAACATCATCAAGTGCGTGCGCCGCTGCGGGCTCGAAGTCGACATGCTGGTGCTCAACCCGAGCGCCAGCAGCCACGCGGTGCTGACCGACGACGAGAAAGATTTGGGTGTGGCGCTGGTCGACATCGGCGCGGGCACCACCGACGTGGCGATCTTCACCGACGGCGCGATCCGCCACACGGCCGTCATTCCGATTGCCGGCGACCTGATCACCAGCGACATCGCGATGGCGCTGCGCACGCCGACCAAGGACGCCGAGGAAATCAAGATCGAGTACGGCGTCGCCAAGCAACTGCTGGCCGACCCGAGCGACCAGCTCGAAGTGCCCGGCCTCGGCGATCGCCCGCCGCGCATGCTGAGCCGCCAGGCGCTGGCCGGCGTGATCGAGCCGCGCATCGAGGAGATCTATTCGCTGGTGCACCAGGTCATCCGCGAGTCGGGCTACGAAGAACTGCTGTCGTCGGGCATCGTGATCTGCGGTGGCGCGGCGGTGATGCCGGGCATGGTCGAGCTCGGCGAAGACATTTTCCTGAAGCCGGTGCGCAAGGGCACACCGACCTACCGCGGCGCCTTGCAGGACATGGTCGCGAACACCCGTTCGGCCACGGTGATGGGCCTGCTCGAAGAAGGCCGCACGGCGCGCTCGCGCGGGCTGCGCGCGGCGCAGCAGGCCGGCTCGGTCAAGACCGTGCTGGGACGGGCGCGCGACTGGTTCCTTGGCAACTTCTGAGCGGACGTCATGCACACGAGCCCCCATGCGCTGATCAGCTCCCTCCCCCGCTGGGGGAGGGAGCAACGCGCACCCCCCTTTTTTTTCGACCCCGAAGACTGCGGACACCGGCCCAACCCCGGCCTATCGCAGCAGACGACGACCTTGCTAGACAACATCGCAAAACCTGATCCTCAACGGCAACTGCACACAAGCACTGGAGCACCCCATGGCCATCGAAATGATCGAAGAATTTGACCTCGGCACCCAAATCAAGGTGATCGGCGTCGGCGGCGGCGGCGGCAACGCGGTCGAACACATGATCACGCAGGGCGTCCAAGGCGTCGAGTTCGTCTGCGCCAACACCGACGCGCAAGCGCTCAACCGTTCGGGCGCCCACCACCTGATCCAGCTCGGCAGCACCGGCCTCGGCGCCGGCGCCAAGCCCGAGATGGGCAAGGCGGCGGCGATCGAGGCCGAAGAGCGCATCCGCACGGCCATCACCGGCGCGCACATGCTGTTCATCACCGCCGGGATGGGCGGCGGCACTGGCACCGGCGCCGCGCCGGTGATCGCCCGCATCGCCAAAGAGATGGGCATCCTGACCGTCGGCGTGGTGACCAAGCCGTTCGAGTTCGAAGGCAACCGCCGCATGAAGGCCGCCGACACCGGGCTGGCCGAGCTCGAAGCCAACGTCGATTCGCTGATCGTCGTGCTCAACGAAAAGCTGCTCGAAGTGCTGGGCGACGAC
>JANMTL010000296.1:0-20955 GCA_031390425.1 Rhizobacter sp.
GGCCGCAACTTCCTCATCAAGGTCAACGCCAACATCGGCAACTCGGCGGTCACGTCGAGCATCGAGGAAGAAGTGGACAAGCTGGTGTGGTCGATCCGCTGGGGCGCCGACACGGTGATGGATTTGTCGACCGGCGAGAACATCCACGAGACCCGCGAGTGGATCCTGCGCAACTCGCCGGTGCCGATCGGCACGGTGCCGATCTACCAGGCCTTGGAAAAAGTCAATGGCAAGGCCGAGGACCTGACCTGGGCGTTGTTCCGCGACACGCTGATCGAGCAGGCCGAGCAGGGCGTCGACTACTTCACCATCCACGCCGGGGTGCGGCTGGCCTACATCCCGCTGACTGCGGATCGGCTCACCGGCATCGTCTCGCGTGGCGGCTCGATCATGGCCAAGTGGTGCCTGTCGCACCACCGCGAGAGCTTTTTGTACGAGCATTTCGACGACATCTGCCAGATCATGAAGGCCTACGACGTGTGCTTCTCGCTCGGCGACGGCCTGCGGCCCGGCTCGATCGCCGACGCCAACGACGAAGCACAGTTCGCCGAGCTGCACACGCTCGGCGAGCTGACGCAGATCGCCTGGAAGCACGATGTGCAGGTGATGATCGAAGGCCCTGGCCACGTGCCGTTGCAGCTGATCAAGGAAAACGTCGAGAAGCAGTTGGAAGCCTGCTACGAGGCTCCGTTCTACACACTCGGTCCGCTGATCACCGACATCTCGCCGGGCTACGACCACATCTCGTCGGCGATGGGCGCGGCCAACATCGGCTGGTACGGCACGGCGATGCTGTGCTACGTGACACCGAAAGAGCACCTCGGGCTGCCGAACCGCGACGACGTGAAGCAGGGGCTGATCGCCTACAAGATCGCCGCGCACGCGGGCGACTTGGCGAAGGGCTTTGCGGGCGCGCAGATGTGGGACAACGCGGTGTCGAAGGCGCGCTTCGAATTCCGCTGGGAGGACCAGTTCAAGCTAGCCATCGACCCCGACACCGCGATGAAATACCACGACGAAACGCTGCCGAAGGAAAACGCCAAGGTGGCGCACTTCTGCTCGATGTGCGGGCCGAAGTTCTGCTCGATGAAGATCTCGCAGGAGGTGCGCGATTTTGCGCGGCTGCAAAAGGCCGAGGCACCTGCCCCAGCCGCCACGTCGGTGATCCAGATTCATGCCGCGCTGGAAGAAAAAGCGCTGGCGTTTCGCGAGGGTGGCGGCGAGCTCTACGTCTGATCAGGGCGGGGCGGCGGGTGCTATCGCCACGAAGCCGATGCGCGTCAGCCCGCCTTTTTGAACGATGCCGATCAACTCGGCCACGCGACCGTAGGGCACCGTCTGGTCGGCGCGCAACTGGACTTCGGTCTGCGGATTCAGCCGCGCGGTTTCGGCCACCCGCTGTGCCAGCGCGGCCGCATCGATCTCCTTGTCGGCCAGGAACAGGCGACCGGTCGGGTCGATAGACACCGCGATGAAGTCGGGCGAGTCACTCGGCTGCGCGGCATCGGTCTTGGGCAGGTCGAGCTTCAAGCTGCTGCTCATCAGCGGCGCGGTGATCATGAAGATCACCAGCAGCACCAGCATCACATCGATCAGCGGCGTCATGTTGATGTCGCTCATCGGCTGCGGGCCGGTGGTGCGCTCCAAACGTCCGAAGGCCATGCGGGTCAGTCTTTCAGGGGCACCGAGGCCTCGGTGGCGCGGTCGACCTGCATCTCGCGCAGATCGTGGGCAAAGCCTTCCAGCTCGGCTTCGCAGGCGCCGACCATCTTGCCGAAGATGTTGTAGGCCAGCACCGCCGGGATCGCCACCGCCAGCCCGGCGGCGGTCATCACCAGCGCCTCACCCACCGGGCCCGAAACGCGCTCGATGGTGATCGTGCCGGCCGTCGAGATGCTGACCAGCGCGTGGTAGATGCCCCACACCGTGCCGAACAGCCCGATGAACGGCGCGGTGCTGCCGATGGAGGCGAGCAGCACCTGACCGAACTGCAGCTGCGTCAGCACCGCATGCAGCGCATCGCGCAGCCGACGTGTCAGTTGCGATTCGCGCAGACCGCGCGCTTCGAGCGTTTGCGCGTTGGGTTGCGCGGTGGCGGCCGCCAGCAACGGCGTCAGCACGCGCTCGCGGTCGAAGGCGCCGAGCTGGTTGCGGGCGGCATCGAGATCGGCGGCGGCCCAGAACGCCGGCACCGCACGAGCGATGTCGCTGCGCACGCGGCGCAGCAGCCAGCCCTTCCAGAAGATCAGCACCCACGCGCTGATCGACATCACCAGCAACAGCACGGCGACGCTGCGCGTGATCGCGTCGCCTTGCTGCCAGAACTGTTGAAAGCCGGTCATGGTTTGCACGATGGGGTCAGGCCAAGCCGAGCACGTCGTTCATGTCGAACAAGCCGCTGCTCCGGGCGGCCAGGAAACGCGCCGCGCGCAGGCTGCCTTGCGCATAAGTGGCGCGGCTCGAACTCTTGTGCGTGATTTCGATGCGCTCGCCGGTGCCTGCAAACAGCACCGTGTGGTCGCCGACGATGTCGCCGCCGCGAATCGTCGCGAAGCCGATGGTGGACGGATCGCGCTCGCCGCCGTCGGGTGAAGAAAGGCCTTCACGGCCGTACACCCCGCAGGTTTTCAGATCGCGCCCGAGTGCGGCGGCCACCACCTCGCCCATCTTCAGCGCGGTGCCGCTCGGCGCATCGACCTTGTGGCGGTGGTGGGCTTCGATGATCTCGATGTCGTAGCCCTCGTTCAACATGCGCGCAGCGGTGTCCAGCAGCTTGAGAACCACATTCACCCCAACGCTCATGTTGGGCGCCAGTGTGATTGCGATGTGGCGGGCGTGGTCGGCGATCTCGGCCTTTTGCCGGTCGCTGAAGCCGGTGGTGCCGATCACCACCTTGACGCCGAGTTCGCGACATACCGCCAGATGCGCCAGCGTGCCAGCGGGCCGGGTGAAGTCGATCAGCACCTGCGATTGGGCGAGCCCGGCGCGCAGGTCCGAGGTGATGGTGACGCCGCTCACGTGTCCTGCGAATGCGGCCGCATCGTGTCCGAGTGCGGGGCTGCCGGGCACGTCGAGCGCGCCGCTCAGCAGCAGATCGCTCGACCCGATCACCGCTTCGATCAGCATGCGGCCCATGCGCCCCGACGCGCCGGCGACGGCGATTCTCAACGGTTGCACGGTGCGCGCGGACGCGTCCGACGACAGACTCATCAACGCGGCTCGAGCGGCGGGTAGACGCGGTTCGGCGCCACGACGGGGGTGTCGACCTGAGCGGGCTTGGGCGGCGCTTTCAGCGCTTGAAGCTGCGCTTCTGTCAGCGCCAGCGACGGAGCCTTTGCGCCTGGCTTGACGGTGTCGATCGACGCAACGAAGGCTTCTTCGGCCGGCAACTCGCCGCCGGTGTCGAGGCTTTTCAGGCGCTCGCCGTCGAACAGGGCCACGACGCTGCGGCGTTGCGGGTCGGTTCCCTGGCGGCGGATGGTGAACACATAGTCCCAGCGGTCGGCGTGGAACACGTCGGCCAACAACGGCGAGCCGAGGATGTCGCGCACCTGGGCACGCGACATGCCGGGCTGGATGCGCGACACCTGTTCTTGGGTCACCACATTGCCCTGAACGATCTCGACCTTGTACGGCGTGACGACGCTGAGGATGGTGTCCGAAGGGTCCAGCGACGCGCAGCCTGCGAGGCTGGCGGCGACCCACGCCATCGAGGCGAGCAGCAGGGGCGGACGTACAGCGAACAGCAAAGGCATGACGGTATCCAGGGCACGCAAAAGCGAGAGCCCGACTCGATATGATCGATTCATTCTAGCGGTCGGGCCTGTGAGCCGATCGCACGGCGGGAGCTTCCATGACAAACGCAGACGAACTGAAAAACAGCGGCTTGAAGGCCACGCTGCCGCGCATCAAGATCCTCGAAGTCTTCCAGCAAACCATGCAACGCCACATGACGGCGGAAGACGTGTTCAAGGTCTTGCTGGCCGACGGCTCCGACGTGGGCTTGGCCACGGTGTACCGGGTGTTGATGCAATTCGAGCAGGCCGGCATCCTGTCGCGCAACCATTTCGAGTCCGGCAAATCGGTGTTCGAGCTCAACGAAGGCAAGCACCACGATCACCTGGTGTGCATGGACTGCGGGCGGGTCGAGGAGTTTTTCGACGCCGAAATCGAGAAGCGTCAGCGAGCGGTGGCGCAGAGCCGGGGTTTCGAGTTGCAAGAGCACGCGCTCTCGTTGTATGTGGTGTGCACCAAAAGGGCCTGCCCGCACCGCGTGCGCTGAGCTGATACAGGCCCGACGCGTCTGCCACCACCCTCGCTCAGTCGGTGGTGCCGCGCTCCAGGGCGCGTTGGTGGCGCTCGATGAATTCTTTGTAGGTGTCGATGCCGCGCAGTTGCAAGATCGTGTTGCGCACCGCCGCTTCGACCAGCACCGCGAGGTTGCGACCGGCATCCACCGCGATCACCGCCTTGCGCACCGGCACTTCGAGGATGTTTTCGTACAGCGGCTCGTAGGGCAGCCGCTCGAACTCGCGCTCCATGGTTTCGGTGCGCACCAGATGGACGATCAGCTTGACGCGCATCTTGCGGCGCACGGCGGTCTCTCCGAAAATCGCCTTGATGTCGAGCAGGCCGATGCCGCGCACTTCGAGCAGGTTGATCAACAGCTCCGGGCAGCGTCCCTCGAGCGCCGTTTGCGACATCCGGTAGATGTCCACCGCGTCGTCGGCCACCAGGCCGTGGCCGCGTGAGATCAACTCCAGCCCGAGCTCGCTCTTGCCCAGGCCCGACTCGCCGGTCAGCAACACGCCCAGCCCGAGGATGTCCATGAAGACGCCGTGCCGCGTGGTGCGCTCTGCGAACAACTGGCTCAGGTAACCGCGCACCATGTCGATGACCTGGCCGGCCGACTCGGCGGTGACGAACAGCGGGATCGCAGCGCGCTCGCACATCGCGATCAGCCGGTCGGGCGGCACCTGGCCGTCGGCGACGACCACCACCGGCGGCTCCAGCGTCACGATGCGCTGGATGCGCCGCTCCTGGTCTTCGGCAGACGCGTCCATCAGGTAGGCCACCTCGCGGCGACCGACGAGTTGCACCCGGTACGGGTGGATGTAGTTGAGGTAGCCGACCAGGTCGGCGGCCGATTGCGCGTTGCGCACCGCCGCTTCGTCGAAGCGGCGTTCGGGGTGCGCGTGACCGGCGATCCACTCCCAGTGCAGCGCGACACGGTGGTGTTCGAACAGCGCCTCGGCGCTGATGACAATGGGTTTCATGCGGTGCAGGTTCGCTGTGGCAACCCCGACGGTATCAGCGCGCGGACTGCCAGTGCGCGCTGGATCGTCGTCAGGCCACCGACCTCAGCGGCTCCCAGTTGGCAATGAGCTCGTGCACCTTGGCGGCGTCGGTCTCGGTTTTCAGGCGCTCGCGCAACTCGCGATCGCTGAGCATTTCCGCGATTTCAGACAAGATTTCGAGGTGCCGCTGAGTCGCCGCTTCGGGCACCAGCAAGAAGATAAGCAGCGTGACGGGCTCGTCGTCGGGCGCATCGAAAGGAATCGGTTGCTGCACGCGGGCCACCGCCGCCAGCGGGTTCTTCAAGCCCTTGATGCGCCCGTGCGGAATCGCCACGCCGTGGCCGAGGCCGGTGGAGCCGAGCCGCTCGCGCGCGAACAGGTTGTCGGTGACAGTGGCCCGCGCGATGGCGTGCTGGTTCTCGAACAGCAATCCCGCGTGTTCAAACACGCGCTTCTTGCTGGTGGCGTCCACATCGACCAGCACGTTGCTGGCGGGCAGGATGGCGGCAAGACGGTTCATCGGGCGATCCAAGCGACAACTTCGGCCGGGGCCTCGTTGCGCGCTTGCGGTGAGCCAAAAACGGCTGATTGTAAAAACGAGATGCGTTCCCTGCGACGAAAGGAAGCTCCCGGCAGATGCATTGTGCCCATGATGCTGCATCGCAGCAATGGCATCGTGCCCCGTGCTTGCGGGGGCGTGGTTTGCGACGCAAAAAAGCGACCCGCAGGCCGCTTTCTCAAACCGGGAAGGGCGTGCGTCGGCTCAGGCTGCGCGCGCATCGAGTCGTTTCGCGGCCACATGGTGGTGGTCCTGGAGGCGGTCCTTGTGGCGGCACACCTGGCGATCGAGTTTGTCCATCAATTGATCGACAGCGGCGTACATGTCCTCGGCAGCGTGTTCTATGAAGATGTCCTTGCCCTTCACGTGAAGGGTGACTTCGGCTTTCTGCCGGCGTTCCTTCTCCCTCAGCTTTTCCACCGACAGCAGCACGTTGATGTCGACCACCTGGTCGAAATGGCGTGTGACCCGGTCCAGCTTTGCGAGCACGTACTCACGCAAGGAGGGAGTGATGTCGAGGTGATGGCCGCTGATCGTCAAGTTCATGGGAACTCCTTTTGCAGGAAATGAAAGACAGAGAGCACAACGGTGGGCCGTGCGTCGATGGACGACAGGTGCGACCCGACCGAAATTCATCTTGCGCCTGATCCGGTGGGCTGGCAAGACGACCGGATCAGCGGCGCCCCGCCCCGGCGTGCGGTCTGCCCGGTTTGGGGGTCTGCGGGGCGGCGCTCACGCGGCCTGCGGCGCGGGCGCGGCCCTCCCAGCGGCCTGTGTCGATGCGATAATTTTTGAGTTGAATCAACTGGAGTTCGACTTGGACGTGCCCCCGACGCGGTGACCGTCCACTCCACGCAGGCCCCGTGACGCATCGCGAGGTCGGGCCCGGGGTGAGACGGTTGTGACCCCCCCCGCACCTCTGCCTCTGCTGGGCCCATCGACGGTGTCATCGGCACCGTCGGCTTGTTGGAGCTGCCATGCTCAATGTCTTCTCGCTGGCCAACGGTCGGCTGTTTCAGGAAGAAATCGAAAGTCACGCTGCGCTCGCCAACGTGCAGCCGGTGTGGGTCGACCTCGACGCGCCGACGGCCGAGGAAAAAGGCTGGATCGCGCAACACTTCGGCGTCACGATCCCCGACGACGCGGTCGATGACGACCTGGAGGAGTCGGCCCGCTTCTACGAGGAAGACAACGGCGAGCTGCACATCCGCTCCGACTTCCTGATCGACGACGACGAGACCCCGCGCAACGTGCGGGTGGCCTTCATCCTGTTCAAGAACGTGCTGTTCTCGGTGCACGGCGAAGAGCTGCCGGTGTTTCGCCTGCTGCGGCTGCGCGCGCGGCGTATCCCGGCGCTGATCGAAGACGCCAAGGACGTGCTGCTCAAGCTCTACGACGCCGACGCCGAGTACAGCGCCGACGCGCTCGAAGGCATCTACGACGCGCTGGAGAAAGTCAGCCAGCGCGTGCTGAAAGAAGACGTGAACGACGCCATGGCCGCCGAAGCGCTGTCGGCGATCGCCAAGGAGGAAGACCTGAACGGCCGCATCCGCCGCAACGTGATGGACACCCGGCGCGCGGTCAGCTTCATGATGCGCAGCCGACTGCTGAATGCCGAGCAGTTCGAGGAGGCGCGGCAGATCATGCGCGACATCGATTCGCTCGACAGCCACACCACCTTCTTGTTCGACAAGATCAACTTCCTGATGAACGCGACGGTCGGCTTCATCAACATCAACCAGAACAAGATCATCAAGATGTTCTCCGTGGCGAGCGTCGCGCTGCTGCCGCCGACGCTGATCGCCAGCATCTACGGCATGAACTTCAATGCGATGCCCGAGCTGACCTGGCGCTGGGGCTATCCGTTTGCGATTGCGCTGATGGTCGTTTCGGTGGCGGCGCCGTTCATCTACTTCCGGCGCAAGGGCTGGCTGTAGGGCGGTGAGTCACCCCTCGGGCGACCGCCCCGGCCGCGCGCTTGAACCCCACCTGATCGCGCTGCTGCGCGTGGCCTGCGCCACCACGCTGATGGTGCTGTCGTTCGCCATGCTGCAACCGGTGCTGGCGGTGCGGCTGCAGACGGCGGGAAACAGCGCGTCGGCGATCGGCGTGCTCGCGATGCTGCCGTTCCTGACCGTTGCGCTGATGGTGCCGCTGATGCCGCGGGTGTTCGAGCGGCTCGGCGTCGCCACCGCCTACCGCTGCGGCCTGGGCCTGGAAGCGCTCGCCGCGCTGGGCTATGCGGCGACTGCGAATTACACGCTGTGGTGCGCGCTGGCGGTGCTGGGCGGCATCGGCGCGGCGGCAGTCTGGAACGGCACCGAAGCGCTGATCGCGCACAACGCGCCCCCCGAACGGCGCGGGCGATTCACCGGCCTGTATCAGAGCGCGCTCGGCGCGGCGCTCGCCGTCGGGCCGTTCCTGCCGGGCCTGTTGCCGCTGTCGCCGCGCGCGCTGTCGGCCTTCGCTGCGGCGCTGATGCTGGCGGGCCTCGTCGTCACGTTCAGCCGCGCGGTGAGTGGGTTGCAAGCGAGCCATGCCGACGCGTTGCCGACCGGTCTGTGGGCCACGATCTGCAGCGTGCCGGGCCTGGTGGCGATCGCTTTCGCGGGCGGCGTGTTCGAGGCCGGCCTCGGCTCGATCACCACCGCGTACGGTTCGCAGGCGGGGCTGTCGCTGGCCGCCGCGACGTCGCTGGCCGGTGCGCTGGGCGTCGGCAGCTTCGTGTTGCAGTACCCCTGCGGCTGGCTGTCGGACCACGTCTCGCCGCGCCGGGTGTTCGGCTTGGCGGGCGCGCTGCTGCTGGCCGCGTCGGCGGCCTTCGTCGCGGCGATCGCGTGGCCGCCGGTCTTGTGGATCTGTGCTTTCGTCTGGGGCGCCGTCGGTGGGGCGCTGTACACGCTGACGATGATTCGCGTGGCGCACCAGTTCGCCGCCTCGTCAGCGATCGCCGGGACCGCCGCGATGATCACCGGCTACACCGTCGGCGGCGCGCTCGGCCCGTCGTTCAGCGGCGTGATGCTCGATCACTTCGGTGCGTACGGCCAGGCCGCGTGGCTGAGCGCGGTGGCGGTGGCGGTGCTGTGGCTGTCGCGCCGGTTTTCTGCGCGGGCCGAACACCCCTGAAGAGGTGCCGAGCAGCCGCGCGAATTCAGTCGCCCGGCCCGCTGCGAATCACCTCGTGCGCCAGGGCTCGGCCGCTGAGCCAAGCGCGCTCGATGCCGTCGGGCTGGGACGCGCCAGCGTCGCCCAGCGCATGCCACGCATCGCCGCACGCGCCCAGCCGCAGCGCGGGATTCCAGCCGAACGGCTCGGCACGCGGCGCGGGCACCTGCGCATAGCGCCAGCGGTGGGCGGCGGCATGCACCGGCGGCGTGCGGTCGGCGCCGCACCGCCGGGCGAACGCCGCCAGCAGGACGGTGATCACGTCGGACGCGGCAGCGTCCAGGTGTTCGAGCGACCACTGCGGTGTGGCGTGCAGCACCCAGCGACTGGCGACGCCTTCGATCGGCGTGCGGCCGGTGCGCGCATCGTCGCGTAGCGCCAGCGACAGCGGGCTGTGGGGATCGGCGCTGCGGGGGTTGCCCTGCCACGCGGGCAACGCCTTCGACCAGGCCGCCATCACTGTCCAGCAGGGGTTGCTGCGGGTCTGCCGCATCGCGTCGGCCAGCGCTGTATCGGCGCTGAGCAAGACCGCCGCTTGTTCGGCAGGGGTCGCCACGCTGACCGCATCGAAGCGCGTCGCGTCGAGCGAACCGTCGAGCAATTGCAGCCGCCAGTGCGGACGGGCATCGGCCCCCCCAACCTGGCGCTCGATCGCCGCGACGGGGGTATCGGCGCGCAGCTCGACCCCCGCGGGCAGCCCGGTCGCGAGGTGCTGCGCCAGCGCGTTCATCGACGGCACACCGCACGCACACCACGGTGCGCCCCACGCCGGCGCAGCGTCCCCGCCGTCCACAGCCACCCAACCTGCGGCGCGCCAGGCGAGCACCTGGGTGCGAAACGCGAGGCTGGTAGCGCTGAACCCGGGAGCCCCGTGGTCGAACGGCCCGGCCGCGCTGCGCCGCGTGGCGCAGCGCCCGCCCGGCCCCCGGCTCTTCTCGTACAGCGTCACCGCGCAGCCTGCCGAGGCCAATTCGGCCGCAGCGGTCAGGCCGGCGATGCCTGCGCCGATCACCGCGATGCGCATCACGAATTCGCCCGGCGCTTCAGCCAGCGCATCAGTGCGCCGACGGCGGGCAGCTTTTCGTACAGCTCTTCGGCGGCGTCCCAGTAGTCGCGGTGCAGCGTGATGAGCCCGTGCGCGTCGAGCTTCAAATGCGACGCGCCGCGCACGGTTTGCAGCGCGCGGCTGAAGCGCCGGAAGCGGAAGACGAAGTCCCAGGTCAGCACGCATTGGTCGCCTTGCACCAGCACGTCGCGGACGATGAAGTGAGGCGCGTCGAGCGCCACGTACATGTGCGCGAACACCTGCTGGATGGCGGGCACGCCGCGCACCTCGTTGAACGGGTCTTTGAACGCCGCATCGGCCGCGTAGAACTCGCCGAGCCGCGCCACATCGGCGGCAGTCAGCGCTTCAAACACATCGACGATGCGGGCAACGCGCGGATCGGCGCAGCGGGTGGGGGTGGCGGCTGTCATCGCGTCGGCCTACAGCCCGGTGACCCGCTGGATGGCCTTGAAATACAGACCATCGCCGAGGTGGCTCAGGGCCTTCAAAAAGCGCGTGAATCGTTTCGGGAAATGGATTTCGAAGTCACCCGCGGCCCAGCCGGCGAGTATTTCCCGCGCGGCCTCGTCGGGCTGGATCAGCGCCGGCATCTTGAAATCGTTTTGCGCGGTCAGCGGCGTTTCGACGAAGCCCGGGCAGATCACCGACACGCCGACGCCGAGCGGGTGCAGATCGAGGTAGAGCGTCTGCGCAAGGTTGAGCAGCGCCGCCTTCGTCGGGCCATAGGCCAGCGCGTTCGGCAACCCACGGTAAGCGGCCACGCTCGAGACCAGACTCAGGTGGCCCGACTTCTGCCGGATCAGCACCGGCAGCACCACGTCCAGCAGGACCAGCGCGCCGACGTAGTTGACCTGGTTGTGCAGCAGCATCTTGTCGAGGTCGAACGCCGTGGCGCGCATCGGTGCGTAATGCCCGGCGCAGTACAGCACCAGGTCGATGCGGCCGAAGCAGATGAGGATGCGTTCGGTCGCACGCGCCATGGCGTCGCGGTCGGTCGCATCGAGCGCAATGCCGAGGCTGCCCTCGTGGCTGGATTCAAAGGCGTCGATGGCCGCCGCGTTGCGTGCCGACACGACCACCCTGGCGCCGCGCTCGTGCAGCCGCTGTGCGGTCGCGCGGCCGATGCCGCTGGAGGCGCCGACCAGCCAGACGACGCGCCCGGTCCAGTCGGTGATGCGGGGATTCAACGGCATGACGGCTCCCCGATCGACGCGACCATCGATGGGTGTTCCGGGAGGGTCGGGCCCAGCTCAGGGAAGCCCGGCGCTGCGGCCCGCGCGCGATCTGGCGGACGGTGCGTCATGGCTTGTAGAACGCCAGCGTGACGTCGCCCAGGCGCACGCCGAACTTGCTCATCACGGCTTTGTTGAGCATCACGCGCTCGTCCATGAGGTACATCCAGTCGTCGAACTGCACGTCGTACGTGGTGCCGTCAACCGGCAGTCGCAGCGTGTAGCTCCACTGGAACGCATTGCCCGCGCTCTGGCCTTGCGCGGTGCCGATCACATCGTCGGCGGTGCCGGTGTACTTGCCGCCGGGCAGCTTTTTCAGGCGCCAGATGCGCTGCTGTTTTTCGCCGTCGTTGTAAGTGAAGCGCTCGTCGAGCACGCCGTCGTCGCCCTGCCATGAACACGTCATCGCGACGCTGAAACGGCGCACCACCTTGCCGGAGCGGTCGGTGAACAAACCGTGCGCGGTGAGGTTGCCGTTGAAGTAGGTCTTCAGGTCGAGCAGCGGTTTCTCGGCGGCGTAGTCGGCGGGGGTGGGCGAGGCGCAAGCGGCCAGCAGTGCGGTCGCGGTCAACGCGGCCAGAATCGAACGTCGTTTCATGGGGGTTCCTGACGGTTGCGGATCAGCAGGCTGTAGAGCAAAGCGGCCGCGCCGAGTTTGAGCAGGCAGGGCAGCAGGCAATAGGCGGTGGTCAGCGCGTCGAGCGCCTGCGGGCTGCGGCTGCCAGGCGCATAGCCGAACCCGGCGAGCGCCGGCAACGCGACGCCGGCGGCCAGCGCGAGGTTCAGCTTGGTGGCGAAATTCCACCAGCCGAAGTAGGCCCCTTCGGCCCGCTCGCCGTGGCCTGCGCGCTGGATCACGCCGGCCAGGATCGCGCTCGGCAGCGTCAGGTCGGCGCCGAGTGCGATGCCGCTGAGCGCGCAGACGGCGGTGAATGCCATCACGTCGCCCGCGCCCAGCAGCGCCGCCGCACTGAATACCGCGATCGCGAGCCCCATGCCGATCAACCACGCGCGTTCCAGACCGAGCCAGCGCACCGCGCGCACCCACAGCGGAATCGACAGCGCACCGGCGGCGAAATAGCTGGCGAGAAACAGCGGCTCGTACGAGGGGGCTTGCAGCCGGTCGCGGATGAAAAAGAGCACCAGCGTGGCCGGCACCGCACTCGCGATGCCGTTGACAAGGTACACCGCCAACAGCCGACGAAAGGCCGGCGTCGCGAACGGCAGCAGCATCGACACCGGCGGTGCTGCAGCGCTCGACGCAGCCGGCTGCGGCGCGGCGCGCAGGCACAGCACGCCGACGAGCAGCACCGCCGCGAACACGGCGGTGGTCACCGGCAGGCCCGCCAGCGACGGCAACACGCTGGCGATCAGCACGCCCGCCAGCGCCAGGCCTTCGCGCCAGGCCACGATGCGCGCCCGCTGCGGCGCGTCGCCGCCGAGCCGCGCGCCCCACGACTGGTGGATCACGGTCACGACGCTGTAGCCGAGGTAGGTGACGACGAGCGTCGCCGCGCACCAGATCAGCAGAGCGGACTCGCCCTCGACGGCTGGGAAAAACAGCGCTGCGAAGCCCGCCGCCAGCACCACGGCCGCCATCGCGATGGCCCACCAGGCCCAGCGTGCGCCGCGGGCCAGCAAGCGATCGGCGGCGCGGCCGATCAGCGGGTCGGCGACCGCATCGAGCGCGCGTGCGCCGAGCAGCAGCGCGCCCAGCGTCGCCAGCGGGATGCCGAACTCGGTGGCGTAGTGGTTGGGCAGCACCACGTAGAGCGGCAACGCGACGAAGGCCAGCGGCAAGCCCAGCGCACCGTAGCGCACACCCGGCCGCCAGCCGATGGCTGCGCCTTCGACGCGAGCGGTGGGCTGATCGACGGGCGCTGCAGCAGGCGCAGCGGCGGGCAGGACAGCCATCGACGACGGCCCGATCACGAGCCGCTGCGCGGGCCGGCCAGCAAGGCCTCGCGCAGCCTCGGCTCGGACGTGCGTGTGGACAGCCAGATGCCGAAGAACAGCCGCGTGAACTCGGCATCGCGGATCTCCGCAGTGAGCTTGCCGTTGACAAAAATGCGCGTCGCGACACCGGGCACCTGCACGCCAGTGATGCGATCGCCCTCCACGACATCGGGAAAGGCCTGCTTCATCGCCGCCAGCCAGCGCGCCGTTTGCTCGGGCGCGATGGCGCCGCCGCGCCGCATCTCCTCGAGCGACCGCTCGGCGATCTGCTCACCGTCGAGCGAGCGGCCGTATTCGAGTTCGAGCGCGAGCGGTGCCTGCTCGAAGCGCTGTGCGTCGAACTGCGGGCCGACCCACAGCCGCGCGTCGTAGACGTGGAACAGAAAAAAAGTCAGCCGACCGCTGCCGAACAGTCGCGCACCCGGCACGTCGCTGCGCACTTCGGGTGGCACCAACGCGGCGGCGCGCGCCCTGGCGTGCGCGGTGGCCGGCAGGCCACTCCACAGCAACGCCAGCGCCAGCGCCGTCCGGCGAGATCGGTCGGCAAGAGCGGGCTGCCGCATCTCAATCGCGCTGCAGCGTGAACTGCATGACGTTGGTGTTGCCCATCGTGAACGCGGCTTCGCAGTAGCAGAGATAGAACTCCCAGATGCGCATGAAGCGGCTGTCGAAACCGAGCTGGCGCACCGGGCCTTCCTGGCTCAGGAAGCGCTGCCGCCAGCGCAGCAGCGTCTCGGCGTAGTCGAGGCCGAATTCCAACTCGTTGACGACCCGCAGGCCCGCGCGGGCGGCAGCTCGGCGGAACTCGCTCGGGCTGGGCAGCAGGCCGCCCGGGAAGATGTACTGCTGGATGAAATCGGTCGAATTCACGTAGCGATCGAACAGATCGTCGCGGATCACGATGCTCTGCACGCAGGCTTTGCCGCCGGGCTTCAGTTGCGTTCTCACGGTGCTGAAGAAGCTGGGCCAGTATTCGCGGCCGACCGCTTCGAACATCTCGATCGATGCAATGGCGTCGAATGGGCCGTCGCCCGCGCTCTGGTCACCGACCGCTGCGGCGTTCAAATCGCGGTAATCCTGAAAGCGCAACTCTCCCGGCAGGCCCGCATCGGCCAGGCGCTTTTGCGCCCAGGTCAATTGTTCAAGCGACAGCGTCACGCCGGTGACGGTGGCGCCGAACTCGCGCGCCGCGCATTCGGCCAGTGCGCCCCAGCCGCAACCGATTTCCAGCACGCGATCGCCCGGCTTCACGTCGCATTCGGTCAGCGCGCGCCGCACCTTGGCCCACTGCGCATCAGGCATGGGCCGCGCGCGGTCGCCTTCGAACCAGGCGCTGGAGTAGTTCATCGTCTCATCGAGCCACAGCCGGTAGAACTCGTTGCCGAGGTCGTAGTGCGCGTGGATGTTCTTCTTGCTGCCGCTGCGCGAATTGCGATTCAACCAGTGCTTTGCGCGGTAGAGCAGCGAGCCCCACCAGGTGCCGTAGACCAGTGCCTCGACTTCGCTGCCGTTGGCCAAGAACAGCTTGATCAGCGTGGCCGGGTCGGGCGAGGTCCAGTCGCCCGCGATGTAGGTCTCGGCGAAACCGATGTCGCCCGAGCGCATCGTCGCGCTGCAGACGTTCCAGTTGACCAGGCGCATCGCGGCGCGCAGCCCGCCTTCGGTGGCCTGCCCGAAATGCAGGCCGCTGCCGTCGGGCAACTGAATGTCCAGCGTGCCGTGCTTCAAAGTTTTCATCAACCGAAAAACCGCGCGGGCGGTTGCGGGCGCCGATGACGGCAAGGCCATCGATGGCAGGGAGGTGGCGCTCATCACGTCGAGTTGGGGCATACAGCGAAGATGAAAGGGTGAAAGACTCGACGCGCGTTCAGCGCGTCACGAAAGCGCCGGGTGGCGCGGGCTTGCGCCAGAACGGCACCCGCTTGAAGCACAGCCGCAGTGCCTGATAGTGGATGCGCGTGATCACGCCGAGCGTCATCAGCGGCATGCCGAAGAACGCGTGGCGCAAGGTGCGCGCGGACAACACCTCGAGCCGTCCGGACACGCTGGTTTGAAGCAGCGCGCCGTGCTCGTCGTCGTGGTCGATGCAGGCGACAGTGCGCGTCAACGTGCTGCGCCCCGAGCCGTCGGCGGGATGCGCGGTGGCGTGCATGAAGCGGAACCGGTACCGCCCAGCCACCGAGCAAAACGGCGACACGTGGAACACCTTGGCTGCCACCTGCTCTTTGCCATACGCGAGCTGCGGCCCGTGCAGCAGGTAACAGTGGCGCTCGCCAAAGGTGTTGTTGACCTCGACCACCACCGCCGCCAGCGTGTCGTCGGTGCGGTGGCAGTACCAAAAGCTCACCGGTTTGAAGGTGTGGCCGAGCACCCGCGGGTAGCAGTGCAGCCAGACTTCGCCGCGCGCATCGGTGATGCCTTCGCGCTGCAGCACGTCATCGAGCCAGGCCAGGCTGTCGCTGCGGCCGTCGCCGTGGTCGCGGTCGTGGAAGCTGACGAGGCCGAAGCGGTTGCGCGCCAGATCGGCGTGCGGCGCCGCGCGCAGGCGGCGCATCGGCAGCATCAGAAAGTAGGTGGGATAGGCGAATCGGTTCAGCGCCGGACGCAGCCGCGTGTGCCGCACCTGGCCGAAGCCGATCAGCGGCTCGGGCGCGCCATGGGGGGCCGAGGCCGACGGGTTCATGCAGCCACCGGCTCCGATCGGAGCTCGATCGCAGCCCAGCGCTTGCGCAAGCCCTCGACCACGGCGAGGCCGGACATCAGCCCGTCCTCGTGGAAGCCGTAGCGCGTCCAGGCGCCGCAGAACCAGGTGTTCGCCTCGCCCTGCAGCGACGGCACGCGTTGCTGCGCGGCGATCGCGGCCGCATCGAACACCGGGTGCGCGTAGTCGTACTCGCCGTGCACGCGGTCGGCGCGCGGCTCGGTGGCGGGGTTCAACGACACGACCACTGGCGTCGTGAACGGCAGCGGCTGCAGCCGGTTGATCAGATAGTGCAAGCACACGGCGGCCTGCTCACGCGAATCGGCGCGCGCGCGTTCGTAGTTCCAGGCCGCCCAAGCGATCTGTCGGCGCGGCAGCACGGCGGTGTCGGTGTGCAGCACGGCCCGGTTGCGGTGGTAGCGAATGGCGCCTAGCACCTCGCGCTCGGCGGGCGTCGCGTCGGCCAGCAGCGCCAGCGATTGATCGCTGTGGCAGGCCAGCACGACGTCGTCGAACAGCTCGGTTCCGGCATCGGTGCCGATGCTGACCAAACCGGTCGCCCGCGATCGGCGCACGCTGCGCACCGGCGTGTTCAGCCGCGCGTCTGGAATGCGGTGCAGCAGCTGCTCGACATAGTTCCGTGCGCCGCCCTGAACGGTGAACCAGCGCGGTCGGTTCGTCACCTGGATCAGGCCGTGGTTGTGGCAAAACCGAATCATCGTGGCGATCGGGAAACGCAGCATCTGATCGGTCGGGCACGACCAGATGCAACCGATCATCGGCAGGAAATACCAGTCGCGAAACTCCGTGCTGAAGCGGTGTTCAACGAGAAAGTCGCCGATCGGCTGTTGCTGCTCGGCGTCTGCACCGCGCTCCGCCAGCGCGGTGGCGAGTCGGTTGAAGCGCATCACGTCTTTGAGCATCCGCCAGAAGGCAGGCCGCGCGAGGTTGCTGCGCTGCGCGAACACGCTGTTCAAGTTGCTGCCGCCCCACTCCAGCCCGATGTCCGGCACTTGCACCGAAAACGACATGTCGGACAGCGCAGTGGGCACCTGCAACTCGCCAAACAGCCGGATAAGGTTCGGGTACGTGCGTTCGTTGAAGACGAGAAAGCCGGTGTCGACGCCGTGCGTCTGGCCGTCGAGCGTCAGGTCGACGGTGTGAGTGTGGCCGCCGAAATAGTCTCCTGCCTCGAACAGCGTGACGCGTGCGTCGGAGGCCAAGGCGTGCGCCACTGACAAGCCCGAGATGCCCGAGCCCACGACTGCAACGCGGCGCACCGGCTCAGCCATGTGCCCGCGCGGACAGCGAGGCCATCAACCCGGCCGAAAAGAAAGAGGCTGCACAGCGCCCGGAGGGGAAATACGGAGGGAGGAGGAGAGAAAACCACCACCGGGTTTCAGTCGGTCGTGCCGACGGGCTGTGCAACGCCAAACTGTGTGTGGGCTGGCGCAACAACCGGCGTTGCGCGAACTCGGCAGCAAGACCTGCATCGCGCGACACCGAGCTCGTCAAGCCCCGAACGCGAGTGTAGACAACAAAACGACACAGGAGTTCCCCCACTACCGTTTTTGAAAACACGCGAGCGCGATGATGAAGATACGAAGCACAGTCGGCGTTGTCTGCGGTGTCGGCGATTAAGACCATTGAGTACAAAATATAACCGATGAGTATTCATCGCGCGCCGGACTTTGGCATTTCAGGGGGCGGCCAGCAGCTTTTCGATGCCTTCGATGAAGGCTTTGTCGTCGGGCTCGACGCTGCTGCCGAAGCTCGACGCCGATTTGCCGTCGCGCGCAATGACGTACTTGTGGAAGTTCCAACGCGGCGCGGCGCCGGTGCGCTGGCGCAGCTCGGCGTACAGCGGACTCAACGCTGCACCGGCACCCGGCGAGACACGGGTCTTGGTGAACATCGGAAACTTGACGCCGAAAGTGCTTTCACAAAACGACGCGATCTCCTGGTTGTTGCCCGGCTCCTGGGCACCGAAGTCGTTGGACGGGAAGCCCAGCACCACCAGACCTCGGTCGCGGTAGCGTGCGTACAGCGCCTCCAGTCCCTTGTACTGCGACGTGAAGCCGCAGTAGCTGGCGGTGTTGACGACGACCACCACCTTGCCGGCGTACTGGCACAGGTTCTGCGGCTTTTCGTCCTGAAGGCGGGGCATCTCGCGGTTGAGCAATGCGCCACAGCCCGCAGCCTGCGTGTGGGCCGTGCACGCCGACAGCAGCAACGCCAGGGCCGTGAACCGGTGCGGCTGCGTCAATGACCAAACGTTTTTCATGTCTATCCCCTGTCTTGGGCAAAAAGTCGTCATAGTTCTATATTGCGGCAAAGCAAGTCACACATCAAACGCAAGCCAATGAACGAACCCACGCGTGCGCTGAAATCACTGACGCTCTCGATCGCTGCGGTCGAGCGCGACACCGGACTCAGCAAGGACACCTTGCGCGTCTGGGAGCGCCGCTACGGCTTTCCGCAGCCCGAGCGCGATGGCGGTGGCGAGCGCGCCTACCCGCTCGAACAGGTCGAGAAGCTGCGCATTGTCAAGCGACTGATGGACGGCGGACACCGACCCGGGCGCCTGGTGCCGATGCCGATCGAAGCGCTGGCCGAACTGAGCGCCAGCACGGTCGATGTACCGCGTCGGCCCGCAGGCGGTGCGGTCCCCGACCTCAAATCGGTCCTGAGCTTGATGCGCAGCCACGACCTGGACGCCTTGCGACGCCTGCTGCTGCAGACACAGATGCGACTCGGGCTGTCACGCTTCGTCATCGAGGTGGTGGTGCCTCTGAATACGATGGTCGGCGATGCGTGGATGCGCGGCCAACTGGAAATCTTCGAGGAGCACGCGTACATCGAATGCCTGCACGGCGTGCTGCGGCAGGCGCTCGGCGGCCTCCCCGAGGCGGCGCCACTCGACCGTCCGCGTGTGCTGCTGACCACGCTTCCCGGCGAGCCGCACAGCCTCGGGCTGTTGCTGGCCGAAGCCCTGTTTGCGCTGCAGGGCGCGCGCGTGATGTCGCTGGGCGTGCAAACGCCGGTGTGGGACATCTCGCTGGCAGCGGCGGCGCACCGCTGCGACATCGTGGCGCTGGGCTTCACCGGCTGCATGAATCCGAACCAGGTGGTCGATGGGCTGACCGAGCTGCGCAGCAAGCTGCCGTCGGCGGTCGAGCTGTGGGTCGGCGGCTCGGCACCGGTACTGCATCGGCGGGCGGTCGATGGGGTGATGGCGTTTGCCTCGCTCGAAGACATTCATCCGCAGATCGAGCGCTGGCGGCACGGCAGCCTTTGATGCAGTCCACACCGGGTTTTCGGGGGAACAAGGCGTCGCTGCCGCAAAAGCCCTGCATGCACTGCCAGCGGCCGATGACCTGGCGGCGCGCCTGGGCGAAGAACTGGGACGAGGTGAAATACTGCTCCGATCGCTGCCGCGCCGAGGCGCGACGAACCCCATCGGCGCCATGATGGGTCCGATCCGCCATCTGGTGCTGGTGCTCGGCGACCAGCTCAGTTTCGACAGCTCGGCGCTGGTCGACCTCGACCCGACGCGCGACCGCGTTCTGATGATCGAGGCGCCCGGCGAAGCGACGGGGGTGTGGAGCCACAAAGCGCGCATCGCGTTGTTTCTATCGGCGATGCGGCACTTTCGGGATGCGTTGCGCGACGCTGGTTTCGCGGTCGATTACCTGACGCTGGACGACAGCGACGAGCCGACGCTGGTCGGCCGGCTGTCGCAACAGTTGCAGCGCTTGCAGCCCGAAACGCTGCGTCTGCTGGAGCCCGGCGAGTGGCGGCTCGAGCGAGACATCACCGCCGCCGCGCGCGACGCGGGCGTGCCGCTGCGCCTGCTCGACGATGCGCATTTCATGGGCTCGCGTGCCGACTTCGCGCGCTGGGCCAGCAAGTACACCGGCAGCTTGCGGATGGAGTTTTTCTACCGCGAGATGCGGCGTCTGCATGGTGTGTTGCTCGACAAAACGGCGCCGAAAGCCGACCAGCCAGAAGGCGGCCAGTGGAACTACGACGCCGAGAACCGCAAGGGCTATCCGAAGGGCGGGCCGGGGCTGATCCCGCCGCCCGAAACGTTTGAGCCCGATGCGCTGACCCGCGCAGTGTTCGCCGATGTCGAGCGGTTGTTTCCCGACCACCCCGGCTCGCTCGCGGACTTCGTCTTGCCGGTGACGCGGGCCGAGGCGCTGCGGGCCTTGCAGGCATTCATCGATCACCGACTGGTCAACTTCGGCGACCACCAGGACGCAATGTGGTCGGGCACCCCGTTCGGTTGGCACGCCTTGCTCGCCTCCAGCCTGAACCTGCACCTGCTCAATCCGCGCGAAGTCATCGCGGCGGCCGAAAAGGCGTATCGCGCCGGCCGCGCGCCGCTGGCTGGCGTCGAAGGCTTCATCCGGCAGATCCTCGGCTGGCGCGAGTTCATCCGCGGCGTCTACTGGCTGCACATGCCGGGCATGGCCGAGGCGAACCATTTCGGCCACCAGCGCCCGCTGCCGCGCTGGTTCTGGACCGGTGACACGAAGATGGCCTGCGCGCGCGATGCGATCGGACAGACGCTGCAATACGGATACGCGCACCACATCCAGCGGCTGATGGTGACCGGCCTGTTCAGCCTGATCGCTGAAATCGATCCGAAGCAGGTCGCGGCCTGGTACCTCGCGGTGTATGTCGATGCGGTCGAGTGGGCCGAGCTGCCGAACGTGGCCGGCATGGCGCTGTATGCCGATGGCGGTCGCTTCACCAGCAAGCCGTATGTCGCGTCGGGCGCCTACATCCAGCGCATGAGCAACCACTGCACCCGCTGCACTTACGCGCCCGACGCGAAATCGGCATCCTCTTCAGGCAAACCGCTGTGCCCCTACACCGCGCTGTACTGGAACTTCCTCGACCGCCACGAGGTCGCACTCAGCGCCAACCCGCGCACTGCCTTGATGGCACGCAACGTGGCCCGGCTGGACGCG
>JANMTL010000229.1:0-5839 GCA_031390425.1 Rhizobacter sp.
TTCACTGCACTGGAGCGCAACCCGACCGATGTCGAGCTGATGATGTTCGCGCAGGCCAACAGCGAACACTGCCGCCACAAGATTTTCAACGCCGGCTTCACGATCGACGGCGTGGCGCAGCAGCGCTCGATGTTCCAGATGATCCGCAACACGCACCAGTTTGCGCCGCAGCACACCGTGATCGCCTACAGCGACAACTCGTCGGTGATGGAAGGCGGCGTCATCGAGCGCTGGCTGCCCGAGGGCTACACCAATGCGCCGCTCTACGGCGCGCGCAGTGAGCTGGCGCATGTGCTGATGAAAGTCGAGACGCACAACCACCCGACCGCGATCTCGCCGTTCCCGGGCGCATCGACCGGTGCGGGCGGCGAGATTCGTGACGAGGGCGCGACCGGCCGCGGCTCGAAGCCGAAGGCGGGGCTGACCGGCTTCAGCGTGTCGAACCTGAACCTGCCGGGCACCGACTGGGCCTGGGAACGCTCGCCGTATGGCAAGCCCGAGCACATCGCCAGCCCGCTGCAAATCATGATCGAAGGGCCGCTCGGCGGGGCCGCGTTCAACAACGAGTTCGGGCGGCCGAATCTGGCCGGCTACTTCCGCGTCTATGAACAAACCGTGCCTTGCGGCCCGGGGGAGCAGACCGCTGGCACGCCAGAAAACACACAACGCCGCGGTTACCACAAGCCGATCATGATCGCCGGTGGTCTGGGTACGATCTCGGCGACACAGACCGACAAGATCGCGTTTGCCGCAGGCACGTTGCTGATCCAGCTCGGCGGGCCCGGCATGCGCATCGGCATGGGCGGCAGCGCAGCCAGTTCGATGGCAGCCGGTGCGAATGCAGCGGCGCTCGATTTCGATTCGGTGCAGCGTGGCAACCCGGAGATCCAGCGGCGCGCACAGGAGGTCATCAACCACTGTGCGGCGCTGGGGGCCATGAACCCGATCCTCGCGATTCACGACGTGGGCGCAGGCGGCATTTCGAATGCGTTTCCTGAGTTGGTCGATGGGGCCGGACGCGGCGCGCGTTTCGACCTGACAAAGGTGCCACTGGAAGAAAGCGGCCTGTCGCCGAAGGAGATCTGGAGCAACGAAAGCCAGGAGCGCTACGTGCTCGCGCTGCAGCCCGAGCTGTTGCCGGTGTTCGACGCGATGTGCATGCGCGAGCGCTGCCCGTACGCGGTCGTCGGCGTCGCAACCGAGGCCAAGCAACTGGTGCTGTCCGATGCGCCGCTGATATCGAACCACGCGCCCTCGCTGCTCGCCATCGACATGCCGATGGACGTGCTGCTCGGCAAGCCGCCAAAGATGCATCGCGACGTGCAGCGTGTGGTGCCGATGCTGCCCGCGCTCGACCTGACGGATGTCGAACTGGCAACAGTGGCGCTCGACGTGCTGCGCCACCCGACGGTCGCCAGCAAGCGCTTTCTGATCACGATCGGCGATCGCACCGTGGGCGGTCTGAGCCACCGCGATCCGATGGTCGGCCCGTGGCAGGTGCCGGTGGCCGACTGCGCTGTGACGCTGGCGGATTACCGCGGCTTTCGCGGCGAGGCGATGAGCATCGGCGAGCGCACGCCGCTGGCTGTGATCGACGCGCCGGCCTCGGGCCGGATGGCGGTCGGCGAGGCACTGACCAACCTGCTGGCCGCGCCGTTCGCGCTGGAGCGGGTCAAGCTCAGTTGCAACTGGATGGCGGCCTGTGGCGAGCCGGGTGAAGACGCCGCGCTGTACGACACCGTGCAAGCGGTCGGCATGGAGTTGTGCCCGGCGCTCGGCATCAGCGTACCGGTCGGCAAGGACAGCCTGTCGATGCGCACGCGCTGGAGTGACAACGGTGAAGCGAAGCAGGTCACCGCGCCGGTTTCGCTGATCGTCTCGGCCTTCGTCACGCTCGACGATGTGCGTGGCACGCTGACACCGCAGTTGCAGCCCGGTGATACGACCTTGATCCTGCTCGACCTGGGCAATGGCCGAAACCGCATGGCTGGCTCGATGCTGGCTCAGGTGCTGAGCCAGACCGGCAACGCCGACGACGGCGTGCCCGATCTCGACGATCCGGCGCAACTCAAGGCGCTGATTGCCGCCATCAACCAATTGCGCAGTGAAGGCCGCTTGCTGGCCTACCACGACCGCAGCGACGGCGGCCTGTGGGCCACGGTGTGCGAGATGGCCTTTGCCGGGCACCTGGGCGTCAGCCTGAACATCGACATGCTGCTGGTCGAAGGCGACGGCATCAGCGACAGCCGCATGGACTGGGGCGACTCGAAGAACTGGGCTGTGCAGGTCGGCGCGCGGCGCCAGGAGCAGGCGCTGAAGGCGCTGTTCAACGAAGAACTCGGCGTCGTCATCCAGGTGCCGACCGCCGTGCGCAACGACGTGATGCAGACGCTTCGCGCGCACGGCCTGTCGAAGCACAGCCACTTCATCGGCAAGCCGAACGATCGCGGCACGGTCGAGGTGTGGCGGGATACCAAGGCGGTGTTCAGTGCGTCGCTGCGCGATCTGTATCAGGTGTGGGACGAGGTGAGCTGGCGGATTGCCCGGCTGCGCGACAACCCGATTTGCGCGGATGCCGAACACGAAGCGGTCGGTCGGGTTGATGACACCGGTCTGCACGTCCACCTGAGCTTCGACGCGTCCGACAACGTGGCCGCGCCTTTCATCAACACCGCACGCCCGAAGCTCGCCATCCTGCGCGAGCAGGGCGTCAACAGCCAAGTCGAGATGAGCTACGCGATGGCGCTGGCCGGCTTCGACACCTACGACGTGCACATGAGCGATTTGCAGGCCGGGCGCGCCAGGCTCGACCAGTTCATCGGCTTCGTCGCCTGCGGCGGCTTCAGCTACGGCGACACGCTGGGCGCGGGCGAAGGCTGGGCGCGCTCGATCCTGTTCAACCCGAAGCTGGCCGAGCAGTTCGCGGCTTTCTTCAACCGCACCGACACCTTTGCGCTGGGCGTGTGCAACGGCTGCCAGATGATGGCGGCGCTGTCGCCGATCATTCCCGGCGCGCAGGCGTGGCCCAAATTCATCCGCAATAAAAGCGAGCAGTTCGAGGCGCGCCTCAGTCTGGTCGAGGTGCTGGAGAGCCCGTCGATCTTGTTCACCGGCATGGCGGGCAGCCGCCTGCCGGTGGCGGTGTCGCACGGCGAGGGATTTGCTGACTTTTCGCAGCACGGGGACGCCAAAACGGTCCAGCGCGCGATGCGCTTCGTCGACCACCTGGGGCGTGCCACCGAGGCCTACCCGTTCAACCCGAACGGCAGCCCGGACGGACTGACCGCGGTCACGACGCCCGACGGCCGCTACACCGCGCTGATGCCGCACGCCGAGCGGGTGTTCCGCAACCTGCAGATGAGCTGGACGTCGGGTTCACCGCGCGAATCGAGTCCGTGGATGCGCATGTTTCGCAATGCGCGCCGCTGGGTCGGCTGATGGCCGACACCACCAGATGCGATCATCGAAGCCCATGTCAGGAGATGCGATGCGCGCTTTTTTCCAGTGTTTTATCGCGGCGCTTGTTCTTGGATTGACGGGATGCGCGCAGTTGCCGATGAGCGATCCGGTCAAGATCAGCTTGGTCGGCATCGAGCAGTTGCCGGGGCAGGGCCTGGAATTGCGCATGGCGGTGAAGTTGCGCGTGCAGAACCCGAACGACGCCGCGCTCGACTACAACGGCGTGGCACTCGACATCGAACTGCGCGGCCTGAGCTTCGCCAGCGGCGTCAGCGACGAACAAGGCACCGTGCCGCGTTTCGGCGAGACCGTGCTCGTGGTGCCGGTGTCGGTGTCTGCGATCTCGGTGTTGCGCCAGGCACTCGGCTTTGCCAACGGCGACCGCTCGAACGTCGGCTACGCGATCAGCGGCAAGATGGGCGGCTCGCTGCTCGGCGGGGCGCGGTTCAAATCCACCGGCCAGATCGATTTGCCGACCTCGTTGCTCGGGCCGCCCAGCCGTTGAGCGCTGCGCGTGGACCGGCGCGTCGTGGTGCCCGCCGAAGCTGAACGGGTCGGTGCCCTGCGCTTCGAGCGGCTCGATGCGTTGCGTGGCTTCGCCATCGTTTGGATGGCGGTGTTTCACTTCTGTTTCGACCTGAATCACTTCGGCCTCATCCGACAGGATTTCTACAGCGACCCGCTGTGGACTGGCCAGCGCAGCGCCATCGTCGGCCTGTTCGTGTTCTGCGTCGGCCTCGGTCAGGCGGTGGCGCTCGAGCAGGCGCAGGGCTGGACCCGCTTCTGGCGGCGCTGGGCGCAGATTGCGGGCTGCGCGCTGGGGGTCAGCGTCGGGTCGTGGGTGATGTTTCCGCAAAGCTTCATCACCTTCGGCGTGCTGCACGGTATCGCGGTGATGTTGATCCTGCTGCGGTTGCTGGCGCCTGCGGGTGGCTGGCTGTGGCCGATGGGGCTGGCGGCATGGCTGATGCCGATGCTGATTCAACACCCGTTCTTCGACAGCCGCTGGACCCACTGGATCGGCCTCGTCACGCACAAGCCGATCACCGAAGACTACGTGCCGCTGTTGCCGTGGCTGGGCGTGGCGCTGTGGGGGCTGGCGGCCGGGCGGTGGGCGCTGCGGCGTCGGCGAGGCCTGCTGTCCGCACCGATGCCCGCGTGGCTGCGCGCGCCGGGCCGGCTGCTCGCCGCACTCGGTCGCTGGAGCCTGAGCTTCTACATGCTGCACCAGCCGGTGCTGATCGGCGTGGTCGCGGCTGCCGCGTGGGCCCTTCACCGGCCGGGTTGACCGCACCCCAGCCGCTACCATCGGCGTCTGAGGTCCCCCACATGAGCAACAAGATTCTGTTCGGCTTTCACGCCGTCACCGTGCGCTTGAAAACCACGCCCAAATCGGTCGTCGAGATTCACCTCGACACCTCGCGGCGCGACCAGCGCATGCGCCAGTTCATCGAACGCTGCACCGCAGCGGGCTCGAAGCTGATCGACAGCGACGACACCCGGCTGCAAAAGCTGTGTGGCACGCACCGCCATCAGGGCGTGGTGGCGCGCGTCGAGCCGGTGGCGCTCAGCCGCTCGCTCGACGACACGCTCGACGAGCTCGACGCGATCGAGGGCACACCCTTGCTGCTGGTGCTCGACGGCATCACCGATCCGCACAACCTCGGCGCCTGCTTGCGGGTGGTCGATGGTGCCGGCGCGCACGCGGTGATCGCGCCGAAGGACCACGCGGTCGGCGTCAACGCCACGGTCGCCAAGGTGTCCAGCGGCGCGTCCGACACGGTGCCGTACTTCATGGTCACCAACCTGGCACGCACGCTGAACGAACTGAAAGACCGCAACATCCGCGTCATCGGAACCTCGGAGACGGCCACGCAATCGCTCTACGACATCGACCTGAGCGGCCCGGTGGCACTGGTGCTCGGCGCCGAAGGGGCGGGCATGCGGCAGTTGACGACCAAGACCTGCGACGAACTGATCAGCCTGCCGATGCGCGGCGCGGTCGAGAGCCTGAACGTCTCGGTCGCCAGCGGCGTGTGTCTGTACGAGGCGCTGCGCCAACGCAGCCTCAAAGAGAAAGCGCTGCCATGAACCGATCCCTCGTGCTGCTGGGCGCCGTGGTCGCCAGCGCCGCGCTGACCGCCTGCACGCAAGAGCGCCAGAACCAGATCAAGCGCGACATCCAGAACTGGACCGGCACCAACGGCGTGCTCGAGGTCTATGCCGGGGAAAAAGTAGTCAAGCGCTTCCTCAAGATCGACAAGCTCTCGACCGCGCTCGGCACCGACGACAACGCGGCGCGTTCATACCGTTTCGGCTACGGCGTGCTCGACGAGAACGACAACGGCCTCGCCGACTCGAACGAAAAGCGCGTGTACTT
>JANMTL010000005.1:0-2321 GCA_031390425.1 Rhizobacter sp.
ACTTCAAAAACACCTTGCGTGAGCCGCAGAATGGAGATGTCAAAGGTGCCGCCACCCAGATCGTAGATGGCGTAGACGCCTTCGCTGGCGTTGTCCAACCCATAGGCAATGGCCGCGGCCGTGGGCTCGTTGATCAGGCGCAGCACGTTCAGGCCCGCAAGCTGCGCGGCGTCTTTGGTGGCCTGGCGCTGCGCGTCGTCGAAGTACGCCGGCACGGTGATGACCGCGCCGAACAAGTCGTCGGCGAAGGTGTCTTCGGCGCGGTGGCGCAAGGTCGCCAGGATCTCGGCCGACACCTCCACCGGTGACTTGATGCCGTCGACCGTGCGCAGTTGCACCATGCCCGGCGCGTCGACAAAGTCGTAAGGCAACTTCTCGCGCTGCGCGATGTCAGCCAGGCCGCGGCCCATGAAGCGCTTGACCGACACGATGGTGTTGCGCGGGTCGGTGGCCGCTTCCATCAAGGCGTCGTGCCCGATCTGGCGACGGCCTTGTTCGAGGTAGCGCACCGCCGACGGCAAGATAACGTGGCCAGCGGCGTCTGGCAAACATTCGGCCACGCCGCTGCGCACGGCCGCCACCAGCGAATGGGTGGTGCCGAGGTCGATGCCCACGGCAATGCGGCGCTGGTGCGGGTCCGGGCTGCCGCCGGGTTCTGAAATTTGAAGCAAGGCCATGGTGTTTATTGTCCCAGCGCTTCAAGGCGCCGATCGACGTCGTCGGCAAAGCGCTCGACGAACATGAGGGCTCTGATCTGTTGTGCCGCTGCGTTGTAGTCGGCTTGTTCATCAAGCGTGCTTTGAAGCTGTACCAGCGCCTGCCTGCGGTGCGTGGCCACCTTGTCGGCCAGGGCTTCCACGTCGCTCAGCGAGGCGGCTTCGTCCAGGGCTTCGCGCCACTCCATCTGCTGCATCAGAAAGCCCGTTGGCATGGCGGTGTTGTTCTCGGCGTGAATGCCCACGCCTTTGATCTCACACAGGTAGGCCGCGCGTTTGAGCGGGTCTCGCATGCGCTGATACCCCTCGTTGACGCGCACTGCCCACTGCATGGCCACACGCTGTGCGGCAGCGCCTTCGACGGCAAAGCGATCGGGGTGCACCTGGCCCTGCAGTTCTCGCCATCGGGTGTCAACGAGGGCACGCTCTTGCGCAAAGCGCTGCGGCAAGGCAAACAAGGTGAAGTCGTCGTCGTCCAGCTTCACGACAATCTCGATTCGTCAAAAAACAAAGGCGCGACCGAGCCGCGCCTGGGGGGATCAAAGCCCGGACTCAGACCCGGAACGATTCGCCACAACCGCAGCGGTCTTTCTCGCGCGGGTTGTGAAACTTGAAGCCTTCGTTCAAGCCTTCGCGCACGAAGTCGAGCTCGGTGCCATCGAGGTAAGGCAGGCTCTTGGGGTCGATCAGCACCTTGACGCCATGGCCTTCGAAGACCACGTCTTCAGGCGCCACGTCGTCGGCATATTCGAGCTTGTAGGCCAGGCCCGAACAGCCCGTGGTCTTGACGCCCAGGCGCACCCCCACACCCTTGCCGCGTTTTGCGATGTAGCGAGACACATGGCGTGCCGCAGCTTCTGTCAGCGTGACCGCCATATTTTCAATGAGCTGTTGATTGGGGAGGGAGCGCGTTCGCGCTCTTGGCCTTGTAATCGTTCACGGCTGCCTTGATGGCGTCTTCAGCCAGGATGGAGCAGTGGATCTTCACCGGCGGCAGCGCCAGCTCTTCGGCGATGTGGGTGTTCTTGATGGTCAACGCTTCGTCGAGCGACTTGCCCTTGACCCACTCTGTGACGAGCGAACTCGACGCAATGGCCGAGCCGCAGCCATAGGTCTTGAACTTGGCATCTTCGATCAGGCCGGTGACGGGGTTGACCTTGATCTGCAGCTTCATCACGTCGCCACAGGCCGGTGCGCCCACCATGCCGGTGCCCACGGTGTCGTCGCCCTTTTCAAACGAACCCACGTTGCGCGGGTTCTCGTAGTGTTCAACCACTTTTTCGCTGTATGCCATGTCAGTTCTCCAAATACTTGTCAGTGCGTCGATGTCAATGGGCAGACCATTGGATCGTGCTGATGTCGATGCCGTCCTTGTGCATCTCCCACAGCGGCGACAACTCGCGCAGCTTGGCTACCCGGTCTTTCAGCGTGGTGATCACGTAGTCGATTTCTTCCACGGTCGTGAAGCGGCCGATGGTCATGCGCAGCGACGAGTGCGCGAGTTCATCGCTGCGGCCGAGCGCCCGCAACACATAGCTCGGCTCCAGGCTGGCCGAGGTGCACAAGGACGGCATCGACATCAGCACGATCCAATGGTCTGCCCAT
>JANMTL010000007.1:0-21689 GCA_031390425.1 Rhizobacter sp.
CAGCATCACCGCCGTGCCGTGCTGCCGGCACAGCCGCTTCAGCAAGGCGATGACCTGCGCCTGCACCGACACGTCGAGCGCGGTGGTCGGCTCGTCGGCGATCAGCAGCCGCGGCCCGGCGGCCAGCGCCAGCGCAATCACGACCCGCTGCCGCATGCCGCCGGAGAACTGGTGCGGGTACTGGCCGAGCCGCTGAGACGCGCCAGGGATGCCGGTGTCTTCGAGCAGGCTCACCGCGTGAGCCAGCGCGTCGGGCTCGCTCATCGGCAGGTGCGTGCGGATCGTCTCGACCAGTTGGCGGCCGATTGTGCACAGCGGGTTCAGCGCGGTCAGCGGGTCCTGAAAAATGCTGCCGATGTGGCGGCCGCGCAGGCGCCGCATTGCCGCGTTGGGCAGCGCGTCGATGCGCTGGCCGTCGAAGACGATGCGGCCGCCAGTGATGCGGCCCGGTGGCTCCAGCAGGCCGATGATGGCCGCGCCGGTCAGCGACTTGCCGGCACCCGACTCGCCGACGATGCCGAGGATCTCGCCGGGTACGATGGCGAACGACACCTCATCCAGCGCCCGCAGGCTGCCGTGGCGCGTCTTGAACTCGACGCACAAGCGATCGACTTGAAGCAGCGGCTTCACCTCAGTTGCTCCACCGCGCGTGGCGCGACCCACGACCTCTGAGGCGGGTGTGTGATGCGGGCGCGCTTGCCGGGGACACTGGGTACCTCCCTCCGCGAATGTCCCCCGGCTTCGCCTCCTCCTTTATTTCGCTGCGTGAGATACCAGGCGTCCCCGTCACGGGTGACGCTGCCGGCGGCTGGTCGAACAACCAGGGTGCTGCCGGATCACGTCGGCGGCGTGCGCTGCGCAGCGAAATAAAGAAGGAGGCTCGGCCTTCAGACCGACGCCGGGTGACATTCGCGGAGCAGTGCACGCCGTCGGCGTGATCGCGCGCCACATCAACCAGCGACCGAGGAATCGAAGAGTTGAGGTTCATCTCAGCCTCGGGTGCAGTGCATCGCGCAGCCAATCGCCGAGCAGGTTCACGCTCAGCGCAATCAGCACCAGCGCGGCGCCTGGAAACACCGTGATCCACCACTCGCCCGAGAACAGGAAGTCGTTGCCGACGCGGATCAGCGTGCCGAGCGACGGCGAGGTCGGCGGCACGCCGACGCCGAGGAATGACAAGGTTGCTTCGATCAGGATCGCGGTGGCAACCTGCAAGGTGGCCAGCACCATCACCGGCCCCATCACGTTGGGCAACACATGGCGCCGCATGATGCGCAGCGGCGCCACACCGATGACACGCGCGGCCTGCACGTACTCTTTCTGGCGCTCGACCATCGTCGATCCACGCACGGTGCGCGCATACGGCACCCAGCCGGTCAGCGAGATCGCGACGATCAGCACGACATAGGCCAGCGCGTCCTGCGCCTCGGGGAACAGCGCGCGGCCGACGCCGTCGATCAGCAGCGCGACCAGGATCGCCGGGAATGACAGCATCACATCGCAGATGCGCATGATGAACGCGTCGGTCTTGCCGCCGACATAGCCCGACAGCAGGCCGAGCGAGACGCCGACGACGGTGGACACGACGACCGACGCCAGGCCCACCAGCAGCGAAATGCGCGCGCCGTACATCAGCGCCGACAGAATGTCGCGGCCCTGGTCGTCGGTGCCCAGCAGGTAGGTGGCGCGGCCCTCGGGCAGCCAGGCCGGCGGCAGCCGCGAGTCGGCCAGCTCCAGCGTCGCCAGGTCGAAGGGGTGGTGCGGCGCCAGAACGTTCGCAAAGGTGGCGCCGACGATGCAGATCAAGGCGATCAGCGCCGCCACCATCGCCGTCGGCGAGTGGCTAAAGCTGTGCCACAGGTCGCTGTCGAGGACGCGGCGGAGACGGTCCCGAAGCGGGCCGGAGGCAGCGCCCTCGCTCACTTCACCGTCACCCACTTGAACGGCATCATGTTGTCGGGCAATTGCACCAGCTCGATGTTCTTCTTCATGCCCCAGCCCAGCGCCTGTTGGTGCAGCGGGAGGTGGCCGATGTCGCGCGCATGCAGATCGAAGGCTTCGCGGATCAGCGCGTTGCGGCGGGTCGGATCGGTCTCGCTTTGCACCATCGCAGTCAGCGCATCGACGCGGGCACTGCTGTACGCGCCGAGGTTGGCCTGGCCCTGGCCGCTGTTGTTGGGCGTGGCGAGCAGCGCGCTCAACACATCGTGGGCGTCGTAGGTGCCGGGGGTCCAGCCGAGCAGGTAGAAACTGGCCTGGCGGCTCAGAATCTTCGGGAAATAGCTGGTCTTCGTTTCGGCTTGCAGTTTGATGCGCACGCCGATGCGCGCCAGGTTGGCCGCGACCGCCTGGCAGATTTCGGCGTCGTTGACATAGCGGTCGTTCGGGCAGTTCATGCCCAGCTCGAAGCCGGCTGCATAACCCGCTTCGACCATCAGACGCTTGGCGGCATCCACGTCGTAGAGCAATCGTCGGTCGAGATCGGCCGGATAGCCTTTGACGCCCGGGCCCAGCATCAGCGCCGCCGGCGTCGCCGCGCCGCGCATCACCCGCGTGCGGATCGCTTCGATATCGATCGCTTGATAAAACGCCTGCCGCACGCGGCGGTCCTTGAACGGGTTCTTGCCCTTGACGCTCGAATACAGCAACTCGCCGCGCTGCTGATCCATGCCGAGGAAGATCGTGCGCAGCTCCGGGCCTTGCAGCACCTTCAGCGCCGGGTTCGCCTTCAGCCGCTCGATGTCCTGCAACGGCACCGGCTCTATCAGATCGATCTCGCCCGTCAGCAACGCAGCGACGCGCGTCGCGTCGTTGCCGATCGGCGTGAACACCACCTCGGTGACGTTGCTCACCAGCGGCGCCCAGTAGCCCGCGTATCGGATCAGCACGGTGCGTGTGCCCGGCTGACGCTCCTTCAACTGAAACGGGCCGGTGCCGTTGGCCTTGAAGCTGGCCGCGTTCTCGATGCCCTTGCGGCGGTCGAGCGGGCGCAGCGCCTGGTTCGCGTCGCACCAGGCGCGGCTCATGATGAAAACATTCGAGATCACGTCGGGCAGGATCGGGAACGGCGCGGCGGTCTCGATTTCGATCGCCTCTTCGCTTCCCGTGCCCACCACCGCGCGCACCGCCTTGATCGACGCGGTGTAGCTCTTCATGTCCGAGCCCTCGCCCGCGGCGCGCTGAAAGCTGAACACCACGTCGGCGGCGGTCAACGGCGTGCCGTCGTGGAAACGCACACCGCGCCGCAATTCGAAGCGCCACAGCGTCGGTGCGGTCTGCGTCCAGCGGGTCGCGAGTGACGGTGTCAACGCCAACATCTGATCGCGGCCGACCAGCGGCTCGTAGACATTGCCGAGCAGCGACAACTGCAAGGCCTCGTTCAGCGCATGCGGGTCCATCGATGCCGCATCGCCCTGGTTGGCCACGCGCAGCGTCACCGCCTGCGCAGACCCAGCGAACAGCGCGGCAATCAGCACGGCGATGCACCACAGATCAGTGCGCATCAGCCGCCCTCTCGACGCGCAAGCGCGGATCGACCGCGAAGTACAGCAGGTCTACCGCCAGGTTGATGACGACGAAGATCAGCGCGATCAGGCACAGGTACGCGGCCATCACCGGGATGTCGGCGAACTGCACCGCCTGGATGAACAGCAGCCCCATGCCGGGCCACTGGAACACCGTCTCGGTGATGATCGCAAAGGCGATCAGCGAGCCGAGTTGCAGCCCGGTGATCGTGATCACCGGCACCATCGTGTTCTTCAGCGCGTGCCCGAAGTAGACCGCCCGGTTCGTCAGACCCCGGGCGCGCGCAAAGCGGATGTAGTCGGTGCGCAGCACCTCGATCATTTCGGCGCGCACCAGCCGCAGAATCAGCGTCAGTTGAAAGATGGCCAACGTGATCGACGGCAGCAGCAGGTGCTTCCAGCCGTCGGCCGTCAGCAGGCCGGTGCTCCACGGGCCGAGTTGCACCACCTCGCCGCGGCCGAAGCTCGGCAGCCAGTTCAGCGTGACCGAGAAGATCAGGATCAGCAGAATGCCGATCAGGAAGGTGGGCAGCGACACGCCGATCAGCGACGCCGCCATCAGCAGTTGTGCATCCCAGCGGCCCTGCCGCAGCGCCGCGTAAACACCGAGCGGAAGGCCCAGCGCCAGCGCCAACACCGCCGCCACCAGCGACAACTCCAGCGTGGCTGGCAGCCGTTCGGCGATCAGTGCCGACACCTGACGGCCCTGACGCAGGCTCAACCCGAACTCGCCCTGCAACGCGTTGTCGGCAAAGCGCGCGAACTGCGCCAGAACGCTCTGGTCCAGCCCGAGATCGCGACGCAACTGCTCGCGCTGCAGCGGCGTGGCGTCCTGCCCGAGCAGGTTCGTCACCGGATCGCCGACGAACTGGAACAGCGCGAACGACACCAGCGCCACCGTCAGCATCACCAGCACCGCCTGCGCAAGGCGGCGAACAATGAAGACCAGCATGACCGCAGTGCGTCGTCGGATGAGACCGGGTGGAAAGCGCCGATTCTGGACGCAGACGGGGTCGGATCTTCAGCGGTCTGCGCCGGAGTTGCCGACGAACGTGACCTCACCGTAATAAGCGCGCACCTTGCTGCGGGTGTTGTCGCTGTCGGTCATCAACGCGACCGAGGTCAGCGGGCCCGGGGCTTCGCCGAACGCCATGCGGAAATCGCTGGCGATGTCGCGTTGATGAAAGCGCCACACCGAGGTCTGGGTCGGGCCCGAATCGACGACGATCTTGCGGATGCGGTCGGTGCGCCCGGCGGTGATCACCGATTCGAGCGGCGCGCGGTTGTCCCACACGTACATCAGCGTCGCATACGGGGGCTCCTCGCCGATGACCGCCTCCATCAGGTCGAACAGCATGCGGTCTTTGTAGGTCAGCTTGCTGCGATCGCCGTCGAAGGACAGCACGACGCGCACCGGCGCATCTTCTGAGTTTTGACGGCTCAGATCGGCGGCCGCGATGAGCTCGGGAACCATCCAGGAAAACGACAAACGGCCCAGATCGACGGGCTCGATGCGCAGGGCTCGCCGGTACAGGCTGACCGCGTTGTCGGCATCGGCTTGAATCACCGGGCGGCCATCGATCACGCTGGCGACATAGCGGGTCGCGCGCTTGGTCGGCAACAGGTAGGGCTGCCAGGTCGCATCCGCCTGCACGCGAGCGGGAGCGTCTATCACCGGGGGCGTGGACTGGCAGCCCGCCAGGCACAACGCGATCGCCACGGCGCCGGCTAGCACGCCGTGGCGCGCTGCCCGCCGTCGGTGGCGTGCTGTCACGGCGTCAAAACCGGTGTCGCAACCCGAGCGCGAGGCTCGTTGAATCGGTGCCTGCGCTGGCGGTGACGCCACCGAGGTAGCCACCCCCACCCGGTGCGGCCTGCCCCAGTCCGGTGTTGCGAAACCGGGTGGCGATCGCGTTGAGATCGGTGCGCTTCGACAGCGCATAGCTGTAGGCCACGCCGAACGACGCGACGTCTGCGTTGGCGGCCCGATCGTCGTCGTAGAAGTTGCAGGCCGCGTACCAGGTGTTGGACCCCATCACGTGCTTGTAGCCCAGGTGGTACATCTTCGCGTCCTGTTTGATCGCGTTGGCGTAGGCCCCTTGGATCAGCGCCGCCAGGCCGGGACCGACCACCGGCGCGATCTGCCCGGCGATGCCAGACACCGCCGACGGATGCCCGTCCCGAATCGACGCTGCGGTGGCATAGACCCGACCCGCACCGACGGCCGCATAGCCGCCGATCACGAGGCTGGTCAGCGAACGTTGCCCTTTCTCGTTTTCGCGGGTGTTGTAGGCCACTCCGGCGCCCAAGGTGTCGCTCTTGTACATCCCGAGCGCCCCGACGAAGCGGCCCGTCTCGGCGGACTTTTCATCGAACCCGTACATCAACGATGCGGTCCACGCGCCCTGCTGCACCCGGTACGCCAGCGCATTGCCGGTGCGGATGTCGATCGCATACGGAATGACCGCGATCTGCCCGAGCGCCAGCGACGACTGCGCACCCAGCGCCTCGAACGTGCCGGCCACTTCATAGGCCGGTGTGTACATGCGGCCGGCCAGCACCGCCCCCACCGGCGTGACGAGGCCGACATAGATTTGGCGATCGAAGAAGTTGGGGCCGGCGGTGTGGACGTTGATGCCGATGCGCGTGCCGATGCCGGCCGACACCTGGTTCAACAGCGGTTGCAGCGCGGCCTGCTGGGCGGCCGGCAACTGGGGCAGCAGAAAGCGTGCGAAGGTCGCCCGATCCGGCAACTGCCCACGCGACGGCGGTCGGTTGCTGATGTCGCCGGTGTCGGCCTCGAGCCGGTTTTCCAGCGTGAAAATCGCGCGGTACCCACCGCCCAGATCTTCGTTGCCGCGCAGGCCGAAGCGGGAGCCTTCCATGATCCCGCTCGACAGCAGCGTCACGCTGCCACCTTTGATGCCGCTGACCCGGGTCACACCCGCATCGACGATGCCGTACAGCTCGACCTTGCTTTGCGCGTGGCCGCTCAGCGAGGCTGTGGCCAGACAGAGGACGGCGATCAGTTGAGGTTTCATGGGAGGCCTTTCGCGACAAGTCGACAGCCGAGCCTCAGTGTGTCACTTACGCGGTCGATGTTCCGAACGCTGTGGCGAGACCATCACGCGCAGTTTCCCGATATCCGCCCGGCAAAAAAGAAGCCGCCCGGAGGCGGCATCTTGATTTTGGTCCCGACTCAAGGTCGCGCGTCGATCAGAAGTTGTGGCCCAAGCCGAACACGAATTCATTCTTGCGAACAAACGATTCGTCGTTGTCTCCGCCGCGCGCGGTGGCTGCTGCGTACACGACGGTTCGCTTCGATAACGCGTAACCGGCTGAAATGCCGTATCTGTCTTGATCGAGATCGCTCAAACCACCGGTGCGCTCAACCGTCGAT
The DNA here is from genome assembly GCA_031390425.1 of Rhizobacter sp. Taxonomy (GTDB): domain Bacteria; phylum Pseudomonadota; class Gammaproteobacteria; order Burkholderiales; family Burkholderiaceae_C; genus PBB1. Next base: position 6,925 of record JANMTL010000007.1, read on the forward strand.
GAGGTGTACTGCGCTTTGAAGGTGAAGTTGCCATAAGGCACTTTTACGCCCACGTTGTAAGCATCGTGATCCGTGCCTTTTGCAAAGGAGGTCAACGCCAGCTGAGTTCCAAGATCGCTGGTGTTTTGATAAGCCGCATACACAGTTGCCACGCCGAAGTTGTAATTACCGCCCAAGGTGAGGACTTTGTTGTAGCTGCCCGAGGCAGACCCACCAGACAATTCTTCATAGGTCACCGCCGCATTGATGGGTCCCTGCCCAAAAACGACTCCCAGGCCACGGTACTCAGCCGCCTTGGATGTAGCAGCAGTGCCCGCAGCATTCAGCGTCTTGAAATCTTCGCTGAGACCAATCATCGCGATGCCTTGGAATCCGCCCAAGACTGGCGATCTATAGCTGATGCCATTGTCAATTCGGGTACCGGAATTTTGGAAAAGTGGTCGACCGCTCGCAACGCTCTCGGCAATATTCATCTCAGTTTCACCCGTCGCGTCATTGATACGGACGTTCATTTCACGGGTCAAGGTCTCGAGTCGACCCAGGCGAACGTCACCAAACGTCTTCGACCCCAGTGCGACATAAGACTGGCGGTTGAAAAAGCTGGAACCCGACACGGTACTGCCGCCCGCTGCACCGGTGTCGGCAGAAATTCCCGATTCCAAAACGAAGTAGGCGCGCAAGCCATCTCCGAGATCTTCACTTCCACGCAGACCCCAGCGTGAAGCTCCGAAACCGTTTATTCCACCGTCGTTGAGCTTCGTCACGCCCTTGCCCAGCCGACCGCCTGAGGAAGCCGCCGCGTTCTTGCCTGGGTCTTGATAAGTCACGTTTTGATCGATGCGGCCGTACAGCGTGACCGACGATTGCGCCATCGCCGTGGAAGTGAACGCGCCCAGAACCGCGAGGGCGATAAGTGATTTCTTCATGTGGAAACTCTCCTGAACTGGCAGTTGAAACAAGAATGACGGGAAATTGATTTCGATTTCTCTGGATGCCCGGTGGAGACCGTCAGGCGACATCCAGCGTTAGGGTATTCCACCAGAGTACCTATTCCTTGCAAAGAAAATATCGGCGTATCGATAGGCAGTGTTGCCTGTGCGCCACGTTGCGCAAATGCCACCGAACAGGAGCAGCGAAAGCAGCCTTGCAAGGGTAACGACCAGCAACCTGTGTCAATCTGCAAGAGCGGTGCCAACCGACAATCGATTCTTGGCCTACTGAAAACAGCCAACGTTGTTTCGGTTTCGTGACCGCTTGAAGACACCGTATCAACGAGACAACAACGAGACAACATCCGGCACCCCCCATGCTCGACAACTTCATCATCGCCGCCGATCACGCACTGAGAACCCTGTCCGGAGGCGCCACGGCCGCCCGAGCGGTGCCTCGACCGGTGGCGACGCACCCCGCTGGCGCCCTACCACCGGCGACGGAGTACGACGATTCGGCTTTGTCGCCCGCCGATAAATCGCTGTCGGGTGCGCTGATGCGCGTGAATCATGTCGGCGAGGTGTGCGCCCAGGCGCTGTATCAGGCCCAAGCCCTCGCGACCCGCGATCCGCTGCTGCGCCGACGCCTCGACGCGGCAGCGCGCGACGAGACCGATCACCTGGCCTGGACCCAACAACGCCTCGATGAACTCGGCGCCCGGGCCAGCCTGCTCAATCCGCTGTGGTACGCCGGTTCGTTCGCGCTCGGCTGGCTGGCCGGCCGCTGGGGCGACGCGCTGAGTCTCGGCTTCGTCGTCGAGACCGAGCGGCAGGTGGAACAACATCTGGCCGAGCACATGGATCGCCTGCCGAGCGCCGATCGGCGATCACGGGCCATCGTGGAACAAATGAAGCTCGACGAAGCGCGCCACGCCGCTGAAGCGCAGCAAGCCGGAGCGGCAGAACTGCCCACTGCAGTGCGCTGGGGCATGCGGGCACTGTCCAAAGTGATGACGCGAACGGCTCATCACCTGTGACCGACGGCGTCAGCCCGAGACGGTCTCGAAGCTGGTGGTGATCACGGCCGTCTTGCCGAGCATGATGCTGGCCGAGCAGTATTTGTCGTGCGACATCCGAATGGCACGCTCGACGGCCGAAGCCGGGATGTCGCACCCGGTCACCTGAAAATGCATGTGGATTTTCGTGAACACCTTCGGATCGACATCGGCCCGCTCGGAGCTCAGTTTGACCTGGCACCCGGTCACCTGGTGTCGGCCCCGCTTGAGGATCAGCACCAAGTCGTAGGCGGTGCAGCCGGCGGTTCCGGCCAGCACGGTTTCCATCGGACGCGGCGCCAGATTTCGCCCGCCGCCTTCGACGGCGCCGTCCATCACCAGCACGTGCCCGCTGCCGGTTTCGGCGACAAAGCCCATGCCTGCGGCGGGCACCCAATTGACAGTGCATTCCATGGTCGATCCTCTTTCTGTTACAGAATTTATTGCAGTGCAGCAAAACAGCCGCTAGACTTACAATGACTGCTGCGGAATCAAAGCCCGCAGGCTCCAGTTGTCTCCTCCACCTCCTCATGGTGGATTCAGCCCAAGGCAGTGATGCCTTGGGCTTTTTTATGCCTCGGTGATCTGCGTGGTTCGTGCGTTGTGCGTCGGGCTGCTGTCGAACCTGCATCGTATGATCCGCGCCCGACGGCTGGACCGGCCTTCGGCATCACTCGCTCCCGGAGATCGCCATGTCTGGCCGAAACGCATCTGAGGCCCCTGCTGCGAGCGTTTTGAAGCGCAAGCCGGTCAGCCGGCCCGCCGTCAAGATGCGGGCTGTCCGAACGAAGCTGCTCAGTGTCAGCGATTACCTGCAAAAAATCCTGACCGCGCGGGTGTACGACGTGGCCATCGAGACGCCGCTCGAACTGGCGCGCAGCCTGAGCCAGCGCATCCACAACGAGGTCTTCCTCAAGCGCGAGGACAGCCAGCAGGTCTTCAGCTTCAAGCTGCGCGGCGCGTACAACAAGATGGCTCACCTGTCGCCGCAGCAACTGCAGCGGGGGGTCATCTGCGCTTCGGCAGGCAATCATGCGCAAGGCGTCGCACTCGGTGCCCAGCGTCTGGGCTGCAAGGCGATGATCGTGATGCCGGTGACCACGCCGCGCCTGAAGATCGATGCGGTCGAGGCGCTCGGCGGCGCGGTCGTGCTGCACGGCGAAAGCTACTCCGACGCGTATGCGCACGCCCTCGAACTCGAACAGCAGCACGGCCTGACCTTCGTGCATCCGTTCGACGATCCGGATGTGATCGCCGGCCAGGGCACGATCGCGATGGAAATCCTGCGTCAGCACCCCGGTCCGATCGATGCGGTGTTCGTCGCCATCGGCGGCGGCGGGTTGATCTCCGGCGTGGCGGCCTACATCAAGGCGGTGCGGCCCGAGATCAAGGTGATCGGCGTGCAGATGACCGACTCGGACGCGATGATTCGCTCGGTCAAGGCGGGCAAGCGCATCAGCCTGCCCGACGTGGGCCTGTTCTCCGACGGCACCGCCGTGAAACAGGTCGGCATCGAGACCTTCCGACTGACCCGCGAGTTGGTCGATGACTTCATGACGGTGGACACCGATGCGGTGTGCGCCGCCATCAAGGACGTGTTCCAGGACACGCGCAGCATCCTGGAGCCCGCCGGCGCGCTGGCCGTGGCGGCCGTCAAGCAGTATGTCGAGCGGCACCAGATCAAGGGGCAGACTCTGGTCGCGATCGCTTGCGGCGCGAACATGAACTTCGACCGGCTGCGCTTCGTCGCCGAGCGCGCCGACGTGGGCCAAGAACGAGAAGCGCTGCTCGCGGTGACGATTCCGGAAGAGCGCGGCAGCTTCAAGCGCTTCTGTGAGGTCATCGGGCCGCGTGCTGTGACCGAGTTCAACTACCGCATCTCCGACGAACGGCGCGCCCATGTGTTCGTCGGCTTGGCGACCACGCAGCGCGGCGAATCGGCCGCACTCGCCACCCGCTTCGACCGCCAGGGCTTCAACGCCATCGACCTGACGCACGACGAGCTCGCCAAGCTGCATCTGCGGCACATGGTCGGCGGTCGCAGCGAGCTGGCCTGCGACGAGCGGCTGTATCGCTTCGTCTTCCCGGAGCGACCGGGCGCGTTGATGAAATTCCTGTCGAGCCTGCACCCAGGCTGGAACATCAGCCTGTTCCATTATCGAAACCAGGGATCGGACTACGGCCGCATCCTGGTCGGCATCCAGGTGCCGAAAAAAGACAAGAAGGCGTTTCGCGAGTTTCTTGCCACACTCGCGTATCCCTGTGTGGACGAAACTGACAATCCGGCATACCAACTTTTCCTGCGCTGACCCCGTGGTTCTGGCGCCCGAGACCGACGCTTCCTAGACACCCCACGAGGTCTGCGCAGCCCATGTCCAGCTATCACAACCTGATTTCGCCGACCGGCAACGCGCAGCTCGAAGTGGCTCTGCGCGAAAAACTGTTGCGGCGCAGCCAGACCACCGGCGAACTCGGCGAGCTCGAACCGCTGGCGGTGCGCCTGGGGTTGATCCAGAGAACACTGAAACCCCGCTTCAACGCGCCGCAGATCGTCGTCTTCGCGGCCGATCACGGCATCGCTGTCGATGGCGTCGGCTCGGAAGACCGGCACTCGACCTCGGAGCTGGTGCAGGCGTTGCTGACCTCGCGGCTGCCGCTGTCGGTCTTCGCACGCATCCAGGGATTGGAATTGTCGGTGGTCGATGCGGGGGTGGCCGAGCCGGTGAGCCCGCACCCCCGGCTGTTGGCCCGCAAGATCGCCCACGGCACGCGCAATTCGCGCGTCACGTCGGCGATGTCCATCGAGCAGGCGCACGCCGGCATCCGAGCCGGCATGGAGATCGGCGATGCACTGCCCGGCAACGCCGTGGTGTGCGCCGGCGTCGGGGTGGGGTCGGCGCAGGCGTCGGCGCTGGTGTTGTCGCGGCTGGCGAATGTGCCGGTGCGCGACTTCGTGGTGTCGGGTCCGAGCATGAAACCCAAGGACCTGGCGAGCATGCTGGTCGTGCTTCAGGGCTCGCAGGGCCGGCACAAGGACGTGAGCGATCCGGTCGAGGTGCTGGCGGCCTTCGGCGGTTTCGAGATCGCGATGATGGTCGGGCTGATGATGGTGGCCGCCGGCAAACGGCACCTGATCGTCGTCGATGGCTTGGCCGCCTGCGCCGCATTGGTCGTCGGCTCGCACATCGCGCCGACGGTGGTCGACTACTGCGTGTTCTCGCGCAGCCACGCCCACCTCGGGCTCGACCGCGCGCTGGCGCTTTTTCAAACCTCGGCGCTGCTGGAACTCGGCATGGACAGCACCGACGGGACCGGCGCCACGCTGGCTTGGTCGTTGATTCGAAGTGCGGCCGCGTTGCTGACGGAAGTCGGCGAAGGCGAAGAGGCCGGGCCGACCTTGCCCGGGGACATGACCGACGTGTCGGCACCGCGCCCGCAGTACTGACCGGCCGGCTGTCGATCGACCTCAGCGCGTGAGCACGCCCTGAGGCACCTGAGCCGGCGCCGAAACGGCGTCAGTCGGCAGGGCGAAACCGGTCAGCGGCAACACAGCCGTGGCGGCCGCAGTGGCCGCCGGCATCTCCAGCACGAAGGCCGCATCCGCATCGTTGCTGTCGCGCGCGGGCGCCACGGTGGCGGTGCGCAGGCTGACTTCCCGCAGCACCAGATCACCGTCGATATAGGCACCCACCCGGTAGACCCGCGGCGGGTTGCCATCGACCGAAATCACCGCCAGGCCCTGCTCGCTGGGACGTTTGGGGGCGACGACGCCGGTCAGTCGAAAACGGGCACTGAGCGCGGGCGCCGGGGTCGCCTTGATGTCCACTGCCACCGCAGCGGGCACTGAACCCAACAGGCCAGACAGGTCGCCGGCGGCTGCCGTCAGGTCGCTGACGGCAACGACGCCGACCGGCGCGGGCGCGGGCTGCGCGAACAAGCGCAGGCTCCAAAAAACGCCGCTGCCGGCCACCAAGGCCCAAACGAGCAACGCGAAGATGCGGGACACCATGCGACGATTATCATCCGTCGACATCGCTGCGCACTCCGGGCGCGGCCGAGGTTTCTTCATGTTCAGAATCCAATCCGTGTCTGCTCCAAGACGCTGTAGAAGCGGGCTGCAATGCGCACCGAATGTCGCGCGAGTGGTCGGCTTCACGCTGATCGAATTGATGGTGGTGCTGGTCATCATCGGCGTGCTGGCGGCGCTGATCGTGCCCAATGTGCTGAACCGCGCCGACGATGCACGCGTCACCGCCGCCCGCACAGACGTCAACAACCTGATGCAGGCACTCAAGCTCTACAAGCTCGACAACCAGCGCTTCCCGAGTGCAGACCAGGGCTTGCAGGCCTTGGTCGCCAAACCCACGGTCGGCACCCTCCCGCCGAACTGGAAACGCTACCTGGACAAGCTGCCCAACGATCCGTGGGGCCGTCCGTATCAATATGCGAATCCGGGGGTCAAAGGCGACATCGACATCTACAGCCTGGGCGCCGACGGCGTGGTCGGTGGCGAAGCCAACGACGCAGAAGTCGGCTCCTGGCAGTGAGCGGGTGAAACCCCGCAGCGCCGGCTTCACGCTGATCGAGCTGATGATCGTCATCGCGCTGATCGCGCTGGCCTCGTCGCTGGTCACCCTCGCGCTGCGCGACCCCTCGGAGACCCAGCTCGAACACGAAGCTGCGCGGCTGGCAGCGCTGCTCGAATCGGCGCGTGCCGAAGCCCGCGCTTCAGGCCTCGCGGTGCGGTGGCTGCCTCGAAACGCCGCTGCCGATCGGTCGGCAAAAGGCAATGGCGACGACGCGTCCGACTTCATGTTCGTCGGTTTGCCGGTGTCGGCGGGTTTGCCGCAGCGCTGGCTGACCCCGGGCGTCACGGCCCTGGTCATCGGCGCCCCGGCCGTGGTGCTCGGCCCGGAACCCTTGATCGGCCCGCAGCGCATTGCGCTCAGCCTGGAGGACCGCCGCTTGACGCTGGCCACCGACGGGCTCGGCCCGTTCACCGTGGCCCCCGACGAGCCGGTGGCCGCCGCACGCTGATGCGCTGCGCAGCCTCGGCCACCGCTGTCGCACGAGGTCGTGCGAGCGCAGCCAACGGCTTCACGCTGATCGAGGTGCTGGTCGCGCTGGTCATCGTCGCGGTCACGCTCGGTGCGGGCGTCAAGGCGGCGGGCGCGCTGCTGAACAACGCACAACGGCTCACCGAGATCAGCGAAGCGCAGTGGTGCGCCGACAACGAGCTGACCGGGATGAAGCTGGCCAAGGCGTATCCGAGCATCGGCGACACGACCTTCAATTGCCAGCAACTCGGCCGCAGCTATGTCGGCACCTTGCAGGTCCGCGCGACGCCGAACCCCAGCTTTCGGCGCGTCGACGTGCGGATGGTCAACGAGGCGGGCGAACCGATGCTGACCCTCACCACCATCCTGCCACGCTACTGACGATGGCCCGCCGCGCTCACATGGACGGCGGCTTCACCCTGGTCGAGGTGCTGGTCGCGCTGGTCGTGATGGCGACCCTGGCGCTGATGGCCTGGCAGGGCGTCGACGGCATCGTGCGCACCCGCGATGCCAGCCAGGCGCGGATGGAAGGCACGCTGCGCCTCGGCACCGTGCTGGCCCAGTGGGAGCAGGATCTGGCGTCGCTGCAGGAAACCGATGCGGTGCCCGCGCTGACCTTCGACGGCGCCACGCTGCGCCTGACGCGCCGCACCGACGACGGGATTCAACTGGTGGCCTGGTCGCTGCAGCCGTCGAGTGGGCTGTCGGGCGGCGACACGCGCGGCAATCAATGGGTGCGCTGGACCGGGCCGCCGGCGATCAGCAGCGGCGCGTTGCAGGAAAGCTGGCTGCGCAGCCAGTCGCTGCAAGGCAACCCGCCCGGCGCCCTGAGCACCTGGTCCGGCATCTCGCAATGGCAGCTCTACTGCTACCGAGGCAATGCCTGGACCAACTGTCAGTCGAGCGGCGACGTGGTCGGTACCCCTGGTCCCGGCAAGACTGTTCTGCCGTCGGGCCTGCGTCTGGTGCTGACCTTTGTCGGCGGCGACGGCTTCGACGGCACCCTGACGCGCGATGTGGCTTTCGGCCCGCAGCCGCCATGAACCACGTGGCGCGTCTGCGAGAACCGCAGCGCGGCGCGGCGCTGCTCACCGCGATGCTGATCGTCGTGCTGGTCACCACGTTGGCGTCGGCGATGGTCTGGCAGCAATGGCGCGCGGTGCAGGTCGAAGCCGCCGAACGGGCGCGCACGCAGGCCGCGTGGATCCTGACCGGCGCACTCGACTGGGCGCGGCTGATCCTGCGCGAAGACGCCCGCTCGGGGGGCGCCACCACGTTGAGTGAACCGTGGGCGACACCGCTGGCCGAGGCGCGCCTGTCGAGCTTTCTCGCGGCCGACAAAAACAACACCGACGACGGACCCGAAGCCTTTCTGTCAGGCGCGATCGCCGACGCCCAGGCGCGCTACAACCTGCGCAACCTGGTCGACGGCAGCGGCAAGGTGGTTGCGGTCGAGGTGGCCGGGCTGCGCAAGTTGTTCGAGTCGATCGGCGTCGCGCCCGAGCTGGCGACGCGCATCGCCAGCGGGCTGCGCGACGCGTTGGCGCCTGTGGGCAGCGAAGGTCGCTCGGCCTCACCCCCGCTGCTGCCGCGCAGCGTGGCGCAACTGGCCTGGCTGGGCGTGGACACCGAAGCGCTGCGCCGCATCGCGCCCTACGTCGTGATCCTGCCGGACACCACGGCGGTCAACCTGAACACCGCGTCGCGCGAAGTCATCGCGGCCAGCATCGAGGGCCTGGACATCGGCGGCGCCGATCGGCTGGTGCAAACGCGTCAGCGCACCCCGTTCAAGTCGCTGGCCGAGGCCCAGACCGTGCTGGCCGGCAACCTGACGCTCGAACCCACCCGCGTCGGCGTGCTGTCGAATTTCTTCGAGGTGCGCGGGCGACTGCGGCTCGGCGACCGGGTGCTGGAGGAGCTGTCGCTGGTCAAACGCGTGGGCCTCGACATCACCCCATTGCAACGCCAGCGGGTCGGCCCGCGAGAAGGCGCCGGGTGAACCCCCCTTGCCGGGGCGGTTCGAATCGACCGATCGGTCACGCGGCAGCGGGTCGCGAGCGGTCGATCCGCCGGAATGCGGCAACCCCCGGCCTCTAAACTCGCGAATCTCCGCGCCGCCGGACTTCTGCCTCATCCATGTCCCTCCTCGTCATTTCCCTGGCGCCGCGTCCCCGCCTTCGAGCCCGCAGCATCGCGCACGAAAGCGCCGGCGCTGTCGCATCGGCGATGAATGACGAGTTCGACCACCTGCTCAGCCGCGACGGCTTCACGATGCAGTCGCAGGGACGCTGCAGTGCCGCACTGCTGCCGAAGGCCGACAGCGTGATCGCGGTGGTGAGCGAAGCCGACATAGCGTGGCACCGCATCACCTTGCCCAAGGCACCGCCCGCGCGGCTGCGCGCAGCGCTGTCCGGGGTGCTCGAAGAAGCGGTGCTCGACGACGCCGAAGCCACGCATTTCGCCCTCGCCCCCAACGCGACGGCGGGCCAGCCGACCTGGGTCGCTGCGATCGACCGGCGCTGGTTGCAGGCCGAACTGGATCGGCTCGAACGGCAGCAGGTGTTCGTCGACCGGGTCGTCCCGGCCGCCTGGCCCGACGATCCGCCGAGCGGTCATTTCAGCGAAGTGATCGGCTCGGCTGGCGCGGGCGATCGGCAACAGGTGGTGCTGACCTGGTCGCACGCCGACGGCGTCGCGATGCTGCGACTGCAAGGCGGTTTGGCGCGTGCGATGCTGCCGCAGCCCGCTGCGCCGGAAACCCGCTGGAGCGCGACGCCTGAAGTCGCCACCGCCGCCGAACGCTGGCTGGAAGCGCCGGTGAGGGTGGTGTCGCCCGGCGAGCTTGCGCTGCAGGCCACGCGCACCTTGTGGAACCTGCGGCAGTTCGACCTGGCGGCGCGTCGCCGCGGCACCCGCGCGGCGCGTGACCTGCTGCGGCAGTGGCTGAGCCCGGCCTGGCGCCCGGTGCGCATCGGCTTGCTGGCACTCGTCGCCGTGCAGGTGATCGGCCTCAACGCGTGGGCCTGGCATCAAAACTCGGCACTGGCCGATCAGAAGCAAGCGATGGTGAGCCTGCTTCAAGGCGCGTTCCCGCAGGTGCGCGCGGTGCTCGACGCGCCACTGCAAATGCAGCGCGAGGTGGACGCCCTGCGTGCGCTGGCCGGCCAACCGTCGGAGACCGATTTCGAGCCGATGCTGCAAGCGGCTGCAGCGGCCTGGCCGAGCAGCCAGCCTCCGGTGGAGAACCTGCGTTTCGAGCCCGGCCGCCTGACGCTGGCGGCCACCGGCTGGGCCGAAGGCGACGTCGAGCAGTTCCGCAGCCAATTGCGGCCCGCCGGTTGGGCGGTGCAAGCCGTCGACGGGCAGCTCAGCGTGAGTCGCGCGGCCGCCGCGCTGGTTCGATGAGCGGGCCGCAGAGCGCACCGACGTCAGCGCGTGCGCCGCTGGCCTCGAGCGCGCTGCCCGCAGCGTGGGTCGCGCTGCGCAACACGTTGGCCGCACGCTGGCTGGCACTCGCGCCGCGCGAGCGGAGCGGGGTCGCCGCAGCGGGAAGCGTCGTCGGTGCGCTGTTGCTGTGGAGCCTGGCGATCCAGCCCGCCTGGCGAACGATGCGCGACGCACCGGCCCAGATCGATCGTTTGGGCGCCCAGTTGCAGGCCATGCAACGGCTGGCTGCCGAGACCGCCGAACTGCGCAACACCGCCCCGGTGTCGACCGCGCAGGCCGGTGCGGCCTTGCAGGCGGCGACCGATCGGCTGGGGTCGCGGGCGAAACTGGTGTTGGCGGGCGATCGCGCCACCGTCACGTTGACGGGCCTGTCCGGCGACGACCTGCGCAATTGGCTGGCCGAGGCGCGCAGCACGGCGCGGGCGCGCACCACCGATGCGCAGCTCGCGCGCGACCCACAGGGCTACTCGGGCACGCTGGTGCTGGTGCTGGGGAGTGGTCGATGAGACGGCCGATGCAGGGTTTGTCCGCCAGCCGCTGGGTCGAATCGAGTCACGCTGAAGCGGCCTGGGGGCGCTCGCGCGTCGGCTCCGCGCGCTGGGGCTGGGCGGGCGCCGTCATCGGTGTGCTGATCGGCGCCGTCTGGTTTGCGCCCGCCACCTGGCTTGCCGACGCGGTGTCGGCGGCCACGCAACAGCGATTCATGCTGGCCGATGCACGCGGCACGGTCTGGTCCGGCAGCGCGGTGCCGGTGCTGACCGGCGGGCCGGGCAGCCGCGACGCCAGCGCGCTGCCGGGTCGGCTCCAGTGGACCGTGCGTCCGCAGGGCATGGCGCTGGAAGCCCGGCTCAGCCAGCCCTGCTGCCTGAACGGCAGCGTGGGCGTCTTGCTGACGCCGGGCCTCGATGGTTTCAGTGCCCGCTTGACACCCTCGGCCGACACGGTCGGGCAGTGGCCGACCCGCTGGCTGGTGGGCCTCGGCACCCCCTGGAACACCTTGCAACTCGGCGGCCTGGCGCACCTGCGAACCGCCGGCGTTTCGGTCGGGTCGGTGCAAGGCGGCTGGCACCTCGCGGGCGGCCTGACCGTCGAGTTGATGAACGCGTCTTCGCCGCTGTCGACGCTGGACACCCTCGGCAGCTACCGCCTGACGCTGCAAGGCGCGGCGCCCGGCGCGACCGCTGCAGCGGCGTCGACGGAGACGGCGCAGATCACGCTGTCGACGCTGGAGGGCGCCTTGCAGCTCAGCGGCAGCGGCACCTGGGGCACCGGCGGGCTGCGTTTTCGCGGTGAGGCCCATTCGCTCGACAGCAACGATGCCGCTTTGACCAACCTGCTGAGCATCATCGGGCGGCGCGACGGCGCGCGGTCCGTCATTTCGATCGGATAGCCATGAACGTTCATTCCCCCGTGCGACCGCTGTCGCGATGGTTGCTGCGTTGGCTGTCGCGTTGGCAGCACGCACCGGCCTCGCGGCTTGGCACCGCAGCGGTGTGTCTGCCATTGACGCTGTCGCTGGTGATCTCGCCACTGGCCACCTGGCCGACGTCGGTGCGCGCGCAGGCGGCGGGTGGCGAAGCGGCGGCGAATCGCTTTCGGGGCGAGCCGGTGACGCTGAATTTCGTCAACGCCGACATCGAAGCCGTATCGCGAGCGATGGCGGCGATCCTGCGCCAGCAGTTCATCGTCGACCCCCGCGTCAAGGGCACGATGACGCTGTACAGCGAGAAGGCGCTGTCTCCGCGCGAGGCCTATCTGAACTACCTCGCCGCGCTGCGCGGGCTGGGCTTCACGGTGGTCGAGGTCGGCGGGCTGTTCAAGGTGGTGCCGGAGGCCGACGCCAAGCTGCAATCGGGCACGGTGTCGGTCGGTGAGGTGAATCGCCGCGGCGACCAGGTCATCACGCAGATCTACCGGCTGACGCACGAGAACGCGAACAATCTGGTGCCGGTGTTGCGTCCGCTGATCAGCCCCAACAACACGATCAACGCCAACCCCGGCAACAACACGCTGGTGATCACCGACTACGCCGACAACCTGCAGCGCATCGGCAAGATCATTGCGGCGATGGACACCCCGGCGGCGGGCGATGTCGAGGTGCTCACGCTGGACCATGCGGTGGCCAGCGACATCGCGGTGCTGGTGCAGCGGCTGACCGACACCGCCCCCGGCGCAGCACAAGGCACGCCGGGCACGGCCAACGCGTCGGTGCTGGTCGATCCGCGCAGCAATTCGCTGCTGGTGCGGGCGCCGAACCCGGCGCGCATGGCCGCCATTCGCGCGCTGGTCGCCAAGCTCGACCAGCCCACCAAAGGCAGCAACGCGGGCGGCAACCTGTGGGTGGTCTACCTGAAGAACGCCGACGCGGTGAAATTGGCGGCGGTGCTGCGGGCGGCTTACGCGGGCGGCTCGGGGGCAGCGTCTTCCGGCAGCAGTTCGACCCTGTCATCGCCCACGCCGTCGGCGCCGAACCCGTTGGGTGGCGCCGTTGCCACCGGCGCATCGGCGCAGGCGACCGCGCCGGTGACCCAGTCGGCGGGCCCCTCGACCGGCGGCTTCGTGCAGGCCGATCCGGCGACCAACTCGCTGATCATCACAGCGCCCGAGCCGATGTACCGGCAACTGCGCGCGATGATCGACCAGCTCGACTCGCGCCGGGCGCAGGTGTTCATCGAAAGCATGATCGTCGAGGTGTCCGGGGACGACTCGGCCGACTTCGGGTTCCAGTGGCAATCGATCGGCAACAGCAACAACAAATACATCGGCGGCATCGGCACGAATTTCGGCGGCGGCGGCACCAACATCCTGACCAACCAGGGCGCCACCACGCCGATCGGTGCACTGGCAGGACTGGGACCGGGGCTCAACATCGGCGTGGTGCGCAACTTCGGCAGCACCTTCGGGCTGGCCGCCGTGGCGCGCGCGCTGCAATCGCGCGCCGACACCAACATCGTCTCGACGCCTAACCTGATCACGCTGGACAACGAAGAAGCCAAGATCGTCGTGGGCAGCAACGTGCCGTTCATCACCGGCCAGTTCACCAACACCGGCGGCAATTCGACCACCAGCCCGTTCCAGACCATCGAGCGCAAGGATGTCGGCATCACGCTGCGCATCCGCCCGCAGATCGGCGAAAACGGCACCGTGCGCATGACGCTGTTCCAGGAGTCGTCGAGCCTGGCGGCCGGCACCGCGCCCGGCACGTCGAGCGCCGGGCCGACGACGAACAAGAAATCGATCGAAGCGACTGGGGTGGTCGACGACGGCCAGATCATCGTGCTGGGCGGCTTGATCGAAGACTCGATCACGGTGGACAAATCCAAGATTCCGATCCTGGGCGACATTCCTTACCTGGGCGCGCTGTTCCGCAGCGAGACGCGGACCAAGAAGCGCACCAACCAGATGGTGTTCCTGCGGCCGGTCGTGATGCGCGATGCAGCGTCGTCGAACAAGCTGTCGCTCGACCGCTACGACCTGATCCGCAGCGAGCAAAAAGACGTGCAACTGCCGACCAGCCCGATGATGCCGATCGGCACCGTGCCGGTGATTCCACCGCTGCGCCAGACCGAAGACCCGACGCAGCCGCTGACGCCGCCGGCCAACCGGCCGCCGCCGTCCGGTGGCGCCGCACCGGCGAGCGCGCCAGGCTCGGGTGAGCCGACCTCGAACTGACGGCCTCACCCACCTCGAGAGCGCGCACGACCATGGGAATCCGCCATCCGCTGCCTTACGCCTACGCACGGGCGCACACCGTGCTGCTCGAAGACGAAGGTGACCGGCTGGTGCTGTGGGCGCCCGAGACGGTGTCGCTGTCGGCGCTGGCCGAGGTGCTGCGGCGCTACGACGTCGATGCGCTGGAGCGCGAAGCCTCGGCCACGCTGGTCAACCGCATCGCTGTGGCCTATGCGGGCAGCGAGTCGAGTGCCGCCACGGTGATCGGCGAGGTGGAAAGCGCGGTGGACTTGAGCCGGATGATGCAGGAGCTGCCGGCCATCGAAGACCTGCTGGAAGCGTCGAACGACGCGCCGATCATCCGCATGCTGAACGCACTGCTGACGCAGGCCGCGAAGGACGGCGCCAGCGACATCCACATCGAACCGTACGAGCGCAGCAGTTCGGTGCGGTTTCGCGTCGATGGCACGCTGCGCGAGGTGGTGCAGCCGAACAAAGCGCTGCACGCCGCGCTGATCTCGCGGCTGAAGATCATGGCCGAGCTCGACATCTCCGAGAAGCGCCTGCCGCAGGACGGCCGCATTTCGTTGCGCATCGGCGGTCGC
>JANMTL010000051.1:0-13266 GCA_031390425.1 Rhizobacter sp.
TGATGCGGCTCTGGTCGAGCACGTAGCTGCGGATCTGGTGGCCCCAGCCGACGTCGGTTTTGGTGTCTTCGAGCTTTTGCTGCTCTTCCATCCGTTTTCGCATTTCGAAGTCGAACAGCCGCGAGCGCAGTCGCTTCCAGGCCACGTCGCGGTTGCTGTGCTGGCTGCGCCCGTCCTGGCACTGCACGACGATGCCGGTCGGGAGGTGCGTCAGGCGCACCGCCGAATCGGTCTTGTTGATGTGCTGTCCGCCCGCGCCGCTGGCGCGGAAGGTGTCGGTGCGCACATCGGACGGGTTGATGTCGATCTCGATCGAATCATCGACCTCGGGGTAGACGAACAGGCTGGCAAACGAGGTGTGGCGACCGCCGGCCGAATCGAACGGGCTCTTGCGCACCAGGCGGTGCACGCCGGTCTCGGTGCGCAGCAGGCCGAAGGCGTATTCGCCCTCGACCTTGATGGTGGCGCTCTTGATGCCCGCGATGTCGCCGACCGTTTCGTCTTCCAGCGTGGCCTTGAAGCCCTTGCGTTCGCAATACTTCAGGTACTGGCGCAACAACATGCCGGCCCAGTCGCAAGCCTCGGTGCCGCCGGCACCGGCCTGGATGTCGATGAAGCAGTTGCTCGGGTCGGCCGGATTGTTGAACATGCGGCGGAACTCGAGCTGTGCGATCGATTCCTGCAGCTTGGCCGCATCGGCCTCGATCGCCAGCAACCCGTCGAAGTCGGCATCGGCCTTCGACATGTCGTACAGCTCGGAGTTGTCGGCCAGATTGCGGGTCAGGTGGTCGATGGTCTGCACCACCGCTTCGAGCGTGCGCTTCTCGCGCCCCAATTCTTGCGCTCGCTTGGGCTCGTTCCAGACGCTCGGGTTTTCGAGCGCCGCGTTGACTTCGTTCAGCCGCAGTGCTTTGCGGTCGTAGTCAAAGATACCCCCGGAGGTCGACCGTGCGCGTGCTCAGGTCGGCCAATTGGTTGCCTATGGCATTGATGTGTTCGACGTCCATGACGGTGCATACCTGTTCAAATTGCAGCAGTAGATTCTCTCATGCGACCCCTGTGCGGCAGGGGCTCGGCAGCCACACGAAACCGCAGGAGATCGACCCCATGCCGTGGACCGAACGACACCAGACCCACTGGCGCAAGAACCTCGACATCACCGCGATCCTGTTGGCGATCTGGTTCGTCGTGACCTTCGTGCTGGGGTTCTTTGCACGCGATCTGAACGTCGCATTTTTCGGCTGGCCGTTCAGCTTTTGGGTCGGTGCCCAGGGTGCACCGTTGGTCTACGTGATCATCGTCGCTTACTACGCTCACCATATGGAAAAGCTGGACCGCCGGCACGGGCTGACTGAAGACGGCACCGACGACCGATGAAGCGCATCGCTCTGGGGGGAAGCTCGCTGCAAGTCACGCCGGTCTGCCTGGGCACGATGACCTTCGGCGAGCAAGTGGGCGAAGCGGATGCGCACCCCCTGCTGGACCATGCGGTGGCACGCGGCATCGATTTCATCGACACCGCCGAGATGTACTCGGTGCCGATGCGAGCCGAGACGTTCGGCGCCACCGAACGCATCCTCGGCAACTGGTTCGCCAGCCGACCCGGCCTGCGGCACCGCGTGGTGCTGGCGACCAAGGTGGCGGGCCCGTCGCGCAACATGGACTGGATCCGGCAGGGCCGTCCGGACCTCACCGCGGCCGAGATTCTGCAAGCCTGTGACGACAGCCTGGCAAGGCTGCGCACCGACATGATCGACCTCTACCAATTTCACTGGCCATCGCGCAATGTGCCGCTGTTCGGCGGGCTCTATTTCGATGCACGGCAAGACCGCGCGGTGACTTCGATCCACGAGCAGCTCGACGCCATGCAAACCTTGGTGCGCGCAGGCAAGGTGCGTTGCATCGGTGTCAGCAACGAAACGCCGTGGGGCGTGTGCGAGTTCGTGCGCTTGGCCGAAGTGCACGGCCTGCCCCGTGTGGTCAGCGTGCAGAACCCGTATGCGCTGGTGAACCGCACGCTCGACAACGGGCTCGACGAGGCACTGCACCGGCTGGGAGTGTCGATGCTGGCCTATTCGCCGCTGGGCTTCGGCACGCTGACCGGCAAGTACGACGCCGTCGGCTTCACCGGTGACGCGAAACCCGGCCGCATCGCCATCTATGAATCGATGCGGCAGCAGCGCTGGGCACGGCCCGAGACGCTGCACGCCGCGCGGCTCTACAACGCGCTGGCGCGCGAGCACGGCCTGACGCCGACGCAGATGGCGCTGGCGTTTTGCTACTCCAGCCCGCGCGTGGCCAGCACGATCATCGGTGTGACCTCGGTGGCGCAGCTCGACGAAAATCTGGATGCCTGGGGCACCACGCTGTCGCCCGATCTGCTCCATCGCATCGACGCGATCCGCTGGACGCACCGCGATCCGGCGCAGTGAACCCGCCCCGCTTTTCTTGAACCCCGAGCCCCAATGACCCGCAAAGAACACGCCTGTGAAACCCCCGCGACGCAATTGCTCAAACGCCGCGCGGTGATCTATTCCGAACACCTGTATGACTATCTCGAGAGCGGCGGCACGGCAGAGTCGGCGCGCCAGCTCGGCGTCGACGAGCACCACGTCGTCAAGACGCTGATCATGGAAGACGACGCCGCGCAGCCGCTGGTGGTGCTGATGCACGGCGATCTGCAGGTCAGCACCAAGAACCTGGCGCGGCAGATCGGCGCGAAGAAGGTGCAGAACTGCAAGCCCGAGGTCGCGCAGCGGCACAGCGGCTACTTGGTCGGCGGCACCTCGCCGTTCGGCACCAAGAAGGCGATGCCGATCTACGTCGAGGCGACGGTGCTGGAGTTGCCGCGCATCTACATCAACGGCGGCCAGCGCGGCTACCTGATCGGCATCGACCCGAAGGTGCTGGTCACCTTGCTCGGCGCGCGACCGGTGCAGTGCGCGACCGGCGGAGCGGCGGTGGCGCAGGGGCCGTTGAAGTCGCAGCGCTGATCGGGCGCTGTCCGCCGCTTGCGCAGGGCGCAAAATTACGATCGATCCCACTTTCAGGCCCCCATGGAGCACTTCCTTCCTCTCGCCTCGACACTGGCCGCCTACCTGATCGGCTCGCTGTCGTTCGCTGTGCTGGTCAGCCGCGCGATGGGGCTGGGCGACCCGCGCAGCTACGGCTCGGGCAACCCCGGCGCGACCAACGTGCTGCGCTCGGGCAACAAGGGCGCCGCGCTGCTGACGCTGGCGCTCGATGCCTTGAAGGGCTTCATGCCGGTGTGGGCGGTGGCGGCGTTCGGCGCTCCGTACGGCCTCGGCGAAGGCACCGCAGCGATGGTCGGCGTGGCGGCTTTCCTCGGCCACCTGTGGCCGGTGTTCTTCGGCTTCAAGGGCGGCAAGGGTGTGGCGACTGCTGCGGGCGTGCTGATGGGGTTGAACCCGTGGCTGGGGCTCGCCACGCTGTTCACCTGGCTGATCATTGCGTACTTCTTTCGCTACTCGTCGCTGGCGGCTATCGTGTCCGCAGCGTTCGCGCCGTTCTATCAACTGCTGATCTGGGGCGCCGGGCCGATCGCGATCGCGGCGGGCGTGATGGGGCTGCTGCTGGTCTGGCGGCACGGCGCGAACATCCAGAAATTGCTCAACGGCACCGAAAGCAAGCTGGGGCAAAAGACGACGCCGGTGGCGCCTGCGGCGTCTGCGCGACACGGTGCCAAACGATGAGATCGGGAACCCTGAGAAGGCGAGTCATGACAAGAGACCTGCAATGCCACAGAACCTGAGACGCTTTCACGTCGGTGATCGGTTGTCCGAGATGGCCATCTTTCAAAACGTCGTGTACCTCGCGGGTCAGGTGCCCAGCGACACCACGCAAGACATCGCCGGTCAGACGCGCCAGGTGCTCGCGATGGTCGATCGCCTGCTCCTGGAGGCCGGCACCGACAACGCGCACATCCTGATGGCCACCCTGTACCTGGCCGATCTGGCCGATTTCGACGCGATGAACGCGGTGTGGGACGACTGGGTGCCGCCCGGCGACGCGCCGCCGCGCGCCACCGTGCAGGCGCGGCTCGCGCGGCCCGGCTGGAAGATCGAAATCGTTGTCACCGCCGCGCTGTCGGCCGGTGCCTGAATGAAAGCCTTCTGAATGACGATCCGACGCTGGTTCAGACCGCTGCTGATCGCGGCTGCGGCTTACGTGGTGCTGCTGGCGATGCAGTCGCGAACCGACAAGCAGGTCGGCGTCGCGCTGGCCGCGTTGGCGAAGCCGGGCGACATCGTGATGCTGTCGTCCGAGACCTGCGGCTACTGCCAGACCGCCAGCCGGTTCATGACCGAACACCGCATCCCGTTCAGCGAATGCTTCATCGAGACCGATGCCGCCTGCGCTGAAAGCTACCGCGCGCAGCAGTCACCGGGCACGCCGACGCTGCTCGTGCGCGGTCAACGCCTGGTCGGCTTCGACGCCGAGCAGATTGCGAATGTGTTGGGCGGCGGTTGAGCGGCACCCCGCAACCACCGCACGGCTGAATTCGCCGTTGGAGCGTTACCCCCTAAATCCGAGACGATTGCGTCCCTCGTACGCCTCTTTTAGGGGTATGTAACGACACACCAACTGCGCAGACTGCGCACTCCCTCAACCGTTAAAGGAGTGCGACATGAACCGAGTTTTCCACTGGAACGCAATTTTGCTGGAGGCCTCGCGCCGCGACCATTCGCAGGGCTACGCGAACGGCCAGCAAGGCGGGCCGACCAACACCTCGCGTGCGATGGCCATCGTTCACCTGGCCATCCACGACGCGGTGGCCTACGTCAACCGCCCAGGTGCGGCCTACCTCAAAAAGAAAAACAACCTCAGCTTCACCAAGCCTGCCGGTGTCAAGCTCGACGAGGCGATCGACGGCGCTGCCTTCACCGCGCTGCGCGCCATGTACCCTTTGTACGAAGACTTTTTCAAGGATTCGAACGACACCGGCATCACGCCCAGCTTCAACTTCGGCCGCGACATCGCTTTGGCCTTGCTGGAGCAGCGGGCCGGCGATGGAGCCACCGCATCCGCACCGCCTGCGCCCACGTTGGCCTACGGCAGCCACCGCGTCGATCCGTACAACCCGAATCAGGGCTTCCTCGGTCGCCATTGGGGCGACGTGGATCACTTCGTCGGCCCGCGCAAAGCCTTGGCTCCATTCCCTGGCAGGGGGCTGCCTTCGTACCTCACCGACCCGAACTACCGGCTGGACTATGACGAAATTAAGGACTTCGGCGCGCTGGCGCGTCGCAGCCGCAGCGCAGAGCAAACGCTGATCGGCTACTACTGGGGTTACGACGGCGCGCAAGGCATCGGCGTGCCGCCGCGCTTGTACAACCAGATCGCACGCAAGATCGGCGCTGGTTTGTCGGTATCGGCTGCTGCTGAACTGTTTGCCCAGATCAACGTGGCGATGGCCGATGCGGGCATCGACGCATGGCACTACAAGTACGACAGCAACCTGTGGCGACCGGTGGTCGGCGTGCGCGAAGAGCCCGCACCCGATGGCGATGTGTTTTGGGCCCCCCTCGGCGCGCCGCAGACCAACCGCGTCAACGCGCGTCCGGGCACACCGCAGTTCCCGGCCTATCCCTCTGGCCACGCCACCTTCGGTGCGGCGCTTTTCCAGACCCTGCGGCTGCGCTTGGCGTCCAATGCCACACCGATCAGCGTGGCCGACGTGCTGGCCGCCGAATCGGCAGTGCCCCCGTCGATTGCGAACGAGGCCTTCAGTTTCGTGTCGGACGAACTCGACGGGCGCGCCGTCGACAGCGACGGTTCCGTGCGCACCCGACACGATCGACACTTCGTCAGCTATGCGCAGGCGGTCTACGAGAACTCGATCAGCCGCGTGTATTTGGGGGTGCACTGGCGCTTCGATGGTCTGCCCCGGTCGGCGTCGGAAAATATCGGGGGTGTGCCGCTGGGCTTGGCCATCGGCGAACAGGTGCATGAGTTCTTCAACCGCGCGCCGTCTCTCAACGGTGCCGCCTGAAGCAAATCGACGCTTCCTCTGAGTGGCTGGAGGCAAGGCCAATGGCCTTGCCTCCAGCGCCATCTCACTCGGCCTGCAATCCCAGCGCAGCCGGATCGCCGCGACCGATGCGCACCAGCACGGGGGTGTCGCCGGTCAGGTCGACCACGGTCGTCGGTTGCGCCGCGCAGGCACCGGCATCGACCACCGCCTGCACCAGCTTCTCGTAGCGCGCGCGGATCTCGTCCGGGTCGTTCAGGGGCTCGGTTTCGTCGCGCGGAATCAGCGTGGTCGCGAGCAGCGCCTCGCCGTAGACCGCCAGCAACTCTTGCAGCATCTTGTGATCGGGCACGCGCAGGCCGATGGTGCGGCGCGACGGGTGCGAGATGCGGCGCGGCACCTCTTTCGACGCTTCGAGGATGAAGGTGAACGGCCCCGGCGTGCCCAGCTTCAGCAGCCGGTACTGCCGGTTGTCGACGCGCGCATAGCTGGCGAGTTCGCTCAAGTCGCGGCACAGCAGCGTCAGGTGGTGCTTGTCGTCGACGCCGCGGATGCGCCGCAGGTTCTCGACCGCTGCCTTGTCGTCGAGCCGGCACACCAGCGCGTAGCTCGAATCGGTCGGCACCGCCGCCACGCCGCCGTCGTGCAGGATCTGCGCCGCTTGCTTCAGCAGACGCGCTTGCGGGTTGTCGGGGTGGACTTCGAAGTTCTGGGACACGCTACTTCCGCAGTGCCAGCATGAATTCTTCGGGTGAGACTTCGGCTTGACGCAAAAGACCCGCCAAGGTGCCGATTTTCACTTCGCTGTGCAGTGGAACCACGCAGCCGTTGGCCTCGCGTTTCAGGACGACATGGCTTCCACTTTGTCGAACCTGCTGGAACCCGAGTTTCTCCAGCGCGCGCTGAATCTCGGCGCCCGAGAGGTGCGGCAGCTTAGGGCAACGCTGAACAAGTCCCCGCCATGCGCGTTCGAGTCCAAAACGGAGTGAGTTGCGCGCCAACGTTGCGCGTCGTGTGCCCGAAGGCACACGCAAGCGACTTGGTGCGCAAATCGCCCGTTTTGGGCCGAACCCCTTCGGGGGCGGGCCTTTGCGGGCGATGCGCCGCGTTCCGAAGCCGGGGGCGGGCAGAGAGCCCGACCCCGACTTCGCGCCTTGCGCCTCATCCCGCAAAGACTCCGCCGCGCACGGCGCGGACTTGTTCAGCGTTGCCTTAGGCATGCACCGGCTCAGGCACCGTGAAGGTGGTGATGACCGGATGGCCGATGGCGGGCATCGGAAACTCGGACAAATACAAGGCGGTCGCTTCCTTGAGATTCTCCACGGCGTCTTCCACGGTGTCGCCTTGTGTGGTGGTGCCCGTCTCGGGATTCAATGCAACGAACCCGCCTTCTTCGGCGCGCGTCAGGACGGCGGTGAGCTGCATGGTGTGGCTCCAAATGGAAGGATTGCGATTTTCTTGCGAACGACGGGCATCTGTCGCTGATGGTTGTTGTGGTCTAGCGTTTGACATGAGCGGCGGGCGATGGACGTGTTGTGCCCCACAGTCGGCAACAAGACCATCACTTCTTTGGATCCGATGACTCCGCCGCAGACCAAAGTTGGGTATAGGCTGCGACGCTCCGGTTGCACTTCTCAGAGAGTTGCTGGACGGTCATGCCGAGCCGCGCGGCCTCAGTTGACCAGAAGCGAACTACGAAGTCATCGCCGCCCGGCAGCTTTGTTGTCTTTTGGAGCTGAATCATTGAATCGAGGACTCCGCATGTGTCGGCCATCTTTGCGACGGACAGCAGACCACGAGCAGAGAGGTCGTCTTGTGCATGCGCGATGATTCCTCCGACGAGAAGTGCAAGGCCTACGCCAAAGGCTCGAACCGTACTCATGCGCGTGTCTCCCATGGGGCAATAACATGTTGTAGGGCCCAGTCGTACGCCATAACTCCGAACCGTGCTGCGTAACCATCTTCAACACCGTTCAGAAGTACCAGCTGCATCAACGGGTTTCGTCAGAGCCTGCTGCATCACAAGTTCCCGAACAGTTGGCAACAGCAATGTGGTGTGCCTATTTTCTGCGGCCAGCATCGCTGTGTTCAACGGGCACCGATTCAACACATGCGCCTCCGCTGCCTTGCAGCCGCAAGCCGCCTCACCCCACCCGTTGCACCCGATCCATCAGCGCCTCCCACACCGGCGTCAGCCGGGCCGGTAGGGCGGGCAGGGTGCCGAGGTCGGTGCGGCTTTCTTCGGGGCTGTGGAAGTCGCTGCCGCGCGAAGCGAGCAAGTCGAATTCGATCGCCATGTCGGCGTACTTCACGTAGTCGGCGCTGGTGTGGCTGCCGGTCACCACCTCGACCCCGCGCCCGCCGTGGGCCTTGAATTCGGTGAACAGCGCGTACTCTTCGTTGACGGTGAATTTGTAGCGACCCGGGTGCGCGATGACCGCGATGCCGCCAGCCTGGCTGATCCAGCGCACTGCGTCGCCGAGCGTCGCCCAACGGTGCTCGACGAAGCCCGGCTTGCCTTCGACCAGGTACTTGCGGAACACCTCGTGCGTGTTGGCGCAATAGCCGGTTTCGACCAGGTAACGCGCGAAGTGCGTGCGGGCGATCAGCTCGGGGTTTCCCGCGTAGGTCAGCGCGCCTTCGAAGGCGCCCTGGATGCCGGCTTTCGCCAAGCCCTCGGCCATCTCATGGGCACGCGCGATGCGACCGCCGCGCGTCGCGGCCAGCCCGTTCACCAGCATCGCATCGTCGGCATCAAAACCCAACCCGACGATGTGCACCGTCAGCCCGGCGAAGGTCACCGAAATCTCCACCCCGGCCAGGTAAGGCAAACCGACGGCCAGCGCCGCATCGCGGGCCCGCCGTTGTCCGTCGACCACATCATGGTCGGTGAGCGCCCACAGCTCGACCCCGTTGGCTTTGGCGCGAGCGGCCAGCGCTTCGGGCTCCAGCGTGCCGTCCGACACACACGAATGGCAGTGCAGGTCGGCGTTTGTCCAGGCGGTAGGCATGTTCACTTTTTGATTGTAGGGAGGCCGTCGATGACTGATGGCGGCGGTGTCTCGGCATGTCGCAAGGTCTTCGGCTGAATGTCACGCCCACTTGATGCGGCGATGCGTGCGATTCAGCGCTCCAGCCGGATCACCCGGCCCTGCGGGCTGTCGGTCAGCACATACAGCCAGCCGTCGGGGCCCTGCCGCACGTCGCGGATGCGTTCGCCCAGACCTTGCAGCAAGCGCTGCTCTTTCACCACTTTGCTGCCGTCCAATTCGAGCCGCACCAAAGCCTGGCCGCGCAAGGCGCCGACGAAGAGGCTGCCCCGCCAGCCCGGGTAGCGGTCGCTGGTCAAGAAGGCCATGCCGCTGGGGGCGATCGACGGGATCCACACGGTCAGCGGCGGCGGCACGTCGGCGCGGGTGGTGCCGTCGCCGATCTTCAGCCCGGTGCCGTACTCGCGGCCGTGCGTGATGGCGGGCCAGCCGTAGTTTTTGCCCGCGACTTCGATGTTGATCTCGTCACCGCCTTGCGGCGCGTGCTCGTGCGTCCACAGCTCGCCGGTCGCCGGATGCAGGGCTGCGCCTTGCAGGTTGCGGCGCCCGTAGGTCCAGATTTCGGGCAGCGCGCCGGGGCGGCCGACGAACGGGTTGTCGGTCGGCACGCTGCCGTCGGCTTCGATGCGCACCAGCTTGCCGTGGTGGTTGTCGAGCGTTTGCGCGTCGTCGCGGCGGCTGTAGCGGTCGCCCAAAGTGACGAACAACCGGCCGTCGCGGGCGAACACCAGCCGCGAGCCGAAATGGGCCGAGCTGGCGACCTTCGGCCGTTGGCGAAAGATCACCTGCAGGTTGACGAGCCGGTTGCCGTCGAGTTGTGCCCGTGCCACGGCGGTGCTGTTGCCACGCTGGCCATTGGCGTCGTCGCCCGGTTCGCTGTAGCTGAAATAGACCCGCGCGTTGTCGCTGAACTTCGGGTCGAGCGCGATGTCGAGCAGACCGCCCTGGCCGACCGCGTCCACGCGCGGTAATCCCAGGATCGGCGGGCTGAGCGTGCCGTCGGCGCCGACGATGCGCAGTCGGCCGGGCCGCTCAGTCACCAGCATGCGGCCGCCGGGCAGAAAGGCCAGACCCCACGGGCGGTCGAGCCCGCTCGCCACGGTGACGGGGCGCAGCTCTTGCGCCACGGCCAGCGGCGACATCGACGACAGGGCGAAAGCGATCAGCAACAGGGCACGGCGCATGGTGGGTTCCGAAGTGGCAGGATCAAGGTGCCGTGATCTGACGCGTGCGCAGCGCCGGGGTTCAACGCGCCGCTGGCAACGGCGCAGCAGCAGTCGCTTGCGCGGCCTCGACGATCATTTGCAGCCGCTGGCGGCCGTTGTACTCGTCGATGCTGAGCCGATACGCCAGCGTGACCCGCGCGGGCAGCGGATCGACGTGGCCGAACCAGATCGCGTCGCGCAGCGTGCCCGCGTGCTTGACACTGAGCTTCAGGTGCTTTTCGCCGACCAGCCGCTGCGACACCACCTCGACGTCGTCGCTGAACAGCGGTGCCTCGAACGACGGGCCCCAGACCTGCGCGTTCAGCGACTGCACGACTTGGGTGGTGAAGTGTTCGACGGCCAGCGGCCCGTCGCTGAGCACGCGTCGCTGCAGAGTTGCGGCATCCAGCCCTTCGAGCGCGACCCGTTGAAACGCCGCGTCGAAGGTGGCGAAATCGGCTTCATCGATCGTGCAGCCGGCCGCCATCGCGTGGCCCCCGAATTTCTTCAGCACGCCCGGGTGGCGTTTGCTGACCAGGTCGAGTGCGTCGCGCAGGTGGAATCCTTCGATCGAGCGGCCCGAGCCTTTCAGCAACCCGTCTTGCCCGCGCGCAAACACGAAGGTCGGGCGATGCACTTGCTCTTTCAAACGGGAGGCGACGATGCCGACCACGCCTTCGTGAAACTCACGACCGTAGATCGCCAACGCGGGCGGTGCGGCAGTCGGGTCGCTGAGCTTTTGCAGCAACACGTCGAGCAGCATTTCGGCCTGTTCGCGCATGCCGGTCTCGACCTCGCGCCGCTCGCGGTTGATCGCGTCGAGCTGCTGTGCCAGTTTCGCAGCGCGCGCCGGGTCGTCGGTCAGCAGGCATTCGATGCCGAGCGTCATGTCGGACAGCCGCCCCGCCGCGTTGATGCGCGGGCCGAGCGCGAAACCGAAGTCGAAACCGGCTGCGCGCGACGGGTCGCGGCCCGCCGCCGCGAACAGCGCGGCGACACCGGGTTGCATGCGGCCGGCGCGGATGCGCTTGAGCCCCTGCGCGACCAGCCGCCGGTTGTTGGCGTCGAGCCGCACCACGTCGGCCACCGTGCCGAGCGCGACCAGATCGAGCAGGCTGTCGAGCTTCGGCTGCGCGGGGGCCGAGCCGGGCGCAGCCGACGAATCCGCATAGACACCGCGCGCCCGCAACTCGCTGCGCAGCGCGAGCAGCACATAGAACATCACGCCGACGCCAGCCAGGTGCTTGCTCGCGAAGCCGCAGCCCGGCTGGCTCGGGTTGACGATCACATTCGCGTCGGGCAGCACGATTTCGTCGTCGGCTTGTGCGGGCAGGTGGTGGTCGGTGACGACGACCGCGAGGCCCATGGCCCGGGCGTGCGCCACCCCGGCCAAACTGGCGATGCCGTTGTCGACCGTGACCAGCACCTGCGCGCCCTGCGCCAGCGCCAGATCGACGATCGCGGGCGTCAGGCCGTAGCCGTGCACCGCGCGGTCGGGTACCACGTAGCCCAGCGTGCCGGGTGCCGCGCCCAGCAGCGCCAGACCGCGCAACGCGACCGCGCAGGCGGTGGCGCCGTCGCAGTCGTAGTCGGCGACGACGCACAGCCGCAGGCCATCGCGCAGCGCATCGGCCAGCAGCGTGGCGGCGGCCGCGGCGCCGAGCAGATCAGACGGCGGCAGCAAGCGCGCCAAGCCGTCGTCGAGCTCGTCGATGCCACGCACGCCGCGCGCCGCGAACAGCCGAGCCAGCAGCGGGTGCACGCCGGCTTGTTCGAGCGTCCACGCGGCGCGCGGGGACAGGGTACGCAGCGTGAGGGTCGGTGCGGTCATAACGCGCTCAGCACCGTGTGCGGCTCGACGTGCTTGAAGCGGTCGCCGAGGCGCTGCCACAGCGATCGCGGCACCTCGTCGTAGCGTTGCCAACCGCGTTCTCCGCAGAGCGTCAATGCGATCGCGTGGCCGTGCGTAGCCTGCGCAGCGAGCGGGCCCAGCACCTCGCTGTCGAGTGCGCGCCACGCATCAGCCCAACCGGCCCAGTCTTCGGCCAGCAGCGGCGCTCGCAGGCGGACGTCGACCGTCACCGCAGCCGTCGCGGGCTGTGCTCGGCCGCAGCCGCTGAGCCAGAACGAATTGACCGGCAGCGCGCCGCGCGCCTCGCGGGCGTCGTTCACCGGGTGCTGGTGCAGCAGCATCTGCACCTCGTTCTGCAGCCTTCGCACCCAACGCGTGCGCGCCATTTGCTCGGCAGAGGCCTGCGGGTCGCCTCGCAGCCACAGATCGACGTTGCGGCCGATCACGCGGTCGATCGACGCGCAGGGCAGATCGGCCAGGTGATCGTGTGCGAGGTACCAGCGATCGGCTGCTGCCCACGTCAACGAGACGCCTTCGCCATCGCCCTCGAACAGCGGCCGCACCGCATCGAACAGCGCGCGTGATTCGTCGTTGGACAAGTCCAGCGCCGACGGGTCGGCCAGCGAGATGTGTTCGCGGCCGACATGCCAGTGGACCGGGGTCAGCAGGCCCCAGGGGCGCTGGCCTGGGTCGATGCCATCGGCTGCGGCCCGCAACGCGGCCCACGGCCAGCGACCGTCGGCGCCGTGCCAGCCGTGAGTCGTCGCGAGAGCGCGCTCGTGCGGTGGCGATAGCGTGTATTCGTCGTCGCTGTCACGCGTCGTGCTTTGCAACACCGCCATCAGATGCGCCAGATTCGGCAGGGTCAGGTCACGCAGCGTGTGGGCGCTGGCCTCGGAGAGAGCGCTGGCGTGGGGGATCAGCAGATGCATATCCGCTCTATTGTCCGGCGGCGGTCGGGTTGTTTTTGCTTGCCCGGCATGGGGCTGTGTCTTTCCGTTGCACTGCGTCGGGTCCCGCCCCGACAGGCGGGTAACTTTCTTCTGCTGCCCCAGAAGAAAGTCACCAAAGAAGAGGGGCCGAACACCAGCCATTTGAGCCGCTCGCTTCGGCTACACACCTACTTCAAAGGCTCTGGCTCGAGAACACCCACCGAATTCCTTCAGC
>JANMTL010000066.1:0-3910 GCA_031390425.1 Rhizobacter sp.
CGAAGGGGTTCGGCCCAAAACGGGCGATTTGCGCACCAAGTCGCTTGCGTGTGCCTTCGGGCACACGACGCGCAACGTTGGCGCACAACTCACTCCGTTTTGGACTCGAACGCGCATGGCGGGGACTTGTTCAGCGTTGCCTTAGGTCGGCAACCAGCCGCAGCGTCGATACCAGGCGACCGCGTCGGCAAAGCCGGACTCCAGATCGAACCGAGGCGCCCACGTCGGCGGCTGCGCCAGCTCGCCCGGCATCGCCGACCAATCTTCGTGCCGCAGTTCGCGCAGCTTCTGCGAGTTCAGCATCTGGGCCGCACCCAGCAGGCGACCGACGTCGCCTGCCAGCGCCAGTGTGCGCAGCAGCGCGAGCGGAGCGCGCACCAGGAGCGCTCGCTCGTTGCCCACCGCGCGCGCCGCCGCGCCCAGCACCTCGTCCCAGCGATAGCCCTCGGGACGCGCATCGGCGGCGGTGAGCACCCGACCGCGCGGTGTGTCGGAGGCCAGCGTCTCGATC
The DNA here is from genome assembly GCA_031390425.1 of Rhizobacter sp. Taxonomy (GTDB): domain Bacteria; phylum Pseudomonadota; class Gammaproteobacteria; order Burkholderiales; family Burkholderiaceae_C; genus PBB1. The sequence goes on from JANMTL010000066.1 coordinate 512, forward strand.
AGGCGCGCGAGGTCGTGCACGTGAATCATCGCCGCGCGCGCGTGCGCCGAGCCCAGCAGCGGCACGAATCGGTGCCGTGCGAGCTGGAAGAACAGCAGGGTCTCGCGATCGCCGGGGCCGTACACCGCGGGCGGCCGCAACACCGTCACGCGCTCGCCGAGCACATCGCGCGCGGCGCCTTCGCCGGCGCGCTTGCTCGCGGCGTAATCCGAAAGCAGGGGCTCGCGCGCGGCGATGCTGGAGACGTGCAGGAAATGGGCACGCGGCGCGCTGCGCTGCACCGCTGCGGCCATTGCGGTGGTGCCGTCGCGATTGACGCGGAAGAATTCGGCGCGGGTCGCGGCCTTGATCAGGCCCGCGACGTGGATCACCGCGCTGGCGCCCTCGACCAGCCGCTCGAGCGCTGTGGTGTCGCGCAGCGATCCGGCCACGATTTGCAGCGGGCAGTCACGCCATTCGGCAACGACGGGATCGCGCCGCAGCAACAGCCGCACGCGCCAGCCGTTGTCGGCCAGCACGCGAACGAGATGCCGACCGATGAAGCCACTTGCGCCGGTCACCGCCGCCAGCGGTGCGCGCGGGTCGGGTTCTTCAAGAGGGGGCTGCGAAGCGGTCATCGAAAAGGCAAGGGGAAGCAGACAACGGCGCCGCACGGCGCAGGCAAGCCGCTCAGGATAGCTGCCGCGCGCTCGACGGTTAACATTTCATCGGTCGAATCTGCCGACCCCCGAGCCCCGACTCTCGACATGCGCAACGCGGTCTACATCCACACCAATCCCAAGCAGATCATCGGCGCGCTCGTCGCTCAGCATGCGCTGCTGCGCCACAGCCGTGCGCCCGAGCGCTTCGACGTGCGCATCTTGCAAACCCCCGATTTCCCGGCGCTCGAGCGCTTCGAGGGCAGGCGCTACCTGCGGGAGGGCAAGCGGGTCGTCTGGCGCAACGACGATCTGCAATCGTTCACGCCGCTGCGCTTTGCGGTGCCCGAGTCGATGGGCTTCGCCGGCCGGGCGGTGCTCACCGACCCGGACGTCTTCGCGCTGGCCGACATCAACGAACTGCTGGAGCGCGACATGAAAGGCGCGGCCGTGATGGCGCGCCAGATGGCCGGCGACGCCCGGCGGCCGCTGCACTACGCATCGAGCGTGATGCTGCTGGACTGCGCGCGCCTGAAGCACTGGCAATGGGAGGCAGACTTCGAGAAGGTGTTTCGGGGCGAGCGCGACTATCGCGACTGGATGTGGCTGTTGCTCGAGCCACCCGGCAGCGTCGCAGCGCTCGAAGCGCAGTGGAATGATTTCGACCGCCTCGAAGGCGACACCCGGCTGCTGCACAACACCCACCGTCGCACGCAGCCGTGGAAGACCGGTTTGCCCGTCGACTTCACGCCCCGAGGCACGACTCCCGGCAAGCGCATTGGCGCGGCGTTGCGCCGGTCGATGTCGGCGATCACCGGCGCCAGCCCCCACGGCCGTTACGAGGCGCATCCCGATCCGGCGCAGGAGCGGCTTTTCTTTCGCTCGCTCGGCGAATGCCTCGCGCTGGGCACCATCTCGCCGTCCCTGCTCCGTTCGGAGATCGAGCGTCAGCACGTGCGCGCGGACGCCTTCGAGCGCGCTGGCGAGGCGATGGATGCAGCGCTCGCAGACCGCCTGAGCGCTCGGTGAGACGCGCCATGGTGCAGTCGAACGTTTCGGCCTGCACCTTCAGCAGGCCGACTTCGGCCTGGAGGCCGGAACCGGCCGTAGGCCTACCTGCGAAACGCAACGCAGGCGACGGCCGGCGGCGATCTGGAGCTTTACTCGGCGATCGGCAACTGTCGCTTCGACAAACATCAAGCGCCCCGTTCGCGCAGCACCTTCAGGTACAAAACCAGTGCTTCGACCGACTTGTCGGTTGCGCCGCAGCCGCGCGCAAGGCGCCGTACACGTTTTGTCGCTGGTGGATGGCGGCGCGGCAGTGCAGCGGCGAATGCACGCTGCTCCCATCAGCGACGCGTTCAGACGGGCGTTGCCAAACCAACCCCTAAATTGGGGGGGGTCGATGACACGCCGGCGCGTTGACGCGGGGGCGCGGTCAGCAGACAGTCGACTTCCCTGTTGACTACGACCTGGAGCCTGCCCATGAAACACCTCTTCGCCTCCTTGATCGCCACCAGCCTGGCGTTGGGAACCTACAGCAGCGATGCCCGCGCGGCGGCCACCTTCCTCGAACCGACGGCCTATCTCAGCTTTGCCGACAGCCCGTTTTCTGGCGGCAGCTTCGACTACTTCCACCTTGAAACCTTCGAGGATCACTTGCTGAATGTGCCCGGCGTCAGCGGCAGTGCTGGCGGCGTCACCAGCGTGGTGTTCGGCCCGTCGATCCACGATTCGGTCGATGCCGACGACGGCGTGGTCGACGGCAGTGGCTTGCTCGGCGACTCGTATTTCTCCGGGGCGGGTTCAAGCGGCGTCACCTTCACCTTCAGCGCTGCGGCGCTCGGCTCGCTGCCCACCAGCGCCGGCATTGTCTGGACGGATGCTGGCGGCGCTGCCTCGGTCACGTTCTCGGCCTTCGGCCCCGGTGGCAGCGGTGACCTGCTGTTCACGCAAACACGCAGCGGCTTCGTCGACTTTTCCAACAACGGGGAAACGGCAGAAGACCGCTTCTTCGGCGTGGTGAACACGGCGGGCGTCTCGGCCATTTTCATCAGCAACAGCAGCGGTGGCATCGAAGTCGATCACCTTCAATACGGCAGTGCGGCAGCTGTGCCGGAGCCGCAAACCTATGTGCTGATGCTGGTCGGATTGGCCGCAGGGTTCGTGGTCGCGCGGCGCAAACGCGGCTGATCGACACCGCGCTGACCGCGCCGTCAAGCGCGCTTCAGCGCGCTGACCTCGATCTCGATTTTTCATGTGCGGATCGGTCAGCCGGACGCAGACCAGCGTGGCAGCCGGGCGCAGATCGCCGAACTGCACGCGCCACATCGGCCAGCACCGCTCGAAGGGTTTTTGATCGCCAACCGCGAGGCCGCAGACCTCGCCCAGCAACTCATTGCTGTTTCGGTGGCACGTCACGAAGTCGTGCCCGGCCTACTTACGCTGCACGCCGATCGTGGCACCAGCATGTGCTCCAAGCTGGTGGCCGCGTTGCGGATAGATCTGAACCTTGCCAGAAGCCACAGTCGGCCCTGTGTCTCGGACGACAACCGGTGCTAGCAGCCTCGCCGGTCAGGGCGCGTCGATCAACCGGGCGATGCGCGCCAGCGTGCGGTGGCGTTCGCGCTCGGCCATCGCCAGCGCCTGCCCGGCGTCGCCGAACATGTCGGCTTCGGCCAGCGCGCGATGCAGCAGCCCGAGATCGCGCACCGACGACAGCAGCCCGAGGTCGACCGCAGCCGCCAGGCTGCGCGCTGTC
>JANMTL010000237.1:0-13156 GCA_031390425.1 Rhizobacter sp.
CCAGCGACCGATCGGGATCGCCGCCTCGAACCCGGCGCGGTCGGCGAGTTGCATCGTCTCGAGGTTGGTCTTCCAGGCGTCGGCCCGGTGCACCTCGGGTGCGGTGGTGATCGCGCAGCCGCCGTGCGCATTGATGGCGAACACGCCCAGCTTCATGCGATTGGGCGACGCGTGCATCGGGTTGACGGCGATGTGGCTCGGGCGGGTTGCGGTCATGCGATGTCTCCGGGTTCGGCTGATTCTTCGATAGTGGATAAGTTAATTCGCCGCGTCCGCCCCTGTCAAGCGGGCAAGCTCGGCGTGGCCTCCTGACTTTCCCTCAGCTCCACGCGGAAGCGTCGTCGATGAACGAGTGCGCAGATAGACTGCGAACGTCCACTAAGGAAGAATTTTCAGAATGCCCAGCCCGCCCTCCACCTCCCGACAAACCCCCAGGCCAGCGCCCCGCCCGATCGGCGACGCGCGGCCGTCCGACGCTTCGATCAGCCTCGCGCTCGGGCAGCGCATCAAGGCGCTGCGAGCCCGGTCGGGGCTGACTCTGGAGCAGTTGTCCAGGCAGTGTGGGGTCAGCCGAGCGATGCTGTCGACCATCGAGCGTGGCGAGAAAAGCCCGACGCTGCCGATCATCATGCGCATCGCAGGCGGCTTCGGCATCAGCCTGTCCGGCTTGCTCGGCGCCGAGCCCGACGCGTCCAGCGTGGTCATCATCCGGGCGGCGCAGCGGCTGGCCTTTCGCGATGCCGAGACCGGCTTCGAGCGCTGGGTGCTGTCGCCCGCGCACCTCGACAATGGGCTGGAGTTCGTGCTGCACCGGCTGCCGGCCGGCCGCTCGACCGGTGTGCTGCCGGCCTGTGCGGCGCCGACGGAAAAATACCTGACGGTGTGCAGCGGCCGGTTGACGGTGTATGCCGACGAGGAGCCGCACGAACTGAAATCGGGCGACTCGATGTATTTCGAAGTCAAGACGCCGTACCGCTTCGTCAACGACGACCGCCGCACGGCGTGCAGCTACTACATGGTGATCGCGCGCAAGCGTTGAACGAGTGACACGAGGGGCACGACGTGACAGACAGCGCAGACGACAACGCGAACACGGTGGCAGCGGATTTCCGCCTGGCAATGCGCCGCACCGCCGCCACGGTGACGCTGATCACGACCGCAGACGCCAGCGGCAAGCGCCACGGCATGGCGGCCACCGCAGTCAACTCGGTCACGATGGACCCACCGACGCTGCTGATCTGCGTCAACCAGGGTGCGAGCCTTCACGCGCCGTTGCTCGCCAGTGGCCGGTTTTGCGTCAACGTGTTGATGTTCGAACATCATCCGCTGGTCGCCTGCTTCAGCGGTCAAAAGACCGGTGAAACCCGGTTCGAGACCGGCGACTGGGGGCGCGAAGACGCGAGCGGCCTGCCCTACCTGAACGGCGCGCAAAGCAACCTGTTTTGCGAGGTCGTGTCGGTCACCACCGTCGGCACGCACTCGGTCGTGATCGCAGCCGTCACCGCGGTGCGGGTGGCCGATGCGATGGCGCCGCTGCTCTATGCTGACGGGCGCATGCATTCGGTCGGTGCGAAGTTGTAGCCCCGGAGTTCAAGCGATGAATACATCCTGCGAGAGCAAGCCGCTGCGCATTCAAGAGGTCTGCGTGCGCGACGGTTTTCAAAGCGAGGCGGTGTTCGTGCCGACCGACCGCAAGATCGCGCTGGTCAATGCGCTGAGTCGCAGCGGCCTGTCCAAAATCGAGGTCACCTCGTTCTCGTCGCCCAAGGCGATCCCGGCGCTGGCCGATGCCGAAGAGGTGATGCGCCGCATCGATCGCGTGCCCGGTGTCGAGTACGCCGCGCTGGTGCCCAATGCGCGCGGCGCGCAGCGCGCTTTGGCAGCCGGTGTCGATGAGCTGAACCTGGTGATGTCGGCCAGCGAATCGCACAACCAGGCCAACCTGCGCATGAGCCAGCACGCATCGCTGGCCCAGTTCGCCGACATCGTGGGAGTGGTGGCTGGGCGAGCGCAGATCAGCGCTTCACTGTCGACCGCGTTCGGCTGCCCATTCGATGGCGAGGTGCCGCAGGCGCAGGTGCTCGATCTGGTGCAGCACTTCGTCGCGCTCGGCATCACCCGCGTGGCCTTGTGCGACACCACCGGCGTCGCCAACCCGGCGCAGGTGCGCAGCTTGTTCGGTGCCGTGATCGCACGCTGGCCGCAGGTCACATTCACCGCGCACTTTCACGACACGCGCGCCATGGGGCTGGCCAACGCGCTGGCCGCGCTCGATGTCGGCATCACGCACTTCGACGCGTCACTCGGCGGGCTGGGCGGCTGCCCCTATGCGCCCGGCGCCAGCGGCAATGTGTGCACCGAAGACCTGGTCCACATGTTCGAGGCGATGGGCCGCCGCACCGCCATCGACCTCGAATGCCTGCTGGCACTCGCCCGCAGCCTGCCCGAGATCGTCGGCCACCCGGTGCCGGGCCAGGTGATGAAGGCCGGGCCATCGAGCAGGCGCTATCCCAAACCGGACGGCGGTTGACGGGTGTTGCGTCGAGCGACCCAATAGGTAGCGCCCGCCGCGCCGTAGCGCTCGGCGTGCGGCACCTCGGCATCGAGCGCGAAGGTGTCGCCGACCTGCAGATGGCGGGTGCCCTCACCCACCGTGAGCCACATTTCGCCGTGCACCACCATCGCCTTCAGTGCAAACGGATGCCGGTGGATATCGAGCACGGTCGAGGGCGCCCAGGCCCGCTCCAACACCTCGTCGAAGCCCGCACGGTGGGCCTCGGCTTCAAATTCGACGAAGGTCTGACTCACCGCAGCGCCTCGCCAAATCAAACGCCGCGCTCTTTCAACCAGTCGTGCGCCAGCTTGGCCGCGTAGGTGGCTGCGGTCTTGTCGTAGGTGGGGCGGTAATCGGCGTTGAAGCCGTGGTTGACGTTCGGAAAGACGACGATTTCCGAGCCGCTGCCCGAGGCGCGCAGGCCAGCCGTCATCTTGTCGATCACCTCCGGCTTGATGAAGCTGTCGATGCTCGCGTAGAGGCCCAGCACCGGCACCTTCAACTGCTCGGCGAAATCGACTGGGTCTTGCGGCTTGATGTCGGACTTCATTCCGTCGAGCAGGCCGTAATACGCCACCGCGGCCTTCAGCTTCGGGTTGTGCAACGCATACACCCAGGCCGCGCGGCCGCCCCAGCAGAAGCCGACCAGGCCGAGCCGCGCCGTGTTGCCGCGGCCGCTGGCGCGTGCAAAGGCCACCGCCGCGTCGAGGTCGGCGTTGACCTGCGCGTCGGGCACCTTCGAGACCACGGTCGAGATGATCTGCCCGATGTCGGTCAGCTTCGAGACATCGCCCTGGCGCGCATACATCTCGGGTGCAATGGCGTAGTAGCCCAGCTTCGCGTAGCGGCGGCACACGTCCTTGATGTGCTCGTGCACACCGAAAATTTCCTGCACCACCAGCAGCACCGGATGCTTGCCGGGCTTGGCGGGCATCGCTCGGTAGCCCGGGATCTGGCCGTCGGCCACCGGGATGCTCACCTCACCGGCGACCAGCCCTTTCGTGTCGGTGGTGATCGCCTGCGCGAGCACCGGGCTCGACGCCACCGCGAAGCCCGACGCCAGCGAGGTCGTCACGAAGGTTCGGCGCGACAGGGCATTGGTCGGCGCGACCCTTGGGTTGATTGCAGGGTTCTGAAAATCGATCGGCTTCACGCCGTAGTCCATCAGTTTCATCGGGGGTCCTTGGGTGTTGAGGAAAAACCTGGGATGCGCGAAGCGCGATCGGTTGTCAAGGTGCACGAAGTCGCAGCCGACGCTGGCCTCGACCCGGCCGCGACGCATGACCATGCGCAATCGTACCCACCGACCGATGCCCCAATGATTTTGGGCAACGCTGACCACGTCTGCGCTGTGCGCATGGCGGGGACTTGTTCAGCGTTGCCGTCGGCTCACCGGTGGCCGCCGCAGGCTTGCAATCAACGCGACGGCGACAGCACCATGCGTGCCAGCAGACCGTCGTCGAGCCACTGCCGCATGAAGCCGCCGATCAACATCGACACCTCCTCTTCGGTGTGACGCTCGGCAGACACTGCGGCCTCGGCAAGCGCACAGGCCTGCGCGAAAGTCGAGCCATCGAGCATCGCGCGCAGCAGCGTCGCTTCGGTGCGGTGCAGCGACCGGAAATGCGGCTGCAAGCCCTTGCGCCAGATCAGCCAGTCGACCTCCGCCACAGCGGCCTGCAGATCGGGCGGCACCGCGTCGTCGTCGAGCGCCTGCCACACCGCCACCGTGTTGTGCCCAAACACCAGCAAGCGCGCCGTCGGCACCGGCACCAGGCGCAAGGTGGCCCAGGCATCGGGTGGCAAGTCGGCGAACGCGCTCGCGTCGAGCACCTCGGAATCGGGACCGTCGAATGCGCCGCGCAGCGCCCAGTCGAGCCGGGCCAGTTCGGCCAGCGCGGGCGAGGCAGCGCGATCGGGGCCGCCTGCGGTCAGATGCGCATCGACATGCTCGCCGTACCAGCGCAGGCTGCGCGTCGTCGGCGGGTGCGCGGCGATGTAGGCGAGCGCGGCCGCCTCGAAAGCCGCCTCGCCCATCGCCGCCCGGGTCTTTTCGTAGGAATCGATCAGCGTTTCGAGCAGCCGCTGACGGTACGCGTTGGCGTAGATGCCGAGGCCCCGTTGCTGGCGGGCAGCATCGCCGGCGATCAGCGATGTCGCGTCCGAGGCGCCCAGCACGTGCTGCTGGAACAGCAACTGAGCCGACAGCAGCGACAGACTCAAGCGACGCTCCGCATCGGTTCGGGAATCGATCCGGGCACAGTGGCCGCGAACGTCTGCGCAGCGATCGATCGCGCGTGGTCGAGCCCGGCGACCAGTTCGGCCAGCGGCGGGATGTGGTCGTCGCGCTCGATCATCGTCGCGACCGGGCCGACCCGCGCCAGCGCCTCGGCATACAGCGCCCACACCGGATCGGCTACCGGGTGGTCGTGGGTGTCGATGATGTGGTCGCCGTGGTCGGCGTGGCCGGCCAGGTGGATCTGCTGCACCCGGTCGGCCGGGATACCGCGCAGAAATGCCCGCGCGTCGAAGCCGTGGTTGACGCTGCTGACGTAGATGTTGTTCACGTCCAGCAGCAAGCGGCAACCGGTGCGCTGGCAGACCTCACGGATGAACTCCCACTCGGTCATCTCCGACGCCCGGAATGTCACGTAGCTGGAGACGTTTTCGAGCACCAGCGGCCGCTGTAAGACCTCTTGAGCGATGTGCACATTGCGCGCCACCACATCGAGTGCGACTTCGGTGTACGGCAGCGGGTACAGGTCGTGCAGCACGCGGCTGTGGACGCCGCTCCAGCACAGGTGATCGGAAATCCACAGCGGCTCGACGCGGCGCGCCAGCGCAGCCAAGGCGTCGAGGTAAGCGAGATCGGGGCCGTCGGCTGCACCGATCGAGAGCGCCACGCCGTGCATCACGACGGGGTAGTCGGCGCAAATGCGGTCCAACATCACCAGCGGTTTGCCACCGGGAACGAGGTAGTTGTCGGACAGGATTTCGAGCCAGTCGACGCGCTGCGGCGCATCGAGAAAATCGGCGTAGTGCTGGGTGCGCAGTCCCAGCCCGTAACCGGGGTTCGGGAACCGAGACTGCGCGGACAGCATGAACCCAATCAGTCGAAGATCACAGGTCGCCGATGGTGCCGCCGGACTTCAGGCACTCGGCCGCAGCCATGCCCTTGAAGCCGTGGCCCTTGCAGGCGTTTTGCGCCTTGCACGAGTTTTCGCTGGTCTTGCAGTCCGAATTGCCTTTGCAACTGTGCACGCCGTAGCAATGGACCTTGTCGCTGGCGGCGATGGCCTTGCCCGAGCTGCCGGCCGGCGCGTCGGCGGCGAAGGCGGCGGCAGACAAAGCCAAAGCGGCGGCAGCAGAAGCGAGCTGGAAACCTTTGGATGCAGTGGACATGAAAACTCCTGTGTGGTTTGAATATGCACCTGCAAACAAGGCAGGCTGTGGACGGCATGGGCCTGAATCCCGTGCACGCACTTCTGTCGGACACGACTTGAAGTCCTTACAAGCCCAGGTCACCGGTACGCGCTTGACGAGCGATTCAGATGCGTCGCGGCGCGGCACGAGCGGCATCGACAGCCGTTGCGCCCGCAGCCGCGCCGATCACGCGCTGGTGCAGCCACGGCCACACGAAACGATCGAGCGACCAGCGGCCCGGTCCCCACAGCAACAGGCCGATCAGCAGGCTGCCCCAGAAAATGTGCTGCTGCAAGGCCGCAATCGGCATGTCCTCGACGCTGATGACCGCAACGATGTTGAGGATGAACAATCCCGCTGCGGCCAACCGACCGGCGAGTCCGAACAACAACAGCGCGGGCAAGATCAGCTCGGCACCGGTGCCGAGCACGGCGGCGATCTCCGGACTGAGCAGCGGCACGTGGTACTCGTCGGTGAACAGTGCGACGGTGGTTTCCCAGTCGGCGATCTTGGTCAGCCCCGAGCGAAAGAACACGCCTGCAATGAACCAGCGCGCGGCGAGCTGAGCGGCGGGCTGCAAGGCGTTGAGGCCGCGAATCGCGGTTTCACCGAACCCCCAGACGCGGGACCACGGTGACGAGCGGGGGAGTTGGTTCATCGCGCTTCTCCAAAGTCATGCCTGTCAGTCGTCTGCGACGCGGATTCCTTTCAACCAGCCTTCGCGCAGCGCGCAGGCCAGCCAGGCGGCCAAATCGAAAGCGGCGCCGTCGACACCGGCCTCGTCTTCGTGCAGCGCGCTGACTGCACCGAGCGCATCGGTCAGCGCATCGCCGGCAAGCAGCCTGGCGGTCCAGGCGGCGGTGCCGGCATCGATGCGATGCACCTGCGCGCGCCAACCGCCTCCACTCGGCGATCGCGAGATCAGCGCCGACTCGCCCACCCCGTTCAGCAGCGCCTCGCGCACGGCGGCGAGCGCCGGGCGCGGGTCGCACCGACGGTGCGCCTCGTACATCATCACCAGCGGCCAGCGCGAAGCCAGCACCGCCACACCCGGCCGCAGTTGCAGGTGCAGGCGCTGCGGATCGGTATCGCCCAGGCGCGCGATCGATTCGGCGTCGACTTCGGCGTCGGCCGCGCGCTCGCAGCAATGCACCGCCCAGTCGAGGCGGGCGCAGTCACCGAGGTAGGGCCACTCGGTCAGCGCCGAATGCGCGGCGAGCCAGGGCCCCAGCGTGGCGCCCCACTCGGCCAGGTCGCCGCAGATCGGTGCCTGCTGCATCCAGTGCTCCCCCGCAAGGTGCCGGAAATCGTCGGCGCCGACCAACGCGACCACGGTCGGGTAAGCCGCTTCCAGCGCGCGGGCCGCGTTGGCCCCGGCATTGGCACGGTAGGCGTGCAGACCGCGGGCGCGGCCGATCGGGCCGGCGCGGCACGGCAAGTCCGCGCACGCAGCGCCTGCATCCTCCGACCACAGCGCGGCGAGGAGCGTGCGCTGGCGCTCGGCCTCCCGGGCCGCCGAGTCGCGGTCCAACGTCATCGTTGCACCCGCGCCAGCCGGTCGGTGGCCTGCTGCGCTTCGCCGAGCAGCACCGCCAGCGGCGGCACATCGGTGTCCCACTCGAGCAGCGTCGGCAGCGCGCCGAAGCGTTGCAGCGCGTGCTCGTACAAGGCCCAGACGGCGGGCCGCACGAGGCTGCCGTGGTCGTCGATCACGATGTCTGGCGTCTCGCCTGCCCCGATGACGCAATAACCCGCCAGGTGGATCTCGCCGACGCTGCCCAGCGGCAATCCGTCGATGAACGCGCAGCCGTGCGCGAACGGATCGGCCACCCGCTCGTTCAGCGCATTGACCATCAGGTTGTTCACATCGAGCAGCAGGCCGCAACCGGTGCGGCGGCACAGCGCTGCGAGAAAGTCGGGCTCGGCCAGCGTGTTGTCGTCGAAGGCCAGATAGGCCGACAGGTTTTCGACCAGCAGCACCCGCTGCAGCCGATCCTGCACCCGGCTGACGTTGTCGCACAGGATCGTCAGCGAAGCGTCGGTGAACGCGATCGGCAGCAAGTCGTTGGCATGCACCAGCGGCCCGCCCGGCTCACGCGGCGCGCGAGCAAAACAGGCGTGATCGGAGACGCGCAAGGGATCGATGCGGCGCACCAGGCGATCGAGTCGATCGAGGTGCCACGGGTCGATGCCGACCGCCGAGCCCAGCGACAGGCCGACGCCGTGCAGGCTGACGGGATAGCGTTCGCGGGCGGCGTGCAGCACCGCCAACGCAGCGCCGCCGTCGGCGTAGAAGTTCTCGGAGTGAACTTCGACGAATCCGACGGCGGGCTGTTCCTCGATCACTTGTGCGTAGTGCGGCTGACGCAGGCCGATCCCCGCGAGATTGCGGCAGACCGGGGGCGCAACCGACACCACGAAGACGGACCGGGGATCGGCGCGAAACGCTCGCGCTTACTTCTTCATGCCTTGCTTGGCTTCGTCGGCCGACTTCCCGCCGAGCGAAGCGCAGGTGCCCTTGGCAACGTACTTCCACTCGTCGGCGCTGTTGTCGGCTTTGGACTGACCGGCACACGAGTGCGTGCCCGACAGGTTGGCGCAATCGTTGGCCCCGGCCTTGGCGATGCCGAAGCATTTTTCTTTGGCCGGCGCATCGGCGGCGGCAGCGCTCGACAACATGCCGAGGGCCAGCACGGAAGCCAGGGCGGAGGAAGCGATGAGGCGGTGGTTCATGGAAATCTCCAAAAATTGAATGTGGATCGAGTGCCGCGACCGGAGTGCCCGGCGCTTGCCTGAGTGTGTCGGACGGAACGAGGTTCCCTTACAGCCCGTCAACGACCCGGTGATTCTGGGCGGCCCGCAGCCCTCGTGCAAAAAAAGTTACAGCAGAAACATCACCGCAGCGACCGCAGTGGGCAACAGCGCACCCAGCAGCAGTCCACCCGCACCGATCGAGTGGTCGTTGAAGCCCTGCTTGAGCAGCGTCACGCCCGCCGGATTCGGCGCATTCGCAATCACCGTCAGGCCGCCACCGGCCACGGCACCGGCCACCAGCATGTACTTGGCCTGCTCCGAAATGCCTTCGATCAGCGATCCCAGGTAGGTCAGCGCCGCGTTGTCGGTGATCGCGGTCAGACCGAGCGCACCGAAAAACAGCGCGGTCGGCTGCAGGCCCGACACGATCGGTTGCAGCCACCACTGCTGCAGGCCGCCCAGCACGACCAGCCCGGCCAGAAAGAAGCCGACCAGCAAGGCCTCCTTGAGGATCAGCGGACTCTGGTGCCGGGCGTAGGCCTGCGTGAAGCCGAGGAACAACATGAACACGCCGAGAAAGATCACCGGGTGATGAGCAAAGGCCACCACCACCGACAACACTGTCAAGTGAACCGCAGTGACCAGCGGCGGAATGCGCGATTCATCGCTGTCTGGGGCGCGCGGGTCGGCGTCCGTCAGGTGCCGGCTCAGCAGCACCGTCACCGCAGTCGCATTGATGACGACACCGATGGCCGCCTTCCAGCCGAAGTGGCTGGCCATGTGGGCGCTGTCCCAACTCCAGGTGGCGGCCACCATCAGCACCGGCGGCGCCGCGAACGAGGTCAGCGTGCCGCCGATCGACACGTTGACGAACAGCACGCCCAACGCGCCGTACTTCAGCCACTCGGGCAGGCCAGGGCGAAACACCAGCGGCGCCAGCATCAGCGCGGCCAGCGTCATCGCGGCTGGTTCGGTGATCAGCGAGCCTATCAGCGGCACCAGCGCCAAGCACAACCAGACCCGCGCGACTGCGGTGCGCCACGGCGCCAGCCAGGCAAGCCGTTCGATGAGTCCCTTGATCGCTTCCAGCACCGGTCGCGATGCGGCGACCACCATGATGACGAAGACGAACAGCGGCTCGGTGTACTGGCGCGACTCGGCGTACGCGATGGCCTGATCGCCACCATCGACCGCCGCCATGCAGCCGATCAGCACGAACGCCCAGAAGCCGAACACCACCTCGATTTCGCCCAGCAGGTGAAACAGCCCCGCGTTGTGGGGGCTGCGCCGGGCGAGCTGCTCAAAGAACTTGACGGAGAAGGTGTGGATCAGCGCGATCGCGAAGATGACGGCGGCGATGACATCGATGGGAGACATGGCGCTGATTTGACCTCAGAAGCAGACTCTGCGCGGCCCCTGGAGCGCGCACCGCACCCTTAATATCGAAGCGTGCAATGGCCCAATCTCCGATTGACACCCTGGTTTGCGGCGTGGCGATATGGCTTCGCGGTGGCGGGTGTTTTCGCCGCACTGCTGCTTCGGCTGGCGATTCTTCCGGTCGAATCGAAGCTCGGATTTCTGTTGTTCTACCCCGCCGTCACGGTCGCGTTCCTGATCGGCGGCACGGGCCCGGGTCGCCTGGCCGTCGCGCTCAGCGCCATCGTGGGCTACTCCATCTTCGAGTCTCCACACGGGTCGTTCGGGTACAGCCACGAAGGGACGCTGTCGGCGTCGGTCTTCATCGTGTCGTCGCTGCTGATCGGTTGGGTCGTCGCGAGATTGCAAGCGACCGGCGACCGGTTGGGATCGGCCCTGGCCGAGTTGCATGCCAACGCGTCGTTTCTGAACCGAACCGGGCGCGTAGCCGGCGTCGGCGGATGGCAACTCGAACTGGACAGCCAAGCCCTCACCTGGTCCGATGAAACACGCCGCATCCACGAGGTCGGCCCGGACTTTGTGCCGACGCTCGAATCCGCCATCGCCTTCTACGCGCCCGACGCGCAGCAGGCCATTGCGAGCGCGGTGAAGCTCGGGATGGAACGCGCCGAGGGCTGGGACCTGGAGCTGCCGCTGACGACGGCGACCGGTCGCGCGATCTGGGTACGCGCGGTCGGCGAGGTGGAGTTCGAAGGCGACAAAGCGGTGCGCTTGATCGGCGCTTTCCAGGACATCACTGATCGCAAAGTTCTGGAGCAACGCTTGACCGACAGCGAGCGCTTCGTGCGACTGGTGACCGACAGCGTGCCGGTTCGCATTGCCTACACCGATCCGAACGGACGCTATCGCTTTGTCAATCGCGCCCACTGCGAGCGCTTCGGCGTCGACCGTGAGCAGGTCATCGGGCGCACCCGTCGCGAACTGCGGCCGGAGGCGAACAGCCCGGTCGTCGAGAGCCATCTCGCGAACGCGCTGAAGGGTCAGGCGCAACACTTCGAGTTCGAAGAGCCGGTGGGCGGATCGATGCGGCGCATCGAAAGCCAGCTGATCCCGGACCTGAGCGACACGGGCGCCGTGTTGGGTTACTTCTCGATCGGCATCGACATCACCGAACGCAACACCACCGAGCGTGCCTTGCGCGAATTGACCCTGACCTTGAACTCGGTGATCGAAGCGATCCCGGCCACCGTGGCGGTGATCGGCCGCGACGGTCAGTACCGCTTTGTCAACAGCGCCTTCGAGCGTGGGGCCGGCCAGCGGCGCGATCAGATCATCGGGCGCACGGCCAGGGAAGTGCTGGGCGAACCCGAGTTCCAGCGGCGCACGCTCTGGGTCGATAAAGCACTCGCGGGCGAGACCGTCACCTTCCAGCTCGACTACCCGGGACGCGATGGCACGACCTACTCGTCGCTCAGCTACATCCCTTTGCTTTCGGATCAAGGTGCTGTCGACGGATTCGTCGCCGTGACGCAGGACGTGACCCCGCAAAAGCGCGAAGAAGGTCGGCTGCTGCAGCTCGCGCAGCGCGATCCGCTGACCGGCTTGCTCAACCGCGCGGGCTTCGAGCAACACCTCGAACACGCGGCCCGGCCCGGCGGTTCGGGCTCGCTCGCGCTGCTCTACATCGACCTCGATCACTTCAAGTCCGTCAACGACCGGCATGGCCACCCGGCGGGCGATCAGGTGCTGAAGATCTTTGGGCAACGGCTGGTCAACCTGGTGCGCCCGTCCGATGCGGTCGCTCGCCTTGGCGGCGACGAGTTCGCCATTGCGCTGTCGGGTGCACGCGAGGGGGCGAATGCACAGGCGGTCGCCGACAAGGTGCTGTCAGCCGCCAAAGCGCCCTTCAACGTTGGCGCGTTGACCCTGCACATCGGTGCCAGCGTGGGCGTGGCGTTCAGTGCCGATTCGGCCATCCCCTGGCGCGACTTGATCGAGCGGGCCGACAACCGTCTGCTGGCTGCCAAAGCGGCAGGCCGCGGGCGTCAGGCCGGGGCTACCGGCTGAGACAGCCATGCCGCGACTGCATCCGGTGGCGTCGATTCAACGTATGAGCCGGGTGAGCCGCCTTCGCAGACGGTGGGTACGCCCTGTCGCGTTTCAGACTTACTCTTCGCGCACCATGCCATCGGCCCGGACGACCACTCGACCCCACATCGGACCCGCCTTCTTGCGGTTCGGGTTCGATCTCGGGCGGTGGCTGCTGTGCTTCGTGGCGCTGTGCCTGGCCTTTCAAGGCCTGACGCTGTCCGTCGAGCGCGCGCGCGGCCGGGCCCACCACCACCTCGACGCGGCCCGGGTGGCCCACGCCCCGCCGATCAGCGAGCATGGCTCGCAGCGTCACGCCGACCTCGACGGCCACCGCTACGCCCCAAACCTCGCGCAGCATGGCCGCCACCGCCATGCGACCGTGAGTCACCACGACCATGACGCCACCGTCGATGGCGTCGTCTACGTCGCTGACGACGACGGCGCCTCGGCGCTGAACCCGCACCCGACGCTGGCGCGCAGCATTCACGAACTGGATGTGCTGGTGCGCCCGTTCGATGTTCCGCTCGAAACCGAATCGGCACCGAGCTGGGCGAACGGCGACTCGCGCCCGTTCGAATCCCACATCAGCGATCCGCTGAAGCGCCCTCCTCGCGCCTGAGCCTCCGCGGCGCGTCAGCGCCGTCAACGCTCAGCCGATGGCCGCTCGATCGCTGACCGCTCTGCCGAGTGCCCCTCGGCCGATCGCGCACCGCCTCGATCGTGCTGAACCACCCCACCGCATTGACACGGCCGACACGCCACGCGCTGCCGTGCCTGGAGACTCCCTTGAAAAACGCTTACCACTCCACCCCCTTACGGCAACGCTTGCCGGGGCCGCTCGACGCCGTCGCGATCGCGATGCAGACGCTCTCGCTCGCTGGCGCCATCACGCTGTCGTCTGCGGCGCACGCAGGCGGCGAACAGACGCTGGAGACGGTGGTCATCACCGGCAGCACC
>JANMTL010000217.1:0-15356 GCA_031390425.1 Rhizobacter sp.
GGTCAACGCGGTGCGTGGCAAGCAGCTGACGAACTTCCGCGTTTCGGGCAAGGAAGACGCGATCAAGATCACGCCGCCGATCATCCTGACGCTGGAGTACGCGGTCGAGTTCATCGCCGACGACGAGCTGGTCGAGATCACGCCGAAGTCGATCCGCATTCGCAAGCGGCATCTGAAAGAGCACGACCGCAAGAAGGCTTCACGCGTCGGCGCCTGATAGGGCCAGGGCGCCGCTGCCTCAAGCAGCGGCCGCCGCGGCGCGCCACACCGTGGGCGCGCTGCCGGTTCGGCGCTGAAAGAAGCGCGTGAAGTAACCGGCGTCGCTGAAACCCAGGTCGAACGCGATCTGCTTGACGCTCAGGTTCGTGTACGCCAGTTCACGCTGGGCTTCGAGCACCAGCCGGGCATGCAACACACCGAGCGCGGCGTGGCCGAGCACCTGCTGGCAGACGCGGTTGAGCTGCGTCGGCGTGATGCCCAGTTCGGCGGCGCAAACCGACAACGCCGGCTGCTCTCGATAGCGGCCTTCGACCAGATCACGAAAGCGCTGCACGTGGTCCAGCGCCCGCGCGCGGTGCGGGCCCGGCGCTTCGTTCGCGTCCGGCAAACACCGCCCCAGAGCAAGCAGCAAGCGCAGCAATGCCGCGTCGATGGCCAGCGCGCGCCACGGCGCCGTGCCCTGGTATTCGCCGCGCAGCGCGAGCACGGCGGCGCCGATGTCGACCGCAGCGCGGCGGTCGAGCCGGTGATGGCGCAACGGCAACAGCCGGTCCTTCAAACCGCCTTCCGATTCGAGCAGGCGCCTCAGGTGCTGCTCAAGCACGGTGACGACCACCCCGTCCACATCGCTTGAAAAGTGAAAGCCGTGCACGGCCAGGGCCGGCACGGTGACGACACAGGGGCCGCGCACGGCCGCACTCGTGGCTTCGAGCGCGAGCTCGGCACCGCCGGTGCGAATGAACAGAATCTGATACAGCAGCTCGTGCCGGTGCGGGCGAATCTCCCAGTCGTGCAGGCGGCTGCGCTCGGCGATCGACTCGCAGTGCAGCCACTCGATGTCGGCAGCGCGGCCCTGCTCTCCATAGAGCGAATAAGAGGGCAGGCGGTTCTTCATGTGAATGCTTCGGTACTGAGCGAGATGTTCGAATTGTTCAAGGACTTGCGGATTCTGTCCATTGAGGCCGGTACCCGCTGCATTTAAGCTCCTGCGGATTCGAACCAGAACAGGAGACTCCTCATGCGCACCCAGGTCGCCATCATCGGCGCGGGCCCGTCCGGCCTGCTGCTCGGGCAACTGCTGCACCAGGCCGGCATCGACGCCGTGGTGATCGAGCAGCGCAGCGGTGATTACGTGCTCGGCCGCATCCGCGCCGGCGTGCTCGAGCAAGGCACGGTCGACCTGATGGACCAGCTGGGCATAAGAGATCGCATGCGTGCCGAAGGCTTGGTGCACGGTGGCATCAACCTCGGCTTTCGCAACACCCGCCAGCGCATCGACATGCACGCGCTGACTGGCGGCAAGCAGGTGATGGTCTACGGCCAAACCGAAGTGACACGCGACCTGATGACCGCCCGCGTGGCCTGCGGCGCAAAAACCGTCTACGAAGCGCAAGACGTGGCCCTGCACGACTTCGATGGCGCGAGCCCGCGCGTCACCTGGCGCAAGGACGGCGTGGCCCATGAACTGCACTGCGACTTCATCGCCGGCTGCGACGGTTACCACGGCGTGAGCCGAGCCAGCGCGCCGCCAGCGTTGCTCAAGACCTACGAGCGCGTTTACCCGTTCGGCTGGCTCGGCGTGCTGTCGGAAACGCCGCCGGTCGCGCACGAGCTGATCTACTCGAACCACGAACGCGGCTTCGCGCTGTGCAGCATGCGTTCGAACACACGCAGCCGCTATTACGTGCAGTGTTCGCTCGAAGACAAAGTCGAGAACTGGTCCGACGGCGCGTTCTGGGACGAGCTGCGCCGCCGCCTCGACCCCGAAGCGGCCGAGGCGCTCGTGACCGGCCCGTCGATCGAAAAGAGCATCGCACCGCTGCGCAGTTTTGTCGCCGAGCCGATGCGCTTCGGTGCGCTGTTTCTGGCCGGCGACGCGGCGCACATCGTGCCACCCACCGGCGCGAAGGGATTGAACCTGGCCGCTTCCGATGTTCGCTACCTGGCCAGTGCGCTGATGCAGTTCTATGGCGACAAGAGCGCCGCCGGCATCGACGCGTATTCGGAGCGCTGCCTGCGCCGCGTCTGGAAAGCGGTGCGTTTTTCCTGGTGGTTCACGTCGCTGATGCACCGCTTCCCCGACACCGGTGAGTTCGGACAGAAGCTGCAGGAGGCCGAGATCGGCTACCTGCTCGGGTCGGAAGCGGCGTCGACCGCGCTGGCGGAGAACTACGTCGGTTTGCCGATGGAAGCCTGATCCGGTTCAGCCCGGGTTCCGCCGCCGCGAGAGCAGGGCGGTCTGTGCTATTTCGCAGGCCGCGGACCTCGAGCAGTTCCGCAACACGCTGCTGCCTGCCGATCAGCTGCAGCCCCATCGGCCAGCATTCCGAAAAGCTGTTCTTGCATACAGTACTGTGTGGACGTACAGTCTCGCTCTACAGGAGACCGACCCATGCCCTCAACCTACCGCCAGCTGTATCAACCCCGTCCCAACCGCGCACCCGTCTGGCTTCGCCGGATCTGGACCTGGCTCTGATCGCCGTCCACGTCGATCCACAATTGTAGTGCGCATGCACTACAATGAAAGAATGAAGACCGCTGTCATTCCTCAAGTCCGTGTTGAGCCCGAGTTGCGTGCGGATCTCGATTCCGTGCTTCTGCCCGGCGAGACCCTCACCGACTTTGTCGAGTCATCGGTGCGTCGCGCCGTCGAATTCCGTCGCGTGCAAACCGACTTCGCTGCACGTTGCGAAGCCTCGTTGGCAGAGTACGAGCGCATCGGGATTTCTGTCCCGTCGGACGTCGTCCTATCGAAGCTGGAGGCGAAGGTCGCAGCACGAGTAAAGCAACTGGGCAAATGACGTTCAAGGTCGAGTTCACTCATGAGGCGGATGCAGATCTGGATCGTCTGTTCGACTTCCTGCTGGAGCGAGCCGAGACGGTCGAAGATGCACTGCGCGCATACGATGCCATCGCGGCCATTCGCACGGTTGCCGACAGTCATCTTTCGACCACGCCCTACAGCTACCGCAAGGTTGGTCAACGCCCAACGTTGCGCGAACTCATCGTCCCATTCGGTTCCACGGGGTACGTGCTTCGTTTCGACATTCGTACTCCCGAGTTGGTCCTCGTCATTGGCGCGCGCCACCAGCGCGAAGAGGATTACCACTAACGTCCAGTCGAGATACTTCAATTCGCTGAAACCGTATCCTGCTTGATCAGCAGAAAGCTGCGTGACTCAGGCGACAACTACCTTGACGCGCGCCGTCCATCACGGATGACGTTGACGACGTTGAGCTTGGCGATTCCGACTCGAGCTCTTTTCGATCAGTTAACATAATATGCATTGTAGAGAATGGCTAATTTTGCCCAACCCCCAAAAATGTAAAGTCAGCCCAACGGCACTTCCTGCGCCTCCTTGAGGGCCTTGCTCCAGTAGGCCGGATCGGCATATCTGGCGGCAAGCGCATCAATGTCGACCTTGGTGGTCGTTTCGTTGAATTCGAAGGTGCCAAACAGGTTGACGTGCTGCCAAGCCACCGGAGAGATTCCGCGGAGAATGGCGATGGCCTCCTGGTCGTCTGCTGCGACCTTCTGCGCGTACACCTTGGACAGCAGTGCCGTGTTGTAGAAGATGATCGCGTTGGCGATCAGGCGCGAGCACTCATTCCAGATCTGCTGCTCGGCTTCGGTGTGGACCCGGAACTTGCCGCCGTTGACATATGCGACTGCCTTGCGGAACCGGTGATACGCCTCCCCTCGGTTCAGCGCCTTTTGCACGCTCTGCCGCAGGTCAACGTCGTCGATGAAGTCGAGGATGTACAGCGTGCGGCAGATGTTGTCGAGTTCCCACAGCGCCTTCTTGGTCTGGTTCTGGCGGACATAGCTGCTCAGCTTGCGCACGATGGTGGCCTGCGTCACATCCTTCTGTGCCAGCGAGGCCATGATGCGTTGGATGTTCGGCCATTCCGTCACGATCAGCTCGTCATACGCCTTGCGCGCCGGCTTGATGAGCAGGTCTCCGTAGTGACTGGGATTTTCGAAGCCGACCAGCGTCTGCATCTTCTTGTGCAGGTCGCGATAGCGAGGTGCGAAGCCGTACCCGAAGGTGCGCAAGATCCAGAAGTTGACCTGGTTGGTGCCGTGTGTGTCGGTCGAATGCCGTTCCGGCTTGATGTCGGACGTGTTGTTGTACAGCAGATCGAACACGTAGTGACTCTCGTGCTCGTGGGTGCCGATGATGCGGGCGTTGATCGGCACGTGGTTGGCCACCAGCGTATAGGCGCTCACGCCTTTCTGCAGCCCGAAATACTTGGGCGAGTACCGGGCATTGATGGTGTCGATCTGCGTTTCGATGCGCGGCCCGTCGCTGCTGGAGTGCATCTCGTCGCGGATGTCGTACAGGTGAAAGGCCGGCAAGGTCGCGATGGCGTTGGTGATGGCATCGTTGGCCGCTCGCAGGGTCTCCAGCCGCAGGTAGTTGCGTGCCGTGCCCTGCAGCGACGAGAAGCTCAGGCCAGAGACATCCGCCATCTTCCACAGGCCCATGTTGGTGCCCAGCGCCACCACGCAGGCGAGGATCTGGCGGGCATCGGGTGCGTGCTTGACGTACCGATCGAGCACGTGGCTGAAGCCACCCAAAAAGCCTGTGCTTCTGGCGACGAACCCCAGCAGGTCGGCGATGCCGGCGCCAGGCAATTGGCTGTAGAACGAGCCGTTGACGGGTTCCTCAGCCGTCGGGTAGATCAGTTTCCAGCGCCGCTTTTCGGCGCGGCCGATGACCTTGATGTGCTCGTTGGCGCAGTCGGTGATGCGCTGGTTCACTTGTGCGAAGCGGGTTTCCAGCGCTTCACGGAACGTGCTCAGCGTATCCTCGATCGGTGCCAGTAGAAGCGGCGCGCCGATCTCCTGCAGAACGGTCTCGCGCTGCGCCCAGCGGGCGTCGCTGATCAAGTCATCCTCGAAGCGCCGGAACTCATTGCTGTCCTTGACGAACAGGTCGCCCGCCTCCAGGGCGTTGCGCAACAACCGGTAGACCAGGAACTCGTAGCGATCGAGTTCCAGCCGTTTGTCCTTGTCTTTCTCGTCGTCGGCATCATCGGCCTGGGAATAGAGATATCGCTGCAGGCTCTTCGGGATCATCGCCGTCGGAAACAGCGCCGGATTGGTCTGCCGCGGAGACTTGCTCGCGCGCAGCAGTCCCTGCAGGAACGTCACCGCCTCCAGCAACGGCTGATCTTCCACTCGGCCACCAAAATCCAGTTCGCAAAACAGGTGCCGAAGGTTGCGTTTGAAGGTGTGCGACAGCGTCGTGTAGTGGGACCACTGAAAGGCGGTCTTGTCGAAGGCGACGTTGCGCAAATAGTCGGCCACCGCCGCAAAGCGTTCCGGCTCCAGCAGCTCGAAGGCCTTCTGCTGAACCGTGGCGAACGGGCTGTCGACGGCGATGGACTTGTCGATGAACAGGCGCAGCACTTCGCCTGCCGCCTGCAGGTGCTCGCTGGCGTCCACCAACGCCTTCTGCATCGCCTCCTCGGCGGCGTACTTGGCCTGCTTCTCGTACTCGTCAACGAGGTGGATGAACGCCTCGATGAGGTTGTCGTTAATCTGTCGGAACCGGTGGAAGGCAAAGCACAACAGGTACAGGCGCGTGGTGCCCTTGGGCATGCGCTGCAGTTTGTAAACCGTGTAGAACTTGACCAGCGACGAATAGTATTTGCCGCTCTCGTTGGACAGGCCTGCCGCGACAAGAAAGCTCTGTGCGAACTCGTGCAGCGGCTGGAAGAACTGGCGCCGCTCGACCTCGCGCTTGAGTTCCTTGTGGCTGAAGTCCTTCGGTTCGCGCTTGAGCGCGCTGATCCGGTACATCTGTTCATCGGCTTTCAGCAAATCGTCGAGGCTCTTCTCGACCGCCGGGGTCATGGCCTGTTCAAGCAACCGGGTGACGCGATTGCGTTCGTGCGTCACCACCCGGCCGACCATGTCCTGCATCGTCGTGTACTGCAGCGCCACGATCCGTTCGGTGCTCAGGTACTGCAGGGATTCGCGCAGGATGTACAACGGCTGGGTCGACAGCGCCGCGATACGCTGGGCTTTTTGCTCCAGTTCCATCTTGGCGGTGCCATCGCAGATGCGATAGCCAAACAGGTCGAGAACGGTTTGCTGGATATCACCCCGTTTGGGCCTGGAAGGCGCTCTAACGGACTCCACGGCCAGGCCCGGGAAATACTGCGCAAGCAGATAGCGCATGTCGTCGACCACAGCTGTCTGTTCGAAGGCGAAGAACTGTCGCTTGGCCTTGAAGTACCCCAATTCCAACGCAAGGTACACGCCGACGGATGGCGTTCGCGCGTCGACGGCTTCGCGTTCCGGCGGACTCAGGTCGAAGTAGAGGCGGCGGTCGTCGTCGGTGAACCTTGGCAGGCCATAGAGGTCTTCGATTTCTTCAGGGGTGAGGATGGTGAGGCGGTGGGAATCGGCGGTCGACGACATTCAGGGCTCCGGACAAACTAGTGTTCTTCTTATGCAGCCTGATTTTCCGCTCGTTCGAAGTGCTGGCTGGCGTTCACGATCGGTGGACAGGTGTGCATGGTGGGACGGCCACTTGCAAGACATTCTAACAATCGTTAGAATGAGAATATGAAGAAGAGGAACATTAAAGATCTGCTCTACGAACAGGTCAGCCGAATCGGCAAGACCCTCTCCAGCCCCAAGCGCCTGGAGGTGCTGGAATTGCTCGCCCAGGGCGAGAAGACAGTCGAAGCATTGGCGCAAGAGGCCGCGATCGACATGAAGCTGGTCAGCGCCCATCTGCGCGCCCTGCGAGAGGCGCGTCTGGTGGAGACGCGGCGCGAAGGGAAGTACATCGTCTATCGCCTGAGCGGCAACGATGTCGCGGCACTGTGGATCGCACTGCGCGGTGTGGCGGAGGAGCACCTGGTGGAACTCAAAGTCGCGCTCGATCAGTTGGTCTCGCTTCCGGGCCGGCTGAGCCCGGTGGACCGCAAGACGCTGCTGCGCCGCGCCGAGAAGAACGAGGTCATCGTGCTCGACGTGCGGCCGCTAGAGGAGTACGAGGCGGGGCACCTGCCGTTCGCCCGTTCGATGCCGGTGCACGAGATTGAGCGGCGTTTGGCCGAGCTTCCCAAGAGCAAGGAGATCGTCGCCTACTGCCGCGGTGCCTTTTGCCTGATGTCCGACGAAGCGGTCAAGCTGCTCGCCGCCAAGGGTTTTCAGGTCAGCAAGCTCGCCGAGGGCGTCACGGACTGGCGAGCCGCCGGACTGCCCGTGCACACCGATTCGCAAGACTGAAGCGATCTCCCGCCACCATGTCCTGAGGACTCATCATGTTTTTCAAGCAATACGCAGCTCCGCACGCCACCTTGTCCTACTTCTTCGGCTGTGCCGGGCACGGCAAGGCGATTGCAGTCGATGTCGTCGCGGGCGATGAGCAGTGGTTCATTGATGCGTCCCTGACGGCTGGGGTTCGCATCGAGTATGTCATCGACACGCACGTGCATGCGGATCATTTGTCAGGCGGGCGCCGGCTCGCCGCGATGACGTCGGCACGCTACGCGCTCCATGAGAGCAATCGGGAATTCGTCGATTTCGATTTCGAACCCTTATCGCATGGCCAGGTGCTCGAGATCGGCAACGTCAAACTGAAAGTCCTGCACACCCCAGGGCACACGCCCGACAGCGTGTGTCTGTTGGTCAGCGATTTGCGACGTAGTGAAGCGCCTTGGTTCGTGATCACTGGCGACACGCTGTTTGTCGGCGCGGTCGGCCGTCCCGATCTCGCCGGTCGCGAACGTGAGATGGCCGGCGCGCTCCACGACAGCCTGCACAACCAGCTGCTGTGCCTGCCTGACGAGCTGGAGATCTTTCCGGGACACCAGGCCGGCAGTGCGTGCGGGGCGGGACTCTCCGGTAAACCCTCGTCGACCATCGGCTTCGAGAAGCGCTGGAACGACGTACTGGCATTGGAGCGCGACGCCTTCATTGCGGAGGTGACGGCGAACATTCTTCCCCCGCCGGCCGAGATGGCGCACATTCTCGCGGCCAACAAGGCGGCCTGATGGAACGGCAATTCGGCATCCAGCCCAACCTTGCGCAGTTCCTGCACCAACTTGTGCAGGTGCTGCTGGTTGGCTTGACCATCGGCATGATGCGCACTGTGGTACCGGCGCTCGCCGAGGGTGAGTTCGGCGTGCAGCGCAACTCCTTCGTGATGTTGACCACCTTTGTGGTGGCGTTCGGTGCCGTCAAAGGCGCTCTCAATTTCGTGGCCGGTCGGTGGTCCGAACGCGTGGGCCGGAAGAAGGTGCTGGTGAGCGGTTGGCTCGCCGCCGTCCCGATTCCGTGGCTGGTGTACGCGGCCGAAGGCTGGGGCTGGATCGTTGCTGCGACGCTCTTGCTGGGCGTCAACCAGGGGCTGACGTGGTCGATGACGCAGACCTCGAAGCTGGACCTCACACGGCCGGACCAGCGCGGCCTGACGATCGGGCTCAATGAGTTCGCCGGCTATGTCGGACTCGCGTTTGCCGGCGTGGTCACCGGCTACATGGCAGCCCATCTGGGCACGCGGCTCGGTCTGCTGGTGTTCGGGCAGGTGGTCATCGGCGTTGCGCTGCTGACGAGCATCCTGTGGGTGGCCGACACGCTCCCCTGGGCGAGCGATCGTGAGGGTCATCGTCGGCCTGCGGTCCTGCCAACTCCATCGAACGGGCCGCAGCCCCGCCTCGCACAAGCCTCTTCGGATCATCCGTCTACCTCGGAGCTGTTCGCACTGATGTCCTGGCGCGATCGCCGCCTCGCGGCGCTGTGTCAGGCCGGCATGGTCGAAAAGTTCGTTGATGCACTCGTCTGGGTTTTCTACCCGCTGTATCTCTACCAGCACGGGCTGAACTTGCCCACCGTGGGCTGGGTTATCGGGGTCTACGGCTTCGTATGGGGCGGCCTCCAACTGGTGACGGGTCGGCTGTCCGATCGCATTGGCCGGCATGGGCTCAACGTGTGGGGGATGGTGGTCTGCGGTGCCGGCGTGTTGATGGTGCCGCTGCACGACGGAGTGCAGTGGTGGTCTGGCGCCGCCGCAGTGTCCGGCATCGGCATGGCGATGCTCTACCCCAACTTGTCCGCCTCGGTCGCAGACCTGGCACCACCAAGCTGGCGTGGGTCGGCGATCGGCATCTACCGATTCTGGCGCGACGTCGGCTACGCCGTTGGTGCCCTTGGCTTGGGATTGGCAGCGCAGCTCGCTGGCCGTGTTGAAGCCGCCTTCTGGTTCGTTGGCGCGGCCATGCTCGTTTCAGCGGGACTGCTCGCCTGGTGGGGGCAGGAATCCCATCCTCGATTGAAAACACTCTCCGCACTGACGTGATGCCATGGAACTGATTTATCTCGACCACAACGCCACCACGCCCATTGCACCGGCGGCCAAGCTCGCCGCGGTGCGATTCCTCGAAAGCGAGTTCGGAAACCCGTCCTCCACTCACGCCAAGGGGCATGCTGCCAAGGCCGCGGTCGACGAGGCACGCGCGGCCGTGGCCGAGTTGCTGGGCGCCGCGGCCACCTCTGAGATTATCTTCACTGGAAGTGCGACGGAGTCCAACAACCTGGCCTTGATGGGCGCTGCCGCAACGGCGCCTACCGAGCGCCGGCACCTGATCGTCTCCGCCGTTGAACATCCGGCTGTCATGGAGCCGGCGCTTGCGCTTCAACGTCAAGGCTGGCAGCTATCGCTGGCGCCAGTCGATCGCCATGGGCGTCTGGATGTCGAGACCTTGCGATCTTTGCTTCGACCGGACACCGCGATCGTGAGCGTCATGCACGCCAACAATGAACTGGGCACGCTGCAGCCGATCGAGACGATTGCGCCGCTGGTGCGCGCAGTCGGCGCACTGCTGCACGTCGATGCTGCGCAATCGATTGGCAAGGTACCGGTAAACGTCAATGCTCTCGGTGCGGATCTCCTCACCGTGGCAGGCCACAAGATGTATGCGCCCAAAGGCATTGGCGCACTCTATGTGCGTCAGGGTACGCGCCTGGCTGGCATGCTCTACGGCGCAGGGCAGGAACGCGGACTTCGCCCTGGCACCGAGAATGTGCCGTACATCGCGGCCCTTGGTGCGGCTGCCCAGTACGTGTGGGGCCGCATGCAGGAGAACGCTTCGCGGGTGGCCGAGCTGCGCGACACACTCGAGCAGGGGTTGCTAGCGGCCATCCCGGGCCTGGTGGCTAGCGGCCATCCGCATCACAGGCTTCCCAATACCTTGCACGTGTCGCTACCGAGAGGCGATTCGCGAACCATCGTGGCAGCACTCGCAGACCAGGTCGCGCTCTCGCCAGGAGCAGCATGTCATGCAGACGATCATGACCCGGTGTCCGGGGTCATGCGCGCCATCGGCGCGACGGCTCAACAGGCCAGGGGTGCGCTTCGCATTTCGCAGGGCTACGACACGACGGCGCTGCAAGTCGAGCATGCGGCGGCACTGATCGTGTCGGCATATGAAAGGCTGGTTGCCTCCGAACACGAGGAAGGGCACTTCGTGACTCGCTTGAAGTGATTGCGGGGTTGTAGACCTGAGTGCGGCTTGCTAAGCGGTGCGAGGTTGAAGGTCTCGGACGAACTCGTCGTCCGAGATATCAGGTGCCCAGTTTCGCGCCTTGGCCGGGTGCCGTCGTGGCCGCATGCCGGCGATCGTCATCTGCATGCAGGTAGATGGCGGTGGTCTCCAGAGAGGCATGACGCAGGTTCTTCTGGATGAACCGCAAGTCATTTCCGGCATCGGCTTGGTGCGTGGCGGCGGTGTGCCTCAGCCAGTGCGTGGACGCACGCCGCAGCTTGTCGGCACCGGCAGGATCAGCATCGACCAGTGTCGTGGCGGCGCCCAGGAAGACGTCCTTGACGACGAGGTAGATCGCCGTTGACGTCAGGCATCGCTCTCGGTTGCCGCCCAAGGACATGATCAGTGGCGTCGATTCGTTCGGGCCAGGAGTCGGGGCGAGCCCATGAAAGACGCGGTAACGCGCAAAGTCGCTCATCAACGCATCGGACAGCGGCACGTCGCCCTCGACGCCGCCTTTGCCGACGACGTGCAGCCACCATTTGCCCCGGCGCTGCCCCAGATCGCTGGCACGGGCCTGTGCTGCTTCGGCCGATCGAAGCCCGGCACCGTGCAGCAGCCGCAGCAGCCAGCGCGCTCGCTCGAAGTGCTGGCGCTCGCGAGTGGTGGAGTGCGGCATGCGGTCGACGAAGTCGAGCACGAAGCGCCAAAGCTCCTGGTCGAGGTAGCGCTCGATCACCGCATGTCGACTCGATGCGCCCGC
Source organism: Rhizobacter sp. (assembly GCA_031390425.1). Classification (GTDB taxonomy): domain Bacteria; phylum Pseudomonadota; class Gammaproteobacteria; order Burkholderiales; family Burkholderiaceae_C; genus PBB1. Next base: position 11,491 of record JANMTL010000217.1, read on the forward strand.
CTTATGCTGTCGTCGAAGCGCCAGCGGGTTGCCAGCAAGGTAGCCAGCGGCGACCAGGTACACGAACAGCCCGGACAAGATGCCCAGCGCGTGCCGAACGCTCTGCGGCGACAACGGCCCATCGAACAAACGCCGGCCGCCGCCGCGGCGCGGCAGCTTGCCATCGATCCAGTCGTCGCTCGGCCGAGCCAGGAATGCCTCGTAGGCCAGCAGGTCCTCCCGCGCCAGACTCGACAGCGGCTTGCCAAGCGCTCGTGTGGCCCAAACCAGCAGCCGTTCGGCCTCCTTGCGGTAGGCGCGCAAGGTATGTGCCGATCCGGCGTACTCGGCGAGCCAGCAGCGGACGGCGTCGATGTCTGTGTCGGCGACAAGTTGGCAAACGCCGCCGCGACCGCGGTTGTTTCCCAGGCTGCCGTCCAGGGCAGGTGTCAGCCCAAAGCCCTCGACTGTGCCGGTCGAACCGGCGGCAATCAGTCCGAAAGAGGTGTCCATGAAGTCTCACGCGTTTCGATGTGCATCGCCGGCAGCGTACATCGAACTTTCTTTTGATAAGAAGCATTATCGTAAATTTCCATGTCTTTTCATTACGCATATAACGTAATACAGTTGTATACATCTATGAATCTCACCGAAAGCAGAGTTCACTCATGAGTCGAGTCAGCGATACCCGTCTAAGAACGCGCCAGGCCGCCGCAAAACTGGTCGCGTCGGGCCGTCGGCCGCACGACCTCACGGTCGACCTCATCTATGCCGAAATCCGCCAAGGCAGCCGCACAACGATCAACGACGAGCTGAAGCTGTGGAAGGACGATCAGGCCAAAGTCGACGCACTCAGCGCCGCGCTGCCGGCGCCGGTGGCCAGTGCCATGCTCGCCGCGTGGGCTGTGGCGGTCGAACACGGCGAGCATGTGTTCGACGAACGGCGGGCTGAGGTTGAAGGCGAGCTTGCGCAGGCGGTTGCCCGCACCGATGCCGCCGAAGCAGCGAGGACCGAGGCTCAGACCGAGATCGCGGCCCTGCGGGAGCAGTTGGAGCAGGCTCGCGCGGCCGAGGCCGCCGTGAGAGCCGACTCACAGCGAGAGCGCGATGCCAAGGACACCGCGTTGCAACGGCTCGTTGACGCCGAGCAGCGAATGGCTTCAGAGCGTACTGACACCGCGAGCCGGCTCGATAGCCAGCGCGACTCGTACGAGCAGCAGCTACGCGAGCAGCGAGAAGCGCTCGCCGCCTCCGAGGCTCGGCTCCGCGACGAGTTGGCTCGCGCAACCGATCGGTTGGAGGGCGTGCAGAAACACGTCATGCTGCAGGTTGCTGAGGCCCGCGAAGCGCAGAAGCGCGCCGAGGATCAACTGACCAAGGCCATGCAGCGCGGCGAGCGATTGGCGGGGGAGCTGGAGTCCCTGCGGGCCGAAGTGGTGACGCGCACGACTCAGCTGCAGCGGGCAACACAGGACTGCGTCGCGGCGGCGGATCACTCGGCACGATTGCAGGCCGAGCGAGACGAGTTGACAGTCCAGCTCGCAACGACCGGCGGACGACTCGAAGCCGCGACACAGCAGGCAGCAGAACTGATGGCGCGAGTCGGTTCGCCAATCGTGGACACGAAGGCGGCGACCACGGGGAAAAAACGATCGAGGGCGGCAGCTTGAGTCGTGACCCGCCGGTGCCGACATCGGCTTTGGAAAGTCTCCGGGCACCACGACCGATCGATGCCCAGCCAGGAGCCACGTGGTTGACTTTACATTTTTGGGGGTTGGGCAAAATTAGCCAACGTCGAGATGGCCGCCGCGATCACGCTCGCCGAGCGCGCGTGGGTCCATCTGGAGCAGACACGCGTTGCACGCCGCTTCGCCCAGGCCTTCGAGCGCTTCGATCTGATCCTGGCACCGACCACACCGGTCACCCCGTTCCCGTGGACCGAGCTGTACGCCGAGCGCATCGACGGCCAGCGCGATGCGCAACTACTACCACTGGCTCGCGCTGACCTACGTCGTCACGCTCGCCACCAACCCGGCTCTGTCGCTGCCCTGCGGTCGCGACGAGCACGGCATGCCGTTCGGCCTGCAGATCATTGGCCGCCTGCGCGGTGACGCGGCACTGCTGGCCGCCGCGCGCGCGCTGGAGCAGGCTTTTGCAGCGTCGCCGGCCTGGTGTCGCCCGCGGCCCGATCTCGACGCACTGCGCACCGGGCGCCCGGAACTCAAGTCGATCGTCACACACCAGCCGCTGGTGGGGGGTGATGCCACAACCCGCGACGCGCGGACCGGCGTCTGAACTCGGCCGGGGGGTCGCTGACGGCCTGTTGCGCTATTTCGGCGGCCGGCTGGCACGTACGATGCATTCGGTGGCAAAGTGCTGCGCCGCGCTTGCCGCAGGCGGTAGACACTCAGGCCAGCATCCATGGAGACCTCAATGACAGCGAAACAGCCCACGATCATCTACACCCTGACCGACGAAGCGCCGATGCTGGCGACTTTTTCATTCCTGCCAATCATTCGCAGCTTTACCGCGCCAGCGGGCATCGACGTGACCGCCAGCGACATTTCGGTCGCGGCGCGGGTGCTGGGTGAATTCCCCGAGTTCCTGGCCGATGCGCAAAAAGTGCCCGACAACCTCGCCGAGCTCGGCCGGCTGACCTTGCAGCCCGACACCAACATCATCAAGCTGCCGAACATCAGTGCGTCGGTCTCGCAGCTGATGGCGTGCATCAAGGAGCTCCAGGGCAAGGGTTTCGCCATCCCGGACTTTCCCGAGAACCCGAAGACCGACGCCGACAAGGCGCTCCGCACGCGCTACGCCAAGTGCATCGGCAGTGCGGTGAACCCGGTGCTGCGCGAAGGCAACTCCGACCGCCGCGCGCCGAAGGCCGTGAAGGAATACGCCCGCAAGAACCCGCACAGCATGGCCGATTGGAGCCAGGCCTCGCGCTCGCACGTCTCGCACATGCACGAGGGCGACTTCTATCACGGCGAAAAGTCGATCACGCTCGACAAAGCGCGCGACGTGAAGATGGAGCTCGTCACGAAGAGCGGCAAGACCGTCGTCCTCAAACCCAATGTCGCGCTGAAGGACGGCGAGATCGTCGACTCGATGTTCATGAGCAAGAAAGCGCTGGTGGCCTTCTATGAAAAGGAGATCGACGACGCCTTCAAGACCGGCGTGATGTTCTCGCTGCACGTGAAGGCCACGATGATGAAGGTCTCGCACCCGATCGTGTTCGGCCACTGCGTGAAGATCTTCTACCGCCAGGCGTTCGAGAAGCACGCCCAGCTTTTCGACGATCTCGGCGTGAACGTCAACAACGGCATGGTGAACCTGTACGACAAGGTCGGCACCCTGCCCCAGTCGCAACGCGACGAGGTGCTGCGCGACCTGCACGCCTGCCACGAAGGCCGGCCCGAGCTCGCGATGGTCGACTCGGCCAAGGGCATCACCAACTTTCACTCACCGAACGACGTCATCGTCGACGCCTCGATGCCGGCCATGATCCGCAACGGCGGCAAGATGTGGGGCGCTGACGGTCGCCTGAAAGACGTGAAGGCGGTGATGCCCGAGAGCACCTTCGCCCGCATCTACCAGGAGATGATCAACTTCTGCAAGTGGCATGGCAACTTCGACCCGACGACCATGGGCACGGTGCCGAACGTCGGCCTGATGGCGCAGCAGGCCGAGGAGTCCGGCTCGCACGACAAGACCTTCGAGATCACCGAAGACGGCGTGGCCACCATCGTCGACCTCGCCAGCGGCGAGGTACTGCTGAGCCAGAACGTGGAGGCCGGCGACATCTGGCGCATGTGCCAGGTGAAAGATGCGCCGATCCGCGACTGGGTCAAGCTCGCCGTCGGGCGCGCGCGCAATTCAGGCAC
>JANMTL010000231.1:0-13040 GCA_031390425.1 Rhizobacter sp.
GGCGATGAAGAAGGAATTGGAGTGGGTGCGCCAGAACCCGAAAGGCCGCCAGGCGAAGAGCAAGGCGCGGCTGGCCCGCTTCGAAGAACTGTCGGACGTCGAGTACCAGAAGCGCAACGAGACGAACGAAATCTTCATCCCGGTCGGCGAGCGCCTCGGCCACGAGGTCATCTCGTTCGAGAACGTGACCAAGAGCTTCGGCGACCGCGTGCTGATCGACAACCTGAGCTTTCAGGTGCCGGCCGGCGCGATCGTCGGCATCATCGGCCCGAACGGTGCTGGCAAGTCGACGCTGTTCAAGTTGATCAACGGGCAGGAAAAGCCCGACAGCGGCACGGTGAAGATCGGTCCGACCGCACGCATGGCGTTCGTCGACCAGAGCCGCGAATCGTTGGCCGCCGACAAGACGGTGTGGCAGGACGTGTCGGGCGGGCTCGACAACATCGTCGTCGGCAAGTTCGTGATGCCGAGCCGCGCCTACATCGGCCGCTTCAACTTCAAGGGCAACGACCAGCAGAAGCTGGTCGGCAGCCTGTCGGGCGGCGAGCGCGGTCGGCTGCACCTGGCGAAGACGCTGGCGCAGGGCGGCAATGTGCTGATGCTCGACGAGCCGTCGAACGACCTCGACGTGGAAACGCTGCGCGCGCTGGAAGACGCGTTGCTCGAATTTGCGGGCAGCATCATGGTGATCAGCCACGACCGCTGGTTCCTCGACCGCATCGCGACGCACATCCTGGCGGCCGAAGGCGACTCGAAATGGGTCTTCTTCGATGGCAACTACCAGGAGTACGAAGCCGACAAGAAAAAGCGCCTCGGCGAAGAAGGCGCGCGGCCGAAGCGGGTGCGCTTCAAGGCGCTGAAATGAGCCGGGCGCGCGCCACCGAACGCCCGATGTCACCCTGGAAACTCGCGGCGCCGGTGTATGCGCTGCTGATGGTGGGCTGTGCTTCGCTGTCGCCCCCGTCGCAGCCGACAGCGGTGGCCGCTGCTGTCGGTGTGGCCGCTGCGCCCGCTGCGGCGCCGGCCCCCGCCGTGGCCGCCCGGCTGCCTGCACCCGCCGCTTCGGCCCCCGCGCCGGGTGCAGTACCGGCTGCTGCCGCCGCACCCGGCGCGCCGAAGCCGTTCGCCGACGTGATCAAAGACGCCAAACCATTGAGCGGCCTGTTCACGCTGTGGCAGAAGGACGACAAGGTCTGGCTCGAACTGGCGCCGACCGACTTCAGCCAGCCGCTGTTCCTGTCGCCGAAGTACAAGACCGGCCTCGGTGAAGGCCGCTTCTTCGGCGGCCTGATGGGCGAAGAAGTGGTGGTCGAATTTCGCCGCGTCTACAACCAGGTGCAGCTGCTGGCGCGCAACACCGAATTCGTCGCCACGGCCAAGACCCCGAACGGGCGCGCAGTCGAGGCGGCGTTCTCGCCGAGTCTGCTGGCGTCGACGGCGGTGGTCAGCCAGCCGCATCCGGAGCGCAAGTCGGTGCTGGTCGAGGCGAACACGCTGTTCATCAACGACATGATGGGCGTCGCGCTGGGCTTGCAACGCCAGTACCGGCAGGGATATGCGCTCGACACACGCAACTCGGCGATCACCGACATCCGCAGCAGCCCGGACCTGGTGGTGCTGGAAGTGCTGAGCCACTACTCGACCGGCTCGATCGCGGTGGCGACGCCGGGCGCGCCGGTGCCGCCGGGCACGCCGATGCCGTCGGTGCCGCGCTCGGTGCCCGACCCGCGCAGCCTCTTCATGACGCTGCACTATTCGCTGGCCAAACTGCCCGAGCAGGTGATGGCGCCGCGCAAGGCCGATGGCCGCGTCGGCCACTTCACCAGCAACCTGTCCGACTTCAGCGACGACCTCGCGCGCTCGCCGCGCCAGCATTTCGTGAACCGCTGGCGGCTCGACAAGAAAGACCCCGCCGCTGCGTTGTCCGAGCCGGTCAAGCCGATCACCTTCTGGCTCGACAAGACGATCCCCGCGAAGTACCGCGCGGCGGTCACGGCAGGCATCCTGGAGTGGAACAAGGCCTTCGAGCCGATCGGCTTCAAGGACGCGATCCGCGTGGAAGTGCAGCCCGACGACGCGACCTGGGACACGCTCGATTTCGGCCGCGCGTCGGTGCGCTGGATGACCAACTCGAATCCGGCCTTCGGCGCCATCGGGCCGAGCCATGTCGACCCGCGTTCGGGCGAAATCCTCGACGCCGACATCGGCATCGAAAGCCTGTCCTCGCGCAGTCTGCGGGCGCTGCGCTCGCAGGTGCTGTCGTCTGCGGCGCCGACAACCCCGGCGCCAGAACTCGCCGCGCGCGGAATGCGCTCGGCGGCGGTGTGCGACTACGCCGACCAGGCCGCCGAGCAGCTCGGCTACGCGCTCGACGTGCTCGAAGCGCGCGGCGACATCGAACCGGGCAGCCCCGAAGCTGAAAAATTCGTCCAGGGCTACATGAAGGATCTGACGATGCACGAGGTCGGGCACACGCTGGGGCTGCGCCACAACTTTCGCTCGTCGCGCGTCTACAGCGAAGCGCAGTTGTCCGATCCGGCCTTCACCGCCAGCCACAGCATCGCCGGCTCGGTGATGGAGTACGCGGCCATCAACCTGTCGGCACCCGGCATCCCGATCGAGCGTCAAGCCACGCCTTTCAACAGCACGCTCGGGCCTTACGACTACTGGGCCATCGAGTACGCCTACCGGCCGCTGCCCGCAGCACAGGAGGATGCCGAACTCGCGAAGATCGCGGCGCGCAACGCCGAGCCCGAACTCGCTTTCGGCACCGACGAGGACAACTTCCTCGGCCTCGATCCCGAGACCTTGCAGTTCGACCTCGGCTCGGACGTGCTGGCGTTCGCGCGCAAGCGCATCGCGATCGCGCGCGACCTGCTGCAACGCCAGGAAACGCGCGCGCTGTTGGCCGATCAGGACTACTCGATCCTGCGCCGGTCGGTCACCTACGCGCTGCGCGACATGGGCCGCGCCGCGGGCGTGCTGACGCGCCAGATCGGTGGCGTGCGCACGCTGCGCGACCATGTCGGCAGCGGGCGCGATCCGCTGGCGCCGTTGCCGGCAGTCGACCAGCGCGCCGCGCTCGACCTGCTGGCGCGCGGCTTCCTGTCGGCCGACAGCCTGCGCATTTCACCGGGGCTGCAACGCAAGCTGGCGGTCGATTACCTCGAACGCAGCGACGCGGCCCTGCGCGGCGACGGCACCCCGGCCAGCGCGCTGGTCACCGACTTTTCGCTGGCCTCGCAGGTCATCGAACTGCAGCGCGCGGTGCTCGGCCAGTTGCTCAGCGACAGCGTGGCGGTGCGCCTGCTCGACAGCGAAGACAAGCTGCCGAAAGACGCGCTGCGCCTGTCCGATCTGTACCGGCGCCTGAACGATGTGGTGTGGAGCGAGCTGGGCCAGTCGGGCGACATCCCGTCGCTGCGCCGCGAGCTGCAACGCGAGCACGTCAACCGCCTGGCGACTCAGTTGCTGCGCCCCGCCGCGCTGAGCCGCGCCGACGCACGCAGCCTGGTGCGCGCGCAGGCGCAAACCCTGCTGAACCGCATCAACATCGCTGCCAGGCGCCCGGGCCTCAGCGCCGAAGCGCAGGCCCACGTGCAAGACAGCGCCGACACCTTGCAGCAAGCGCTGACGGCCAAGCTGTCGCGTGTGGGCGCGTAACCCGACCGGCGGATTTCAACCGCGGCTGGCGGTACCAGTGGGCCAGCGTGTCGGCACCAGGTCCTTGTAGCCCCGCACGCCCGCAGCTGGCTGCAGCCAGGCGCGCTCGGGCTCGATGCCCTGCGCCCAGGCGATCAGCGCGGCGGGAACGTCGGCACCCGCCAAGTGCTGAAACGCATAGTCGCCGGTGAATCTCGGATTGATATCGATGATCTGCGGCTGCTCGTGGTCGAGCAGGACATCGACACCCCAGAGCCCGATGTGACGGGTCCATTGGCTGAGCCGGTGCGGCAGATCGCCGAGCGCGTCTCGGGCCAGGGTGCTGGCGCTGTCGGACTCACCGGCGCGCATGGCGTGCACCTCGGTGACGAAATGCGCTGCATACCGACCCGCCAGGTCGTGCACGATGTTGATGCAGCGCTCGGGGCCGGTCACGCACTCCTGAATCAAGACGCGTTCATCCAGCGGCAGCGAAACGAATTTGTCCACGATGGTGTCCTGCAGTTCGGCCAGCGCAGATTCGTACAGCCACTGAAGTTGCTCCAGGTTGTGGCATCGATGCAGCGAGAGCGAGCCGAAACCCAGCCTGGCTTTGACGACCAGCGGGAAGCGAACTTCTCCGCTCGCCAGCGCGGCTCTGGCCGCTGCCAGCGAAATACAGGCCCAGGGCACGCCGAAGTCGGCTGACCTGAGGCGCTCGCCGCAGGCGAACTTGTCGAGGCACAGCCGCGCCCACTCGGCATCCGGCAGCATCGCGATCACGCCCGAGGCGCGCAGGCGGTCTCGATGGGGCGCGAGGGCCAGCACGTCGAGGTCGTGGCACGAACACAGCAAGCCGATGTCGAACTGGCGGCAGACGGCGAAGACGGCCTCCGCGTAGTCCGGGTGGAACGAAGGCGGCACCGCGACGGCATGGTCGGCAATGACCATCGCCGGTGCGTCGTGTGCGCTGTTGACCGCCACCGTGATGCCCGTGCCGCCCAGTGCTTGCTGGAAATAGCGCACCAGGTAGCTGCGGCGCCCTACCGTCGTCAACAGAACGTTCACAGCCTGATCGCGGGCCCGGCGAGGGCGGACGCCTGCAGATTCATCAAGCCGCCGGTGTGCCAGAACAGGACGCGGCTGCCCCGCGGCACCTCCCCGCGCCGCACGAGTTCGACCAGCCCCCGGAGCGCCTTCCCCGAATACGTGGGGTCGACGAACACCCCCGCCCGGGCCGCACGTTGCACCACATCGAGCAGCGCTGGGCTGGTGCGCTCGTAGCCGCCGTCGGTCCATTCGTCCCGGAACTCCACCTTCACCGTGCTCTCCGGTGCCGGTGCCGACAGGCCGTGCGCGTAGTAGTCGGCCACGCACTCACACACGATGCGGCCGCCGCGTTCAGCATCGCGGGCTACCGAAATGCCGATGACGCGCGTGGGGGAGCCAGCGTAGCCGATCGCCAAGCCGGCCTGGGTCGAGCCGGTGGCAGAAGCCGCGAACATGTAATCGGCATGCCATTCGCCGCACTGGCCTTGCGCTTCAGCGGCAGCCTCGACGAAGGCCAAGGTTCCCTGCACGCCATGCCCCCCGCCCCACACGTACAACGGGCTGTGGCCGTGCTTCGTGAGGGACGCCATCGCCGCGTCCATCCGCTCGGCGAGCTGGTCCTTGCGGCAGAACTCCATCGTTGCACCGCTCAGCCGCATCAGCAGGATATTCCCCGCATCGCGGTACTCGGTACCCGGCTCCAGCACGATGACCAGATGACACCGGATGCCGATTTCTGCGCAGGCGACGGCGGCGGCGCGAGCGTGGTTGGATTGCGGGCCGCCGTTGGTCACGAGGACATCGTGCCCGGCGGAGACCACGTCTCGCATGACGTATCGGATCTTGCGGGCCTTGATGCCGCCACCCGGCATCGGATACAAATCATCGCGCTTGATTCGAAGCTCGATATCGAGCCCGAGTGCCTCGGCGAGCCTTGGATTCGCCTCCAGCGGCGTGGCCGCGATCATCTACGAGGCAAGGACGGGGAACCTGTCGAGGGTGGCCCGTGAACGGCGCGCAGGGTTGCCCCGGTAGATGCCGTCGGGTTGGGTGTCAGCGGTCACCACCGCTCCGGCGGCGATGAAGCATCGCGGCGCCACCCGCACGCTGCTGACGATGGTGCTGTTCATGCCGAGCACACAGTTCGACCCGATTTCGGCACGGCCTCCGACCGTTGCCCCGGTCGCCACAAAACAGTGATCGCCAACACGCACGTGATGCGACAAAACGACGCTGGGTGCGATCTTGCAGTTGTCACCAAGGTGCGCGAAGGGCTGCACCATGGCGCCATCGTGAACCATGCTGTTCTCACCCGCGTTGAAATCAGGCCAGGTCAGGGCACGCGAGGCAACGTAGGAGATGAAGCGATACCCCTTGGCCTTGCCCGCGCGCACGACATCGGCGCGCATTTCACCCATGCGCCGCCAGCCCAACGGCGCCAACATGGCGCATCGGTCGGGCGGACAGACGCGCTCGATGTCTTCAAAGCGCAGCACCGGCAGGCCGCCGAGGGCAGGCTTGGAGATGAAGCGCTCGTGTACGGTGAAGGCCACAGGCCGATGCGGGCTGTCGTGCGTGAGCAAGTACGAAGCCAGTTCGGACATCGGATCGAGGCCGAAGATCACGACATCCATCGGTGTTATCGGCGCGGAGCTGTTCATGGCGAAGTGTCAGTCTACGTCGTGTGCAGACCGGCTTCCCGTGCAGTCGACCGACGCCTGCCGCGCACCTTGCCGACAGTCAACGTGACAGTGATCCCGCGCCAGTGGCGACTCACCGGCGCAGACCATGTTGTTTGGAACGGGGTCTATCACACTCTGCCCGGGAACCGCATCAACGCTCACTTTACAAACTTTTGAGTGTGAGAGTTATCCGGAAAGTTATCCGGTCGAGCGCTCGCTACCCTGTCACTCGATCAACGTTGCCACCCGCGCCAGAACATCGGCAACCAGCTCGGGCGAAGCGGCTTCGATGAACCGCCCGCGTCGCGCTTTCCAGTCCACCGTGCGTGCCTGATTGCACAGCACCACGCCCTCGCTCGTCAACCCGCTCGCGGCAAGTGGCACTGTCCAGGCTTGCCCACGCGCAAACGCTCCGCCACGCGTCACCGGGCACGCCAGCACCTGCCCGAAGGCGTTGAAGGCTTGAGGCGACAGCACCAACGCAGGCCGCATGCCCTGCTGTTCGCGCCCCGCGCTCGGGTCGAAGTCGAGGCGGATGATGTCGCCTCGCCGGGGAACGTACTTTCCGCGCGGTGCCGTCATGCGAGCCGCCGCTGTTACCAGACTTCGCGGCCGACCGGCTTCGCATCGTCCCACCCCGCTTCTGCGGGCATGTCGCCGGGCTTCATCCCCGAAAGCAACTCATCAAGCGAGTAGCGCGGCCGGGCGGGTGACAAGATCAGGCGACCGTCCTCCACGGTCACCGCCACCGATGCCCCGGCACTCAGGCCCAATGTGCGCAGCATCTGACGCGGAAGCGTCACAGAAACGGAACCACCCACGGCGCGAAGGGTAGCGGTATGCATAAAGCGAACCTCGACAGATCAATTAAATGACTCTTATTGTCATACAAAAGTATGACTTTCTATCGCGCCATGGGCCAAAACACTTGCTCCGATGCAATCCGTCTAAGCGGGCCCTGCGCGCCGTTTGATTTGCTGCTTGTTTTCAAACGGGCGATTTATTGTCTGCGTGAGGAACTGAGCCGTGAACGGGCGCCAAATGGTCCAGGCTTTCACCCGCCCCCTCCGTCCGGCAGTTCACGCCATGCCCTCACGGCAACGGAAACCCGGGCAGCGCTGCAACAGTCCAGCCCAATCGCGGCCGACATCAGGCGCATGCAATCCGGCGTGCCGATGGTTGTCGCAGCGGCCAGGCCGGTAGTGCTGACAGTCGGTGCAGCTCACCCGCACGTCTTGTTCTAGATCACGCTGCACCAGTCGATCGGCCAGCTTTTCGGCGTCAGCCTCCGGCCAGCCCCACCGCATGAGTCGAGCACGCCGGTCGAGGAAGCGGGCGATGTCGGCATCCGTCCAGGCCACGGTCGCCAGACTGGCGCTGTTGTCGGCTGCGCATTGCACGGGGTACCCCTGCGAATCTTGCGAATCTTGCGAATCCTGAGAAGAACCTCATGAATGCTCACTCTGCGGGGTGGTTTCTGGTTTGCGAATATGCTTCAGCCCGGGCCTCCACACCGTCAGTTTTCGCAGAAATTCGCAGGCCTTCGCAGACGCTCAACACAGGTATCAGCCGCATGCGTGCTCAGTCTTCGCAGAATTCGCAGCTTTCGCAGGGGCAGGCCTTGCGACTGCATCGACTTTAGTCGTGAAACCGGCCAACAAGTCATCGAGTAGCGCGGCGCTCATGCTTGCCCCTTGTCGGTTGCCGGGCCGACCAGCGCCTGTGCCTCGCCGTTGCCGACCCGCACCAGCCCGACCGCCTCCAGCTTAGACAGTGCGCCGTCTCGACGGTCTTTCGTGCGCACGCAGGCCGGGCCTTTGTTGACGATCATCGCCAGCGGCTCGCACCAGCCGGGGCGGGTGGCCAGCCACTCGTACAGGCGCAGTGCGGTCGCGCCGCGCTGATCGGCCGCGCCTTCGTCGATGACGGTTTGCCAGGTTTTGAGGCTGTACGCCACCAACGCCAACGCGCCGCTCATCGAATCGGCAGCGCCTGCCCGCAGGCGTCTTTGACGCGGTGCGCGGTTTCGATGGCTCCACGCGCTTCGACCCGGCGCAGGCATTCCAGCAGGTCGGGGGCCTCGATGTCGCTAATCGGTCGCCGACCCAGCCACGGGAAAACGTCCTGCTCGAGCCGGATGCGGGTGCGCTCGGCATGGCCGGGGCTGCACTTGACTTCATGAACCGTGGTCAGCCACTCGCGCCCGACATGCTCGAAGGTGCCCGGGCCGGGCAGTCCTGCATCGGCCAGGGCCTGCACCTCGCGCTGCTTCTGTCGGGTGGCTTTATCGGCCTTGCGGGCCGCGCTCGGGTCGATGCCTGCCGCGATCAACTTTCGGGCAGCGTCGCGCCTGGCGCGTGCATCGGCCAGCGACACGTCGGGGTAGGTGCCCAGCGAAAGCCGGTTCTCTCGACTCTCAAGCCAGTAGCGCAGCCGCCACCAACCGACGCCGTCCGGACGGGCGATCAGGCTCAGCCCGTCGCCGTCGTTGATCGTGCTCGGCTGGCCCGCCGCGGTTGCCTTTTTCAACTCCACGCGAATGGTCTTGTCGCTCGGTGTATTCGATGCCATACCGGATAACTCCCTGCACCAGTGGTCCGATCGGGGCCTGTTATCCGGTGTGTTATCCGGTCGGTGGGTGGCTGTAAGCGGTGTTATCCAGCTTCATACGGGCATGAAAAAACCCCTAAGTCGTCGATTTACTTAGGGGTTCGGTCGTTTGCGGTTCTTTGCGGAACCTAATCTGGTGGAACCGGGGGGAATCGAACCCCCGTCCGCAAGCCATCATCAGGTAGTTCTACATGCGTAGCTGACTGATTTGGATTTAAAGATGATCACCGCGCAGCAGCACGCTGAGATCACCTCGATTCACTTAGTTTGATCCTGCGCCGAATGACGCGATGCAGGACGAGCCCATGTGTATGACTTCGCAGCTAGTCAGGTTGCCCCTCAAGCCCAGCCCATCGGCCAACTGTTGCGAAGCTCACCGGTTTTAAGCGGCGAGAGCGTACGTAGAGTCGTTCGCCGTTACTTTGTTTACAGTGGGTTTACGAGCGAACTGGTGCTCGGCATGCCCTAGTCCAAATCCGCACCCACGTCGAAGCCAGGTCGGTCCCAGAGTGTCTGAGTTTAGGCCATCGCCAGCAGATTCAAGACATCCATCGCGGCATCGACGGTGTGGTGCGCGCCCCAAGACTCGACGGGCTCGCCCAGACCCAGGTAGCCCCAGGTGACCGCCACCGTGCGCATGCCGGCTGCGTGCCCGGCTTGCACGTCGCGGATGTCGTCGCCGACGTAGAGGCAGCGTGTGGGGTCGACCTGCATGCGGCGAGCGGCTTCGAGCAGCGGCGCGGGATGGGGTTTGGCATGCGGCGTCGTGTCGCCAGCGATCACCACCGCCGCACGGTCGAACAGGCCCAGCGCGCGCACCACCGGATCGGCATACCGCATTGCTTTGTTGGTAACGATGCCCCACGGCATCGCTCTCGCGTCTAGCGCGTGGAGCAAGGGCTCCATGTGCTCGAAAACACGCGTCTGTTGCGTCATCCGCGACTCGTAGCGCGTCAGGAACTCATCGCGCAAGCTGACAAACGCGTCGTCACCGGGTACCACGCCGAAAGCTTCGCCCACCAAACCGCGCGCGCCCGAACCGACCATCGCACGCAAGCGGTCGTAGGGCGCATCGGCCAGACCGCGCGCACGGCGCATCTCGTTGGCGGCGCCAGCGAGGTCGGGAGCGCTGTCGATGACGGTGCCGTCCAGGTCGAACAGCACCGCCGCGATGTCGACACTCATGCCAGTTTGCGACACGCGAGCATGTAATTGACGCTGGTGTTGTCGGACAACCAGTAGCGCCGCGTGAACGGGTTGTATTCGAGCCCGCTCGATTCGGTGACGGTCAATCCGGCGGCACGACAGTGGCCGGCCAGTTCGCTCGGTTTGATGAACTTGGCGTATTCGTGCGTGCCCTTCGGCAGCAAATTCAGCACATGCTCGGCACCGACGATCGCAAACAGGAAGGACTTCAGGTTGCGGTTGAGCGTCGAGAAGAACAACCAGCCGCCGGGCTTGCACATCGCAGCGCAAGCAGCCACCACCGACGCCGGGTCGGGGACGTGCTCCAGCATTTCCATGCAGGTGACGACATCGAAATGCGCAGGCAACTCTTCGGCCAGCGCCTCAGCAGACACCTCGCGGTAGTCGATCGACGGGGTTGCGGCCTCCAGCGCATGCAACGTGGCGACGCGCAGGGCCTTGGTCGCGAGGTCGATGCCCAGCACCTGGGCACCGCGGCGAGCCATCGCATCGGCGAGGATGCCACCGCCGCAACCGACATCGAGTGCGCGCTTGCCCGAGATGCGGGCACGCTGATCGATCCAGTCGAGGCGCAGCGGGTTGATCTGGTGAAGCGGTCGAAACTCGCTTTCAGTGTCCCACCAGCGATGGGCCAGCTCGCTGAATTTGGCGAGTTCTTGGGGGTCTGCGTTCACATTCATCCGATGAATGGTATCCAAACAAAAACCCCGCCGAAGCGGGGTTTTTGAAGGACCGAAGCGTCTGGCGTTACTTGGTTTTCGTGCCGACCACCTCAATCTCGACGCGCCGGTTCTTGGAGCGCCCGTCGGACGACTTGTTGTCCGCCACCGGCTGCTTCTCGCCCTTGCCTTCGGTGTAGACGCGGTTCTTCTCGACGCCTTTTTCCACCAGATAGGCTTTCACAGCTTCCGAGCGGCGAACCGAGAGCGACTGGTTGTAAGCGTCGGAGCCGACCGAGTCGGTGTGGCCGACAGCGATGATGACTTCGAGGTTGATCGAGCCCAGCTTGCTGACGACGTCATCGAGCTTCGCTTTGCCTTCGTTCTTCAAGACCGACCTGTCGAAGTCGAAGAATGCATCTGCGGCAAAGGTGACCTTTTCGCTGACGGGTGCCACCGGAACCGGTACCACCGCAGGCGCTGGTGCGGGTGCTGCAGGGGCAGCGGCAGCAGCAGGTGCTGGAGCGGCGGGTGCCGGGACACTGGCCTTGGGCGCGGGCTTCAGGGCGCCGTCGCATTCGGCAAGCGCGGTGGCGGGAGTCCAATTGGCATTGCGCCAGCACAACTCGTTGGTGCCGTTCTTCCAAGGCAAGCTGGATACACCGACCCAGTTGTCGACAGCGGTTTGTTGCGCAAATGCGCCTGATACCGCCAGCGTCATCGCAACAGCAGCAAAGAACGGGGTTACTTTATTCATCTTGTTCATGATTTTCCTCTCGAGGGGCAGTGCAATCAAATATGCAAAAAGAATGCGAAGATTTTTTCGACCGACCGTTGAAATCGAGCGGCAATCGGATCGATCCGGCCTTGTTTAGACAGCGATTTTCATTGTGCCATAGGGTATTCACGATGGTTCGCCTGACTCTGAATGCTTAAGCACGAGGCGCCAGTTGTTGTAGTGCCACCACATCCACCGACACCTACAATCGAAGGGTTTAGGCCACTCCGCGGCCGAAAATCCCCCCGTTTCACTCAGCGCACAGCGCCCTTTTTCCAGCATGAGTCAGTTCGCCAAAGAAACCCTCCCGATCAGTCTTGAGGAGGAAATGCGGCGGTCGTACCTGGATTACGCGATGAGCGTGATCGTCGGACGCGCCTTGCCGGACGCCCGCGACGGGCTCAAGCCGGTGCACCGGCGCGTGCTGTTCGCCATGCACGAGCTGAACAACGACTGGAACCGGCCGTACAAAAAGTCGGCCCGCATCGTCGGCGATGTGATCGGCAAGTACCACCCGCACGGCGACCAGTCGGTCTACGACACCATCGTGCGAATGGCGCAGGATTTTTCGCTGCGCCACATGCTGGTCGATGGCCAGGGCAACTTCGGCTCCGTCGATGGCGACAACGCGGCAGCGATGCGCTACACCGAAATTCGGCTGGCGAAGATTGCGCATGAAATGCTCGCCGATCTGGACAAGGAAACCGTCGATTTCGGACCGAACTACGACGGCAGCGAAAAAGAACCTCTGGTCATGCCGAGCCGGCTGCCCAACCTGCTGGTCAACGGCTCGGGCGGCATCGCGGTGGGCATGGCGACGAACATTCCGCCGCACAACCTGAATGAAGTGGTCGATGCTTGCCTGCACCTGCTGAAGAACCCAGCGGCGACCATCGACGAGCTGATGGAAATCATCCCGGCCCCGGACTTCCCGACCGCCGGCATCATCCACGGCCTGAGCGGCGTGCGCGACGGCTACCGCACCGGTCGCGGGCGGGTGGTGATGCGCGCGAAGTGCCACTTCGAAGACATCGACAAGGGCCAGCGCCAGTCGATCATCGTCGACGAAATCCCGTATCAGGTGAACAAGAAGAACCTGCTGGAGCGGATGGCCGAGCTGGTGCACGAGAAAAAACTCGAAGGCATCAGCCACATCCAGGACGAGAGTGACAAAGACGGCATGCGTGTCGTCATCGAGTTGAAGCGCGGTGAAGTGCCCGAGGTGGTGCTGAACAACCTGTACAAGCAGACGCAGTTACAAGACACCTTCGGCATCAACATGGTGGCGCTGATCGACGGCCAGCCGAAGCTGTGCAACCTGAAGGATTTGATCGCGGTGTTTTTGCAGCACCGCCGGGAAGTCATCACCCGCCGCACGGTGTACGAACTGCGCAAGGCCCGCGAGCGCGGCCA
>JANMTL010000262.1:0-8929 GCA_031390425.1 Rhizobacter sp.
TGCTGCATGCGGTGAAAGTACAGGGCGCCGCCCATCGCCTTGCGGCGGCGCGCCTCCTGCGCCAGCAACTCGGCGCCCGAACTGTCGATGAAGTTGATGCCGGGCGCCAGCACCAGCAGGTGCTTGTGCCCGGGATTGGCCTTGTCGACCTCGCGAAGATGTTGCTGTACGTGGTCGACCGCGCCGAAGTAGACCGCCCCATCGATGAAGACCATCTTGAGCTGGCAGCAGTCGGGCTCGCTCGTCTGCGCGATGAAGTGGTAGCTGCCCGTGCCCGGCGCCGGCACGGCGTTGCGCAGGGTCGGCCGCGCGGTGCGCTCGAGAAACACCATCAACGACAGCAGCACGCCCACATAGATGGCGAACTCGAGGTGCAAGAACAGCGTGGCGAGAAAGGTCGCCAGCAGGATTGCACCTTCGGCCCGGCTGGTGCGCACGATCGTCACGATATGGTGGCCGTCGACGAGCGAGTAAGCGACGATCAACAAGATCGCTGCCATCGACGCGATCGGCAGGAAGCGCATCAGCGGCGCGAACGCGAGCAAGGTCAGCACCAAAAACAGCGCCGAGAAGACCGACGCGAGCGGCGTCTTCGCACCGGCCGAGTGGTTGACGCCGCTGCGCGTGAACGAGCCGCTCGATACATAGCTCGAGGTGAAGCTGCCGAAAATATTCGCCAGGCCCTGGCCGATGAACTCCTGGGTACTGTCAATGCGCTGGCCCGACTTCAGCGCGACGGCGCGTGCGATCGCGATGGCTTCGGTCAGCGACAGCATCGTCAGCGCGAGCGCGATCGCGCCCAGGTCGCGCACGGTCTGCATCGACAGTTCCGGCATCGACAGTGGCGGCAGGCTGCGCGGGATCGCACCGACCGTCGCGACGCCGATACCGTCTCCGAACGCCGCTTGCAAGGCTGCCGCACAGGCGCTGCCAACCAGCATGGCGCTGATCATGTGCGGCACCTTCGGCAGGTACTTGCGCGTGCCGATGGCCGCCAGCAGCGTGACCACGCCGACACCGATCACATAGGGATTGGCCTGCGGGAGCGCCTGCGCAAAGCGCGACAGGGTCTCGATAAACGATGCGCTGGCTGCTGCAGATACGCCGAAGAAGTTCTTCAACTGGCTGGCCGCGATCAGCACGGCTGCCCCTGCAGTGAAGCCGATCACAACGCTGTGCGAGATGAAGTTCACGAGAAAGCTCAGCCGCGCCAGCCCCATCGCGATCATCAGCACGCCGCACAGAAAGGTCAGGCTGAAAACGAGCTGGATGTAGGCGGCACTGCCGGGCGCGGCAAGCGGGCTGATGGTCGCAAAGATCACGATCGACAACGCGGCCGTGGGCCCGGAGACCAAGTGCAGCGAGGAGCCGAACAGCGCCGCGACGATGACCGGCACGATCGCGGTGTACAGCCCGTACTCGGGCGGCAGGCCGGCGATGCTGGCGTAGGCCACCGCCTGCGGCACCAGGATGATGGTGCCGGTCAGGCCGGCGATCAGGTCCGCCCGCACGCTGCCCCGGTTGACCATCGGCCACCAGCGCAGCATCGGCAGGAGTTTGAGGAGCCAGGGCTCGGGTGTTGCCATCGTTGTCCAGCAGGACCGCTCAGCGTGCGGTGACGTGATGTTGAGCCTTTGAGGCACGCGGCACATCGCCTCGCCGCCGCGTCACAGCTCAGCCTGAACAGCAAGCTTGATGCCACGCGAACGTCACGGCAGCTCTGGTGCTCGCTCAATAGGCATGGTGGCGGTGGGTGAACCGACGGGGCAATCGCCGTGCGAGGCGACCGGTCATCGATGCCGATGGGTCACCAACTCGGCGGGCTGGCGCGTGAGGTTTCGAACGGAAACGAGGTCGGGTTTCGCATCGAAACACGATGGCGGCGCAGCCGTCGAGACTAACCCTCGGAAACGTCGCCTGGAGGCTCGCCAAGCCCCGCAAAACGCGCCGATCGCCGTGGGCACGGAGCATGCAATATGAATCCCGAGCCACACCTCAACCACGGCCGCGGCACCCGTCCCTGCCGGCCATTGCACACCACGGAGAGACTTCTATGTCGCGCAGCGCAAACGAGTGGAAGGAGCGTCCCCGGTTTCCCGAAACGCACTTCGTCAGCACCGACATCTACACCAGCGAGCAGATCTTTCGCGAGGAGAAGGAGAAGATCTTCAACAAGTGCTGGATCATTGCCTGCCACGAGTCGGAGTTGCAGGGCGCCTACGACTACCGCACGTTCAACCACCCGGGTGGTGCGCCGCTGATCGTGATTCGCGGCGAGGACATGACGGTGCGCAGCTTCTACAACATCTGCCCGCACCGCGGCAACACGCTGCTGTACGACCCGGTCGGCAATGCCAAGCGCATCACCTGCATCTTCCACGCGTGGTCGTTCAACGCCAAAGGCGACTGCATCGACATCTCGCGCGGCAAGCAGGGTTACCAGGAGCGTTACGGTTGCGAAGACGCCGGCCTGCGCGAGGTCAAGACCGCGATCGGCTACGGTGGTTTCGTGTGGGTCAATGTCGATGACGACTGCTGCTCGCTGCAGGAGTACGTCGGTGACGCGATGGGCATGCTCGACGAGCACCTGAGCCAGCCGCTCGAGGTCTTCCACTACCACAAGGCCATCGTCAATACGAACTACAAGCTGTGGCACGACACGAACAGCGAGTTCTATCACGACTACATGCACTACTTCAATCGAATCACCGGGATGATCCAGCCCGGCTACTTCGATCGAAAGTACACCGGCTACCCCAACGGTCATGCGTCGGTTGGATCGATGGCGATCAAGTACGACGCCTACGAGGGCAGCAAGGCGCGCGGCGTGGGCTGGCCAGGCCTCGCGCCCGGCGGCTGGGTGTTGATCGATCTGTTCCCGGGCATGACCTACAACCTGCGCACGTCGGTGCTGCGAATGGACACCGCCATCCCGCTCGGGCCCAACAAGCTGCTGATCGAGTTCCGTGGTTTGGGTCTGAAGAGCGACACGCCCGACGAGCGCGCCGAGCGTGTGCGTGACCACAACCAGATCTGGGGGCCGTTCGGGCGCAACCTGCACGAGGACTTGCTCGGCGTCCATGGCCAGGGTCTGGCGATGCGAGATCACACCGACAGCAAATGGGTGCTGCACGGCCGTGAGGAGAACATGACGATCCACGACGAAGGCGGCATGCGCCACTTCTACGCCGAGTGGAGTTCGCGCATGGGCCGCAAGTCTTACGACCCGCTGCCGGCCGCCGAACCCTCGCCAGCGGCCTGATGCTGGTCCTGCCATCCCGAACCGACGCGAGGACACCTGTGGACTACCGAGACGCCATCTCCGAACTGATCTGCAACTCCTGCGTGACGCTGGACGACAAGCGGTTCAGCGCCTACCTCGACCTGTGCGATCCGGCCTATCGCTACAAGATCACCGCGTACAGCCCGGAGATCCGCAAGGACATGGTCTGGCTTGAACACGACAAGGCGGGCATGCAGTCGCTGTTTGCCAATCTGCCCAAGCACAACAGCGACCAGTCGCCTCTGACCCGGCACGTCACGGTCTACACCGTGAAGGAGGACGCTGCGGCGGGGCAGGCGCAGGTCATCAGCGCGCTGCAGGTGTTCAGGACCACGCTGGACGGCGGCGTGACCGAGCTGTTCGCCGTCGGCAAGCTGCACGACCAGGTCAGCCACACCGATGTCGGCCCGCGTCTTCTGGCCCGCGAGGTGCGGCTGCAGACGCGGATGCTCGGCTTCGGTTACCACATCCCGTTCTGAACCGGCCCCGACCGTCCGCCCCATGAAGATCCAGCTCAATGCCAGAAATCGCGCGCATCACTTCGATGCTGCGCCGGCCGACAAGATTCTCTACGCGGGCTTGAGCCAGGGCATCACGCTGCCTTACGAGTGCGGCAGTGGCACCTGCGGCACTTGCAAGGCACGACTGCTGTCCGGTGAGATCGTGGACGGGTGGCCCGACGCGCCGGGGCGCAAGTACCTCAAGCATCCGGACGAGTTCCTGATGTGTCAGTGCGCCGCGCGCGGCGACGTGTCGGTCGAGGCGGCCAGCTTTGTCGAGAATTTCGACCCGGGGGGGTGCGTGCCGGCTGCCGTTCGCGGCCGCCTCAGAGACTGCAGCTTGCTCACGCACGATGTGATGGACCTGTACATCGACATCGACAGCCCGATGGACTTCGATGCCGGACAGTTTGCGCTGATCCAGGCGCCGGGCATCGCCGGCTACCGCGGTTGGTCGATGGTCAACTATGTGTGTGGCGCGAAGACGCTGCAGTTCGTCGTCAAGAAGAAGCCGGGCGGCGCGTTGTCCGATTGGCTGTTCTCGCAGTCGCGCAACGGCGTGGAGGTCGACCTGTTCGGGCCGCTCGGTAGCGCGACCTTCTACCCGTCGATCAACAAGAACATCCTGTGCATCGCCGGCGGCAGCGGCATCGCCGGAATGATGTCGATCCTGGCCCGAGCGGCCGCAGAGAACTACTTCGCCGAACACCACGGCGACGTCTTCTTCGGTGTGCGGTCAATGAAGGACGCGTTCTACCTCGATGTCTTTTCGCGCCTGCGCGAGCAATGCGGGGAACGGCTGCATGTCACGGTCGCGCTGTCGGACGCCCACGCGTCGGCTGGCGAACAGGCCGCCTACCCGCTGCTCGAGTTCGACACCGGGTTCGTGCACGAGGCCGCCGAGCGTCGCATGCAGGGCCGCTACCAGGGACTGAGGGCCTACCTGGCCGGCCCTCCGGCGGCCGTCGATGCCAGCATCCGCATGCTGCTGATGTCGCGCGTGTCGACCGACAACATCCGCTACGACAAGTTCAGCTGAAGGCCCGGCATGAAGCGCATCCCCGTCTGCAAGGCCAGCGACATCCCGCTCAACGGGATGAAGAGTTATGACACCTCGCTGGGCGTCAAGGTGCTGATCGCCAACAGCGGCGACACCTTCTACGGTTACCAGGGTCTGTGCCCGCACCAGGACGTCTGCCTCGACGAAGGCTTCTTCGATGGCGCGACGCTCACTTGCCACCAGCACCTGTGGCAATGGGACATCACGACCGGCGCAGCCGTCGGCCTCGCCGAGGCGCCGCTCGAGCGATTCGAGATCGAGCACGAGGGCGGCGAGATTTTCGTTCTGCAGTCGAGTGCACTCAAGGTGTCGGAGCTGTCCAAGGGGGTTTCCGACGCCGCGATCGGACGGCTTGACGCACTGGCCCGCCGCGAGGAGCACGAGAGCTTCAGCACGCTCTACGACCTGGGCGACCCGGCCGACGACCTCTACATCCTGGAATCCGGGCGCGTCGAGTTCGTGATCGGGCGCGAGGACCGGACCAGCCTCGCGGGTTTCATGTTGCGCAAAGGCGAAGTGTTCGGCTGGGCCGCGCTGCTGGAAGACCAGCCGCGCCGGATCGCGAAGGCCACCTGCGTCGAGAAGTCGACGCTGCTGCGGCTCAAGGGCGACGAGGTGCTGCGCGTGCTGGCAGACGAGCCAGTTTCGGGTTACCTGGTCATGCGTCAGCTGTCGATGCTGATCACCAGGCACTTGCGGTCGCAGGGAGAGAAATAGGCATTGCCCGATCGAGCTCGAGTCGAGGCGGCCTGAGAGGGTCGGGTAAATCAAGAACATGTCGTAGCAGTTGGCGGTCTGACATTTCAGACAGATAACAGGAGACAAGCATGAAGTTCTGGTTGACAAAACGCATGAGCGCAAGCCTCGCGGGCATTGCTGCAGTTTGCGGCGTCGGTCTTGCCGTGCCGTCGGCAGCGGGGGCCGCCGACCTCGATTACGGCAAGCCGGGCGATCCGGTGCAACTCGTGATCGGCTACCAGCCGTACTACACCCAGTCATGGTCGGGCGTCGTGATGCGGGGCAAGAAGTTCTACGAGAAATACCTGCCCAAGGGCTCCACGGTCGACTTCTCGATCGGGCTGCAGGGCGCGGTGATCGTCAACGCCATGCTGGCCGGCAAGCAGCACATCGGCTACATGGGCGACATGCCGGCGATCGTGTCGACCACCAAGGAGTCGGTGGCGGAAATCAGTATCGTCGCGGCCTTGGGCATCGGTCATGACCAGTGCAACATCCTCCTGGCCAGCAACGACGCGCCGAAATTCACCGCGGGCAAGGACGCACTGAAATGGCTGCACGGCAAGCGCGTCGCCATCCCGTTGGGCAGCTGTGCCGACCGCTTCGCGCGGGAGGCCTTCAAGAAGGAAGGCATCACGCCGGCGGCCGTGATGAACCAGAACATCGAGGTCATCACCAGCGGTTTCCGCGCGGGCAAACTCGACGCTGCGGTTATCTGGGAGCCCACCGCCACGCGTCTGGTGGAGGAGGGTCTGGCCAAGCGCGTGGCCAGCGGTGCAACCGTCAATGAGAAAGATGGCGGCTTCCTGACGATGCGCGCCGATCTGATCGGGCAACGTCCCGATATTGCGAAGGCTTGGCTGAACGCGGAACTCGACGCCCAGCTGTTCCTCGGCGATCCGAAGAATGCGATGGAAGTTGCGGCGATGGCGACGCAGCAGTCCACGGGCTTCACCGACAAGATGATGTGGCACTCGATGTACGGACAGTCTCCGGCGGCGATCGGAGGCGTGCCCGTGCGCATGTCCATGCCTTTCGCGCTGACGCCCGACGTGGTCGCACAGATCAATGAGTCGGCTGCCTTCTTGTTCTCCATCAAGAGCATCAATGTCGAGAAGCTCCGTGCCGAAGCGCTGAGGGGTGATATCGCGCAGCAAGTGCTGAAGGAGCGCGGATTGACTTCGCCGGTCGGTGAAGTCAAGGCCCTGCCTGACAGCGACTTCGTCAAGAAGTAACCCCTCGCTCGATCCTTTGGGAGTAATGCCGCGGCACCCGTGCCGGCGGTGTTGCCCGAGGTCGGCCCGATACTTTTAGGAGGATGCATGGATCAGATCGGTGCGGTGCTCAAGCGAGCCATGCCGTTTCAGACGGTACCGCCGGAGATGCTTCAGCAGATCGTGAAGCTCGCGACGCTGAAGTCGTACGCCCGCGGCGACATGATCTATGACTTCGACGAGGCAGCGGACAACATCTACATCGTCGCCTCGGGGCGTGTCGATCACTCGCTGCGGGGAGAGGTCGAAGGCGAGATTCTCGACAAGGTGATGTTGCCAGGCGACGTCTTCGGCTGGGCGGCTGTGCTGACGGGCCGCAGCGTGCGGATGGCACGCACGACCTGCCTCGAGCGCAGCGAGGTGCTGCGCATCAACGGCGAGGCGCTGATGGCCCTCGTGAAGCAATCTCCGGTCAATGGCGACGTGGTGATGAGCCGCTTCGCGACGATGATCACCCGCGAGTTCTCGGCGTCGTCCGCCGTGGCCGCGCGCGTGCCCCATTTCGGCCCAGGCACCGGAGCAACAGACCACGGCGGCAGTCATAGCGACAGCGTCGCCCGAACGATGTACCGCATTTCGCAGTGGACCAAGAGTCCCAGGCCCTACATGATGTTGGCGGGCTTCGCGATGGTCCTGGGCTTCTGGTATTTCACCGTCGAGGTGTGGAAGTTGCCGCGCTTCAGGGACATGCCTGGACTGACGACCGTCTTCACCGAGTTGTTCAGCCGGGACCCGGTCTACGGTCTGTCGGTGTACACGCCGGAGTACTACAGCCACATCCTTGTCAGCGTGCGCCGCGTCGCGATCGCGTTCTTGCTGGCAACCGCGCTGGGCGTGCCACTGGGCTTGTTCCTCGGATGGTCCAAGACGTTCCGCGAGTACATCTTCCCGATCTTCGAGACCCTGCGGCCGATCCCCATTCTGGCCTGGGTGCCGCTGGCGATCCTGATGTTCTCGGGCTCGGAGACGTCCGTCATCTTCCTGACGTTCCTGGCTTCGTTCTTCGCGACGGCGCTGAACACCATGTTGGGCGTCGAGTCGATCGACGAGTCTTACAGCCGCGCCGCCTACTGCCTGGGGGCCAGCAAATGGCAGGTGTTTCGTGAAGTGATCGTGCCGGGCTCAATGCCTTACGTCTTCACGGGACTCCAGATCTCGGTCGGGGTTGCCTGGTTCTCGCTCGTCGCGGGCGAGATGGTTTCGGGCGAGTTCGGTCTGGGCTACGTGATCAACACCTCGTACACGATGGTGAGCTACCCGACGATCGTCATCGGCATGGTCACGCTGGGTGCGGTGGGCTACGTGACCAGCGCCATGGTGCGGGTGCTCGGCGACATGATGATGCAGTGGCGAGTGCGCGAACTGGCGCTCGGAGGGCGCTGAGATGACCACCCAAACCAGGCCACAAGCCAAGGCCGGTCGGTCGGCCACGCAGGGCGCGATCCGGATCGACGATGTCGTGAAGATCTACGACCCCGAAGGCGCTGCCGTGATGGCGGTCGACCACTGCACGCTGGACATCCCGGCCGGCGAGATCTGCATGATCGTCGGGCCGTCCGGCTGCGGCAAAACCACCCTGCTCAACGCGATCGCCGGTTTTCACAGCATCACGTCGGGCTCGATCACGATGGACGGCGAACTGCTGTGCGGGCCCGGCATGCCACAGGCCGCACCCGGTTCGGACCGCATCGTGGTGTTCCAGAACGGCGCGCTGTTCCCGTGGAAGACCAATCTCGAGAACGTCGCCTTCGGACCGATGATGCAAGGCAAGCTCGGCAAGAAGGAGATCTACGAAAAGGCGCGCCGCATGATGGCCGACGCCGGCTTGAACGGCACCGAGAACAACTACCCCGGCGAGGTCTCGTCCGGCCTGCGTCGACGGGTCGAGATCGTACGGGCCCTGATGAACGATCCCAAGGTGCTGTTGTTCGACGAGCCTTACCGCGCGCTCGACTCGCTGACCAAGTCGGTCATGCACGAGGCGTTGCTCGAGATTTACTACAAGAACAAGGTCACGATCTTCTTCATCACGCACGACCTGGAGGAGGCGATCTTCCTGGGGCATCGGCTGGTG
>JANMTL010000271.1:0-3390 GCA_031390425.1 Rhizobacter sp.
TCGCCGCTGGCGCTGGTGATAGCGGTCAGCCGCTGTGCGTCGTCGTAGGTGTAGGTAAACACACGGCCGACGGCTGCACCGCCCGCGCCTGCAGCGTTGGCAGCGGTTCCAGCGGGCAAGGCCACTTGCACCAACAGACCCCGCGGGTCATAGCTGTAGGTGGTGCTGCGGCCAGCCACGCTGCGCGATGTGAGGCGCTGGCGAGCGTCGTAAGTCATCGTCGTGGTGACGCCATTGGCGTCGACCATGGTCAGCAACTGGCCGTGCGGGTTGTACTGGCTGAACTGCGTGACATGACCCAGGGCATTGGTGATCGATTGCAGATCGCCGATGCGCGCGTTGGCGGTGGTGGTGGCGTGGTACGTGTACGCCGTGGTGTCGGCGATGTCGGTGCGCGCGCCGTCTGTGGTGAGCACCTGCCCGAGTCGGTTGTAGGTGGCGGTCACGGTGCGAACGGCTGGCGTGGCATTGCCGGCGACACCGTTGCCCACGATGGCGACAAAGCCCGCCGCACCGCTGGCGTCGGTGGTCGATTGCTCGACACGCTTGCACACCACGGCGATCGGCAGCCCGTTGGGCAACAGGGCATCGACCGGCGCGCACGAAGCAATCGCGTTGCCGTTGAACGGGTCCGGGCGGCCGTGGTAGACCCAAGTGGTGATTTTTTTAGGCTCGCTGCGCCGGGTCGGCAGCCGCCAATCGGGGTGCCATTCGGTGCTGACTTTGCGGCTGCCGGTCGGCAAGCTTGCACCGCCACCAATCACCGCGCTACACGCAGTGGCACCAAGCAGGCCTTCGACACGGGTCGATTCGAGGTTGCGGCCCGCGTCGAAGGCGTAGCAACTCCGGTTGCCGTTGTAGTCGGTCTGGCTTGCGATGTTTCCGCTTGCATCGCGGGCAAACGACTGCGATGCGGTGCCAGTGCAGCCCGGCGTGCTGCAGGGCTCGGTCGCGTCCATGCCGCGCGGCACGCCCAAGGTGGTGGCGAAGCTGCGCACGCGCACCGAGTTGAGCGGGTCGGTGACGGCAGTGGATGTGGGCACGCCTGCGCCGTCGACGCTGTAGGCGAAGGTGTTGCGTTCGACGCCGCCTGCGTGCTCGGTTGCAACGGTGCGCACGCGGCAGTCGTAGCTGTAGCTGGCAAAACGGGTGATGCTTTCGTCCTCGATGCCGGTCAGCGCATGCGTGCTCGGTCGCAGCGGGCTGGTGCAGGCGGCACCGCCATTGATGCGCGCGGCTTCGTTGTAGAAGTAGCGGCGTGTGCTGGTGCCACTGCCTGTTCCCAGCGGTGCCTGCACCGTGCTGAGGGCATCGTTGCTGCCGTAGCTGTAGGCGTAAACCAACCCTTGCGGATCGGTCACGGTGCTGACGCGGGCGTTGCTGTCGTACACGATGTTCAGCGCTCGGCCGAAGGCATCGGAGAGGCGAATGACCAAGCCTGCGCGCGGTGCCACCGCTGGCAGTGTGGTGGCATCGCTGTAGGTCAGGGTGACGGCTTGGCCTGCGGCGTCGCTGAGCGACAGAAGTCGACCCGTTGCGTCGTAAATTTCGATCTGGTCTTCGGCGTTGACGACATGCCAGCCGGTGCGCGCTGCTCCCGAGCCGATTTCGATCAAGCGGTGGTTCACATCGCTGTCGGGCACCCACACGCTGGCGCTCAAGGTGTAGCGCAGCAACTTGCCGTCCGGCCTGGCCAGGCTGGCGGTGGCGGCAGTCGGCGACGCGATGCGTACGCTGCGATCCCACCATGCCGTCCAGCCCGTGGCCAGACTGCCCGTCGGCGTGATGGCACTGTTGTAGATGCGCTCCAGCGTCAGGGGCAAGCGCTGCGACGCGCGGTAATCGGATTCGCGCTGCACCTTGTTGCCGGTGGCCGGGTCGCAAGGGTTACCGACCGGGCAGTTGCCGCGGTCGCCGGTGGTGCCGACGGTCTTGGCAGGATTGGGCTGGTTCGCCGGTGGCTGGTAGAGCACGGTGATGGTGTCGGACGCCGTGCAGCCCGAGACGCTGCCGGTCACCGCCAAGCGATTGACACCAGGGTCCAATGTGGCAGTGGCTGCGCCTGAGCCGATGAAATTGATCAGCGTGGTGAAGGTGCCGCTCTGCGAAAAGAACACCCGGCCATTGACCGTGGCGGTGGCTGTGCCGACGTTACCCGTGCTCGCGAAACCCGACGCAGCGCCGGTGACGGTGACCGTTGCCGATGTCACCACGGCGTTGTTGGCTGGCGCAGTGAACTTAAGAGAACACGACGCCCAGCCAGACACCGCGCCACATGCCAATGCCGCTGCGGCCATCATCTTGCAAATCAATTTCATATCGACCCTGTGCTTTCTATCGACTACAAAAGACTCAACCACTAAGACCCGAGCAGCAGCGTGCTGGAGTGAAGAGTGATGGAATCCTGTGTCGGCGCGATGAAAGGTTTCGACGGCAGGCCCAGACCGCCGCGGGCTTGAACAGCGAAACCTGTCAATCGATCGGCAGCGCGGTGGTCGTCTCTACCGTGCGCAGCACCAGCATTGAGCTCGATCGCGTCACGCCGGGCAGGCTGGACAGCACGTGGCTGTGAAAGTGCTTCAGATCCTCGGCGTCACGGACGGTGAAACGCAGCAGGTGGTCGTGGGTGCCGGCGACATAGACGCAGTCGTGGATTTCTGGCACGTCACGAATGGCTTGCTCGAAGGCGGACATCGTCGCCCTCGTCAGTCTGTCGCGGTTGACGATGATGAAGCTTGTGCCGTGCCGCCCGACCGCCTTTGGATCGACCAGCGCCACGTACTGCGCGATGCCCCGCCTTCTTCGCGCGCCTTGACCCGCCACAAGCAAGCCGACGGCGACAAGTGCATCCGCTCGGTGAGTTCGAGATTGGTCGGCTTCGCGTCGAACTGCAGCACCTCCGGCAGCAGGCGGTCGATGGCGTCGAATTTGCACTCCCGCTTTGTCTCCGCATGATTTATCGGACCCGACCGTTCGGGCGCTTGGTCGTTGCGCGATCAAGCGCAGCTAGCCGTCTGCTGCGCAAGCAAATTTCGTCTGCCCGACACTAAACTGACTCGGTTCATGCCGAGAGCACCGAAGCGCCCCTCAAGAACAACACGATGCAGCCCAAACTCGACGCGTACTGGATGCCATTCACCGCCAACCGGCAGTTCAAGGCCGCGCCGCGCATGATCAGCGGCGCGGCCGGCATGCACTTCAGCACGCCCGCAGGTCGGCAGGTGCTCGACGGCATCGCCGGGTTGTGGTGCGTCAACGCCGGCCACGGCCGTCCGCGCATCACCGAGGCGATCCAGAAGCAAGCGGCTGAACTCGATTTCGCGCCACCATTCCAAATGGGCCACCCGAAAGTGTTCGAGTTGGCCGAGCGCCTCGTCGAGCTGACACCGG
>JANMTL010000306.1:0-45073 GCA_031390425.1 Rhizobacter sp.
GTGGCGTGGCGCGTCGCCTTGCGTGCTTTCACGCTGCCAGCGATCTGGATCGCGCCCGAGAACAGCAGCAATTTCTCGGTCAACGTGGTCTTGCCGGCGTCGGGGTGCGAAATGATCGCGAAGGTGCGGCGGCGCTTGACCTCTTTGTCGAGCGCGGACGGAGTGGAATCGGTGGACATGGGGCGTCGCGCACCCGGTGGGCACGCGGCTCGTGGAAACCCAGGATTATCCGGGGGCGGAAAGGGTGTCAGCGGAACGCGGCAATCCGCTCCCGGCATATCTCAAGCGTTCGGGTCACGGCAGCCTCGCCGGACGGCCCATAGCCGGGAAGCGTGGGCAACGCGATCACGTCAACGGCAGCCCGCATCCTCTCCAGAACGTCGTCGATGGCGGCATTGGTGTCCGATGCCCGAAGCCCGGCTATTGCAGAGACCGCGAGGAAGTCGGCCCGCTTGAGCCGTTCGTCCTTGCCGTTGAGCTTCAGTGCCATACGGTCATGTTCGAGGCGTGGGAAGACGCGCGTTGTCAGCGTGTCGTAGACGGCCGCAAGCCGAACGCTGCGGAAAGCCGGATCGCCGGGTTCGGCTGTCTTCAGAACGGCCATGTTCTTCAGGTGCATGTCGCCGTCGGCGATGAGCCAGGCGAACACGACGCGCCTCATGAGGATCAGGAGGTCTTCGTCAGGCGATGTGGACAGGCCTCTCAGGGCACGCGCCACGCGTTCGATGGTGCCGTCGTACTTGGCCTCGGGCAAGAGATTGAGCACCGAACAAAGGTCTTCCATCGCCAGCAGTCGCTGGTCATTCGCATTCGTGCGAATGTCGAACCGCTCGACCAGAAGCGCCGGAGGCATGCCGTCGGGCATCGTAATCAGTGCGCTCGCCGGGACCGCGAACCCGGCTGCCCGTGCGAGGGCAAGTCCGATCCATTCGACCAGCGGCAACGCCTCGAAGCCGCTGGTCCCTGCGGGCTTGAGGATGTGGGTGAAAGGTGTACCGATGCTCGGCGAGAGCCTGCCGTCCGGCTCGAGCGTCATCGGTGCCTTTATCTGCACGCCGGAGAGGCGCGGCGTGTCGGCACGGTCATAGATCGCGGCGAGGTTGCGTTCGAAGTCCTGCTCCATCGCGCTGCGACCGGGCCCGGCATAGGTGCCTGTGAACACGCCCGCCGCCGTATGGGCGGCGAGCCGCGTCGCGAGGACATCGAGCGGCAGGGCGGCAAGCTCAGCTGCGTTCTCGGCCATCGTGATGTTGGACATGTATCGCCTGCCCGAGCGAAGCATGGCCCGCTCGTCGCGGTCGTGTAGGACTCGTTCGAGCCAGCCTTCCGGCAGCAGCGAGACCACGAATGGCGGCAACCTGCCCGGCATCGTCTGGCGAATGACTGGCGGCACGGGCGTGCCGCTGTCTTTCGGCGACCACCGCCACTCGAAGCCGTCGTGAGCGAGGGTGCCGATCGGCAGGCCGTGCCATGCCACGGTCAGCGCAAACGCGGCCGCGTTGCGCGCGGTCGCAATCGACGGGCCGCGCAGTAGGTACTTCTCGGCTCCCTCGCCCTCGCGGTACCAGTCGTTTTCTCGGGCCAGCGCCCACACCGCGTCGCTCGCGGCCTTTGCGCCGCCGTACTCTTCGACCAGGCGGGCGGCGATGGCCTCGCGGGTCGCCGCATCAATGGATGCTGCATGTTCGCTGCGCAGGCGAAAGGCTTCCAGAAACCTCTGACGGATCGAGGACACATTGACGGTGAACTCACCCAGGGTGTCGGCAACGACAGCGGAAGCGAGAGAGGGCTTTGCCGGAGCCTTGTTCTGAACGATTTCCAGCGCTCGGATGCGCGTGCGTTGAACTCGGGGCCCCGTCAGGTATAGGCGACCGTCACGCGTGGTGCCTAGCAAACCGGCACTGGCCGCCGCGAGGTAGGTCTTGGGATAGAGATAGCGTCCGATGCGGACAGCGTGGGCCATGACGGTCTGATCGACGTCGTCGGCGGCATTGACGTAAATGCCCCGCATCAACTGGACGAGCTTGCCCGTCTGAGCCAGATAGTGGCTGCGGGTCTTGTCGATGGTCTCGCCGACGAGATGAATGGGCATTGCGTCTAACTTTCTCGTGTCTCAGATACGAGAAAATTATTATTTCCGTAGAGAGAAGGCAATGAAATACAACTTTACCGTGTTTGAAACACGAGAGAGTTGAGTTTTGACAGCACTCCAGTGTTTGCTGATGCTGCTCCTCCGCGGTACTCGCAACCTCAAACTATCCAGTCGCCTCCGGCAGGAACGGACGGATGACGGCCAGCACGCGTTCGACGTAGGCGCCCTTCTCGCCCACCGGTGCGGCGTAGTGCAGCGCCTGCGCGGCCGCGTCGAGGCCCGCGCCTTTTGCCATCATCCAGGCGGCCAGGTACTGCGAGGCGAGGCAGCCGCCGGCCGTGGCGATCGGGCCGCGCGCATGGAACGGCGAATCCTCGACGCGCACGCCGGCTTCGACGATCCACGGCTTGGTGTTCGAGTCGGTGCAGGCGGGCATGTCGGCCAGCAGGCCCAGGCGCGCCATCAGCAGGCTGCCCGAGCACTGCGCGCCGATCAACTGGCGCAGCGGATCGAGGTGCAGCCGGTCGAGCAACGAGCCGCGTCGCCCGATGTCTTCGGCGATGGCGCGGGTGTAGATGCCGCTGCCGAAGATCACCGCGTCGGCTTCGTTGGCGAATTCGAGCGGCTGCTGGGCTTGCACTGTCACGCCGTTCATCGATGTCAGGTGCGAGTTCGGGCCGGTGATCTCGGCCTTCCAGCCGCGCGCGCTCAAGCGGTTCAACAGGCCGAGCGGCACGAAAGCGTCTATCTCGTTAAAGCCGTCGAAGGTGATGATGGCGATGCGCATGCGGATACCTCGTCAGAAAGATTCGCGCCGACTCAAGTCTCTAAAAGGCTGCGCAGCATCCACGCGGTCTGCTCGTGCACCGTGAGGCGCTGGGTCAGCAGGTCGGCAGAGGGCTCGTCACCGGCCTTGTCGGCCAGCGGGAAGATGCTGCGCGCCGTGCGGGCGACGGCCTCGTGGCCTTCGACCAGGATGCGCACCATCTCGAGTGCCTTGGGCGGCGTGGCCGGCGCGTCCTTGAGCGAGCTGAGCGCGCCGAACTGCGCGTACGAACCCGGTGCCGCGTGGCCGAGCGAGCGGACGCGTTCGGCGATCGGATCGACCGCATTCCACAGTTCGGTGTATTGCCCCATGAACATCAGGTGCAGTGTGTTGAACATCGGCCCGGTGACGTTCCAGTGGAAGTTGTGCGTCGTCAGGTACAGCGTGTAGGTGTCGGCCAGCAGGTGACTCAGGCCCCCGGCAATGGCCGCGCGGTCTTTGTCGCTGATGCCGATGTTGATCTTGCTGGGCGCCGTCACGACAACGAGGGGCGCCGGATTCATTTTGGATTTCTTGGCCATCGAAAACTCCTGGGATGAATGGAAAAAGCGGTGGGCAAGCGGCGCTGTGTCGCCCGCCCGAGACCCTGATCTTGCGCTTGCCCGTGCGCCCGTCAAGACAGGCGGGTCACTCCGATCAGTGGGCATGCGTAGATGGCGTTGCGCAGTGCGGCGATGGCCTCGTAGCGCGTGAAGGTGCGGCGCCATGCCAGCACCACGCGCCGCGTCGGCACCGGCGGTGCGAACGGCACGTAGGTGACGTTCTTGTCGACATCGGCGGGCACACTGAGCTGCGGCACCACGGTGATGCCCATGCCCGACGCCACCATGTACTTGATGGTTTCGAGTGACGAGCCTTCGAAGCTCTTGCGAATGCCTTCGGCGTCGCTGGAGAAATGCGCGTATTCGGGGCACACCTCGAGCACGTGATCGCGAAAGCAGTGGCCGGTGCCGAGCAGCAGCATGGTTTCCTTTTTCAGCTCTTCGGCGGTGATGCGCTTGCGCCGCGCCAGCGGGTGTTTTCTCGGCACGGCGACCATGAAGGGCTCGTCGTAGAGCGGCGCGATGGCCAGACCGGTGTCGGGAAAAGGATCGGCCAGGATCGCGGCATCGAGTTCACCGGTGCGCAGCATGTCGAGCAGCTTGACGGTGAAGTTCTCTTGCAGCATCAACGGCATGCGCGGCACCAGCTCGATCGCCTGGCGCACCAGGTCGGGCAGCAGGTACGGCCCGATGGTGTAAATCACGCCCAGGCGCAGCGGGCCCGACACCGGGTCTTTGCCGCGGCGCGCGATCTCTTTGATGCCGGCCGCCTGCTCGATCACCGTTTGCGCCTGCCTCACGATCTCGCCGCCCAGCGGCGTCACGCTGACCTCGTTGCTGCCGCGCTCGAACAGCTTCACGTCGAGCTCTTCTTCCAGCTTCTTGACCGCCACGCTCAGCGTCGGCTGCGAGACGAAGCAGGCTTCGGCCGCGCGGCCGAAGTGCCGCTCGCGAGCCACGGCGACGATGTAGCGGAGTTCGGTCAGCGTCATGATTTGGACCTTCGCGTGATTGCAGGGCGTGCCTGCCCGGCGGTCTTGGCGCTTGCCTCGACCCCGC
Organism: Rhizobacter sp.; assembly: GCA_031390425.1. Taxonomy (GTDB): domain Bacteria; phylum Pseudomonadota; class Gammaproteobacteria; order Burkholderiales; family Burkholderiaceae_C; genus PBB1. The sequence continues at coordinate 4,520 of JANMTL010000306.1, forward strand.
TCGGGAGCGTCGCTGGAGGGCGTCTTTTTTGTGGCTGCGGAGCGGCGTGTGGCGTGAAGAGGCAGGCCACAGGCGCAGCCCACAACCGTTCACCGAACGGTACCGCCTGCTCCCCATCGTGCAGCACCACGCCGAGGCGAAACGCATCGCCGCAAGCGGCCTCGAGTTGACGCAGGCCCTTGAAGTCGGCACTGTCGACGCTGGCGGCGGCCTTGACTTCGATGCCGACCACGCTGCCATCAGCATGTTCGAGCACGATGTCGACCTCGTCGCCATCGCGGGTGCGCAGGTGGGACACACGGATCGGTTCGTCTTGCCAGCCGATCTGTCGCAGCACTTCGGTCAGCACATGGTTTTCGAGCAGCGGGCCGAGGCGGCTGCGGTCTTGCTTCAACTTCTCGGCCGTCATGCCCAGCACGCTGGCGAGCAACCCCGAGTCGATGAAATGCAGCTTCGGGGTTTTGACGAGCCGCTTGTTTTCGTTGCGCAGCCACGGCTCGATGCGCCGCACGATGAACAGTTGCTCCAGCAGGCCGACGTAGCGGCGCACCGTTTTGTCGTCGAGCCCGATGCCCGCGCCGAGCTGCGAGAAATTGACCAGTTGCGCTGCGTGTCCGGCCAGCAAGCGCAGCAGGCGCGGCAAGGCGTCGAGCCGGGTTGCATCGGCGATGTCGAGCACGTCGCGCTGCAAGGTGGCACCGAGATAGTCGCGCGCCCAGGCGCGGCGGCGCTCGGGCGCGTCGCGTTGCAGCATCTCGGGGAAACCGCCGGTCAGCACGGCATCGACCAGCGCATCGCCTCGGAGCAGTTCGCGAGGCGTGCTGATGCGGCCGGCAAAAGCCTGCGTCAGGAACCCGGGCTCACGCCCCAGCACTTCAGCGCGCGACAGCGGCATCAGCGTGACGACTTCCATGCGCCCGGCCAGGCTGTCGGCAATGCGCGGCAGCGTCAGGATGTCGGCCGAGCCGGTCAGCACGAAACGGCCCGGGCGCCGATCGCGATCGACGGTGAGCTTGAGCGCCAGCAGCAGCTCGGGCGCGCGCTGCACCTCGTCGATCACCGCGCCGTCGAGACCACTCAGAAAATGTTGTGCGTCACCCTTGGCTGCGGCCAGCGTGGTGGCATCGTCGAGCGTGAAGTACGGCAGACGCGGCCCAGTCAACTGCTGCGCCAGCGTCGTCTTGCCCGACCGGCGCGGCCCGTTGATCAGCACCACCGGGGTGTCTTTCATCGCGGTGGCGATGCGCCGTCGGCAGAACCGGGGGTACGGAACAGGCATGCGATCAGGCTCCGGCTACTTCGGATAATAGGTCTGGCTGATTCGGATCATAAGCCTGGCTGATTCGGAATAGTGGAATGCTTTACGGAACCCAATGGCGTCACGCCTTCAAATAATCAGCCTTGCTGCCCAGCCAGCGCAACACGTGGCGATCGGCGGCTGCCTGATGCGCTTTCAGCATGACCTCGGCTGCCGCGCGCGCTGCATGCAGCAGATGCAGGTCGTCCTCCAGGTCCGCAAAACGCAGCAGCGCCGCACCCGATTGCCGTGCGCCCATGAATTCGCCCGGTCCGCGTATCGCCAGATCGCGCCGGGCGATCTCGAAACCGTCGGTCGTCTCGGCCATCGCCTTCAGCCGCGCCTTAGCGGTGACCGACAGCGGCGCCGCATACAGCAGCACGCAGACGCTGGCGACCGAGCCACGGCCGACCCGCCCGCGCAACTGGTGCAACTGGCTCAGGCCGAAGCGCTCGGCGTGCTCGATCACCATCAGGCTGGCGTTGGGCACATCGACACCGACCTCGATCACCGTGGTGGCGACCAGCACCGCCGATTCGCCGGACGCGAACCGTGCCATCGTCGCGGCTTTCTCGGCGGCTTTCATCCGGCCGTGCAGCAGCCCGACGCCGACGCCGGGCAGGGCTTCGGTCAGCGTCTGGTGCGTGTCGATCACGTTCTGCAACTCGGGGCGTTCGCCGAACGGGCGTCGTGCCGAACGCACGTCGTCCTTGACCGGCAGCGCCGACTCGGCCTCAGCCGCTTCTTCGATCAGCGGGCACACCCAGTACACCTGCTTGCCCTGCGCCACCTCGTCGCGAATGCGCGCGACCACCGCGTCGCGCTTGCCGTCGGCGAACAGCTTGGTGACGATCGGCGTGCGGCCCGGCGGCAGTTCGTCGATGGTGCTGATGTCGAGGTCGGCGTACATCGTCATCGCAAGCGAGCGCGGGATCGGCGTCGCGCTCATCATCAGGAGGTGGGGAGTCATGGTGCCCCCAGTCCACCGCGAGCGGTGGCCGCCGCCCGAGGGGGTCAGGCCACCTTGGGGCGGCCCGGCGGTGTCCTGCGCGCCCTGCTCCAGCTTGCTGCCGAACCCGACCTTGGTGCCGAACCCGACCTTGCTGCGCAAGGCCAGCCGCTGCGCGACGCCGAAGCGGTGCTGCTCGTCGACGATGGCCAGGCCGAGCTTCGCGAACTGCACGTCATCTTGAATCACCGCGTGGGTGCCCACCACCAGCCCGGCTTCGCCCGAGGCGACGCGCTCCAGCATCTCGCGCCGTCCGCGGCCCTTGTGGCTGCCGGTCAGCCAGGCGGTGGTGATGCCCAGCGGTTCGAGCCAGCCGACGAGTTTGCGGAAATGCTGGTCGGCGAGGATTTCGGTCGGCGCCATCAGTGCGCACTGCCAGCCGTTGTGGATCGCGATCGCCGCCGCCAGCGCCGCGACCACCGTCTTGCCGGAGCCGACATCGCCTTGCAGCAGGCGGTGCATCGGAACACTGATGTCTGCCCCGCGACCGGCGTCTGCGCAAGCGCGTTGCAGGTCGGCCGCGATCTCTTCGACGACGCGACGCTGTGCGCCGGTCATCGCGAACGGCAACGCCGCGAGCAGCCTTTCTTGCAGGCCGCCCGCAGTGACCACGAAGCGCGGCGCGCGTTGCTTCGCGCGTTCGCGTTTGGCTTGCAACTGCGAGAGCTGCTGTGCCAGCAACTCTTCGAACTTCAACCGTTGCCAGGCTGGGTGCGTGCGGTCGTCCAGCGCCGCCAGAGACACGTCGGGCGGCGGGTGATGCAGCCAGTGCAGCGCATCGCGCAGCGTCGCCAAGCCGCGCGGCAGCAGCTCGGCCGGCACGTTCTCGGACAAATCGACACGGTTCAGCGCGGAGCCCACCGCGCGCCTCAAATACGCCTGCGGCAGCGACGCGCTGGTCGGGTACACCGGGCTCAGCGAAGTCGCCAGCGGGCTGTCGCCACCCGCCGCCTTGAAGGTCGGGTGCACCATTTCCAGCCCGAAGAAGCCGCCGCGCGCCTCGCCGCGCACCCGCACGCGGCGGCCCTCGGCCAGCGTTTTTTGGTGTGATGCGTAGAAGTGCAGGAAGCGCAGCAGCAGCGTGTCGCCGGCGTCGTCGGCCAGCGTGACCAGCAACTGTCGACGGTTGCGTTGCTGGATCTCGCATCGCTGCACCGTGCCCTCTACCTGTGCGGGGACGCCGTCGTGCAGCTCGGCAATCGGCGTCAGCCGCGTCTCGTCTTCGTAGCGCAGCGGAATGTGAAGAGCGAGATCGATGTCGCGCCGCAGCCCGAGCTTTTCCATCGCACGCAGCGGGGCCGACTTGGCTGGAGCGGCCGGTGCGCCGGGGCCTCGGGCGTCAGTCGGGGGCGGCGCAGGGGTGGGCATCGGCGAATTCTGACGGCTGGCCCGACGGCTGGCGCTGCACCGCGTGGAACAATCCGGCCGCCTGTTTCGGGCTTTCCGCTGCAGTGCATCGGCGGGCCGCTTTCGCCCCGAGATGACCACGCCCCACACCCTCTCCGATTTCGATTTCGACCTGCCGCCCGAACTGATCGCGCAGCATCCGACGGCTGAGCGCAGCGCTTCGCGGCTGCTCGATGGCCGTGGCGGCGCGCCGATCGATCGGGTGTTCCGCGAGCTGCCGTCGCTGCTGAATGCGGGCGACCTGCTGGTCTTCAACGACACCCGCGTGATCAAGGCGCGGCTGCTCGGCGTCAAGGCCACCGGCGGGCAGGTCGAGGCGCTGGTCGAACGGGTGTTGCCAGCCTTTGAAGTGCTGATGCACCTGCGCGCCAGCAAGTCGCCGAAGCGCGGGCAGCGGGTGCGCTTTGGCGACACTGCGGCACGCAGCACCGAGGCGGCGACGGCCGGTGGCTCTGGAGGCGACATGGACAGCGGCTTCGAGGCCGAAGTGCTCGGCCGCGCCGGACCCCAAGATTCGCTGTTCCACCTGCGATTCCCGTCCGATCCGCACGCGCTGCTGGAGCGCTTCGGTCACGTCCCGCTGCCGCCGTACATCACGCACGCCGACGATGCCGACGACGAGCGGCGCTACCAGACGGTGTTCGCGGCCAAGCCGGGCGCGGTCGCCGCACCGACCGCTGCGTTGCACTTCGACAAGCCGTTGCTCGATGCGCTGACCGCGCGCGGCGTCGAGCAGGCGCGCATCACGCTGCATGTCGGTGCGGGCACGTTCCAGCCGGTGCGCACCGAGAACCTGGCGGAGCACCGCATGCACAGCGAGTGGTTCGAGGTTGGCGCCGACACGGTCGAAGCGGTGGCCCGCACGCGAGCGCGCGGTGGTCGCGTCGTCGCGGTCGGCACGACGACGCTGCGTGCGCTCGAATCGGCAGCGCTGGCTGACGAACTGCGCGCCGGTATCGGCGACACCGATATCTTCATCACGCCCGGTTTTCAGTTCAAAGTCGTCGATGCGCTTATCACCAACTTCCATCTGCCGCGCAGCACGCTGATGATGCTGGTCAGCGCGCTGGCCGGGCACAGCCATGTGATGGCGCTTTACCGCTACGCGATCGCCGAGCGATACCGTTTTTTCAGCTACGGCGACGCGATGCTGTTGAACACCACGGCCGCGGCCAGAGCACCGCGCGACTGATGTTCAGGGCGCTGCCTTGTGCGGCTGCGGCGCTTCCGGCAGATAACAACGCGCGCTGCCGCACAGCCGCTCGCAAAACGGGCAGGCCGCCAGCGGCAGCCAGTTCGGGATCTGGTAGTAACGGCGGTGAATGTCGGCCAGCACGCCGTCGCGGTAGGCCTCGTACTTGAAGCCCTGGCCTTCGACCGCGTAGAACGGCAGGCCGTTTTGGATGAACGACAACAGGGCGACAGACTCGAAATACGGTCGGTAGTCGTCGAGCTTCGGCAGTTCGGTGCGGATGACGCGGATCGTGCGGCCCTGGTAGTCGCCGAAATCGACCCGCAGATCGTCCTGCCGTGCGTGGAAGTTGCCGCGCCCGAACACCGGCACGTACTGGCGCAGTGCGTGGCCATAGATCGACGCCGGCGTGTACGCATTCGACATGAGCACAACGCCGGGCGCCTCGACCTGCTTGAGCATCTCGGCGGTCTTGATGCTGCGCACGATGCCCTTGTAGATCGATGCGGACTTCCACTGCTCCAGCGAGGTCATCGACACCCCGACGACCGCGACCACATGCAAGCCGGTCAGCACCGCCAGTCCGATGGCGCAGGCCTTCAGTCGATGCGCGGGCAGGCCGAGCGCGATGAAGGCGAAGCCGAACGGATAGAACGACATCACCCAGTGCAGGCCGATCACCTTCTTCAGCGACAGCAGCGCGAAGAAGAGCAGCGGCACCACGACCAGGCAACCCAGCAGCCGGTGCGCCTTGAACGCAACGCCCAGATCGGCACGGTGCTGCCAGCTCAGCCAGGCGGCCACCGGCGACACCAGGTAGATCATCATCCCGACGTAGGTGGCCGGCTTCTTCCAGGTGAACAGCTCGCCCGCATTGCGGTTGATCAGGTTGAACATGATGTTCGACCAGCAGTGGTCGATGTTCCACGCGATGTTGATGGCCGGCCCGGCTGATGCACACACGAGCAACAGCGCGAACGCGGCGAGCCGATCGCGGCGGAACAGCACGAAGTAGATGCAGTACGCGAAGCCCAGCACCACCGCGAAATACTTCGACAAGAACGCCGCGCCGAGCAACACGCCGGACAGCGCATACAGGCCCCACGCTCGGCCATCGAGTTGCGGTCGGCGCTCGGCGATCAGCAAACAGCAAGCCGACGCCACCGACCCAAAAATCAGCGGCGTGTCGGTGGTGACCAGCACGTTGAGCCAGTTGATCGGCGCCAGCCAGAACAGCAGCACCGCCCACGCGGCCCGCGTGCGGTCGATGGCGGCCAGCGCCCACCACAGCAGAGCGCCGATCGCGATCGGCAGCAGCAGCACCGGCAGCCGGATCGCCCACAGCGTGTCGCCCAGCGTCGCGCGCATCGCGGCGATCAGCCAGCCGACCATCGGCGGGTGGTCGTAGTAGCCGGTGTCGGGGTAGACGCCCCACCAGTAGAAATAGGCCTCGTCGCCGGTGATCGGCAGCGTGAAGGCGATCCAGGCGCGCAGCAGCAGCGAACCCAGGCCTGCGATCAGCAGCCAGCGCGGCAGCGACAGCGGCGATGACGATGGCGGTGCGGGCGACGACGCAGCCCGCGCAACGGCGGTGACGGTCATGGGGCAGGCGGGCGATGCCGGACGGCGCGCGTCATGCGAGCAAGGCCTGCAGCGTCGGAGCGATGAACACCCCCACCCACGCCAGCAGTGCCACGACGATCCACGGATCGCGCAACAGATCGCGCGCCACGTCTTCACCGCGACCACGGTGAACCTGGTGGGCATAACGCAGCATGCCGAAGATGACGATCGGCACGGTGTAGACCAGCCGCTCGCCGTGCTGCGCCTGCGATTCGGGGCTGGTGGCGAACAGGCTGTAGGTCATCAGCGTGGCCGTCATCGTCACCGCGACGTAGACGTCGAGCAAGGCCGGTGGATAGTGTTCGAGCACCGCGCGCTGGCTGGCAGCCGCGTGGAAGGTCTCGGCACGGCGCTTCGAGAAGCCGAGGAACAGCGCCGCGAAGATGCCGGTCAGGATCAGCCAGCGCGACGGTGCGATGCCGACGCCTGCGGTGCCTGCCAGCAGCCGCAGCATGAAGCCGAGCGCGATGATGAACACATCGACCACCGGCACCCGCTTGAGCCGCCACGAGTACGCCACATTGCTGGCGATGTAGAGGCCGGCCAGCCCCAGCAGAACGTGGTTGCCCCAGCCGAGCGCGATGCCGCTCGCCAGCAGCAAAGCGGCCAGCGTGAAAGCCGCACCCGGGCCGATCGCCCCGCTGGCCAGCGGCCGCAGCCGCTTGGTCGGGTGCAACGCGTCGCTTTCGCGATCACGCCAATCGTTGACGATGTAGACCGCGCTCGAGAACAGGCAAAACACGCCGAACGCCGCCAGCACCTGCACCACGCGATCGGTGTCGTGCCACGACTGGCTGAACACCAGCCCAGCGAACACGAACACATTCTTCAGCCATTGATGCGGCCGCATCAAGGCGAGCAGGGACGGAAATCGCATGGATCGGAGTGTGGGGGGCGGGCGGCGCGAGGATAACGCTGCACCGCGCCAATGCGGGTGCAGCGGCCCGCCACGCGACAATCGATCGATGCTGACATTCGACGTGCTCACCACCGAAGGCCACGCCCGCCGGGGCCGCATGACGCTCGCCCACGGCGTCGTCGACACGCCGATCTTCATGCCGGTCGGCACTTACGGCACGGTCAAGGGCGTGATGCCGAGCGCGCTCGACGCGATGGGCGCGCAGATCATCCTCGGCAACACCTTTCACCTGTGGATGCGGCCGGGCCTCGACGTGCTGGAACAGTTCGGCGGGCTGCATAAATTCGAGCGCTGGAGCAAGCCGATCCTGACCGACAGCGGTGGCTTCCAGGTCTGGAGCCTGGGCGACACGCGCAAGATCAGCGAGGAGGGCGTGAAGTTCTCGTCGCCGGTCAACGGCGACAAGCTGTTCATGACGCCCGAGGTCAGCATGCAGATCCAGCGCACGTTGAATTCCGACATCGTGATGCAGTTCGACGAGTGCACGCCGTACGACACGGCCGGCCACATCACCACCGAAGACGAAGCGCGCCGTTCGATGGAATTGAGCGCGCGCTGGGCGCGGCGCTGCGAGGCGGAGTTTGCGCGCGGCGAAAACCCGAACGCGCTGTTCGGCATCGTGCAGGGCGGCATGTTCGAGGGCCTGCGTGACGCGTCGCTGGCGAGTCTGGTCGAGCTCGACTTTCCCGGCTACGCGATCGGCGGCCTGAGCGTCGGCGAGCCCAAGGAAGACATGCTGCGCGTGCTGCAACACACCGCGCCCAAGCTGCCTGCGAGCAAGCCGCGCTATCTGATGGGCGTGGGCACGCCGGAAGACCTGGTCGAAGGCGTGGCGGCGGGCATCGACCTGTTCGACTGCGTGATGCCGACCCGCAATGCACGCAACGGCCACCTGTTCACGCGCTTCGGCGACCTGCGCTTGCGCAACTCGCGCTACAAGAGTGACAAAAGCCCGATCGACGAGACCTGCACCTGCCAAACCTGCGCCGGCGGCTTCAGCCGCGCTTACCTGCACCACCTCGAGCGCTGCGGCGAGATGCTGGCGCCGATGCTCGCCAGCATCCACAACCTGCACTACTACCTGAACCTGATGCGCGAAATTCGCGATGCGCTGGATGCAGGCCGCTTCGACGCCTTCGTCGCGCAGTTCAAGGCCGACCGGGCGCGCGGGGTTTGATGGTCGCAGGCGCGACGGGTTCGCTGTGGCGGCGACTCCAGGCGGCGAAACCGGCTTCGTCGAAATCGCTGGCCGCCAGGGCCAGCATGGTCAGCACGCAGTCGGCATCGCTCGCGGTCAACACCGAGCCGTTGAGTGCGAGAAACAGCTCGACGGCAACAAACGCCGTGCGCTTGTTGCCGTCGATGAACGGATGGTTCTTCGCGAGGCCGTAGCCGTACGCGGCGGCCAACGCCGCGACATCGGGGTCACCGTAAGCCGCGAGTTGCAGCGGCCGCGCCAACGCCGACTCCAAAAGACCTTCGTCTCGCGTGCCCGCCGCGCCGCCGTGCTCGGCGAGCTGTTCCTCATGCACCGCGCGGATAACTACCGGGTCGATCCAGACCCAGGGCTCGTTGACCGCCGTCATCGCGGGCTCACTTCGCCAGCTCGTGAAGCACGTTGCGGCGCTTGTGCATGATCTCGCGAGCGGCCGACATTTGCGCCTCGAACACGGGATCGTGCGGCGTCAACGCAATCCCGCCCGGCGTATCCGTCACATGCAGCATGTCGCCCTTTTCAACCTTCAGACGCGCCAGGATCTCCTTCGGCAGGATCACGCCGACGGAGTTGCCGATCTGGGTCAGTTTGAGTGCGTGCATGACGAACCTCCAACGTTATAACAATTGTTATTGTAGGTTGGCGGGTTGAGGTGACGCAAGCCCGCGCTCGGTACCGCAGGCGATGAAATTTCGCCCCTAGACTTGCGGCCTGACCCGCCAACCCGATGCACGACACCGCCGCCCTGCAAGCCGACATCGCCCGCCTCGCGCTCGGCGAGCGCGCTGCATTGCGGCGGGTCTACGACGCCACCAGCGCGCATCTGTTCGGCGTCGCGCTTCGTATCTTGAACCGACGCGACCTCGCCGAGGACGTGCTTCAGGAGGCTTTCGTGAACGTGTGGCACAGCGCAGGCAGCTACCAGGCCCATCAGGCGCAGCCGATGACTTGGCTGATCTCGATCGTGCGCAACAAGGCGCTCGATCACCTGCGCGCGGGCAAGCGCCACGTGGCCGATTCGATCGATGCCGACGACGATCCCGAGGCGCACCAGATTGCCGACGAACGCCCCAACCCGATGCAGCTGCTGGTGCAGGCGGCCGAGGCGATGGAGATCCGCACTTGCATGGAATCGCTCGACGCGTCGCCCCGCCAGTGCCTGGCACTCGCTTACTACCACGGCATGTCGCAGTCCGAGATCGCCGAGCACATCACCGCGCCGATCGGTAGCGTCAAAGCCTGGGTGCGGCGCGGGCTGGAGCGTCTGAAAAAATGCGTAGAGCAGCGCGCTTGATGCGCCCCACAGTGCGATGAACTACAACCACCCCGAGTTGCTGGATCGCTTGGCCGCCAAGTTCGCACTCGGTACGCTGGGCGGCCGCGCGCGGCCCCGCTTCGAGCGGCTGCTGCACGAGCTGCCGGCCGCGCGGGCGGCGCTGGTCTCCTGGGAGGAGCGGCTGGCCGGGCTGGCAGGCTCGGTGCCGCATGTCGCGCCACCGGAGCGCATCTGGGCGGCCATCGACGCCCGCACCGCGCCTCGCACGGCCACCGCCGCTGCGAAGGTCGGCTGGTTCGCGCGATTGTTCAAGCCGACGCTGGGCGCGGCCTTCGGTGCCGCAATGACCGCCAGCGTGCTGATGACGAATCCCGCGCTGTTCGTGTCGCTCGACCGGCTGGCGCAGGAAGAACAGGCGCTGCCGCAGAGCTACGTCGGCCTGCTCACCGACGCCGACAACCAGCCCACGCTGCTGGTCAGCTCGACCCGTCAGGGCACGCGCGTCAGCGTCAAGTTCCTGCGCCCGGTGGCGGTGCCTGCGGGCCGGGTGATCCAGGTCTGGGCGCTGCCCAAGGACGGCGCGCCGTTCCCGCTGGGGGTGGCCGACGCCGTTGTGCCGCCGAAGAGCAGCAGCTTCGACATCGCGGCCAGCTCCGAGAAGCTGTTGGCCGCCGTGCCCAAGCTCGCGGTGTCGTTCGAGCCTGCGCCGGTGACCGGCGCTGCGGCAGTGCCGTCCGGCGACTTCGTGCTGTCGGGGTTCTGCGTCAAGCTCTGGTGAGCTGTCGGCGCCGCGCGCCGACCCCGGGTTTTCACTGAGCCAAGTTTTTTTCGAGAATTTGCATCCGACCTGCCTCCGATCGGCAGATCCCCTCCGTAAGTCTGGTCAGGCGGCAACCCAGCCGCTTCAACCCGACAAGCAAATTTACGGAGATCATCATGAAAGCCACCCAAATCACCATCGCCCTCGTCGCCGCTTTTGCTGCTGTTGCCGTGCAGGCACAGTCGCTGACCCGGCCGGGCGTTGAAGTTGCCGGAAACATCAATGCCAAAGGCACGGCGAACGCTGCGATCACCCAGGTCGGTGGCGGGGCGTTCAGCTTCGGCAACGGCGGGCAGTCTGCCCTCTCGGCGGGCTCATCGATCGGCGGCCAAAACACACGCATCGGCGGTGTCACTGGCGTGGTGCAAGCCAACCGAATCGACGCCGAAGGCAACGTGACGGGCGCCATCACCCAGGTGCGTGTGGGTGCGCTGGAGGGCGGCAACGAACAGCTCGTTGCCGTGGGCTCGGTCTCCAACACCACGGCCAACAACGTCCGTGTCACCGGCAACGCGCTCGGCGCCATCACCCAGATCGGCGCTTCGGCGGCCTCTGGCTTGAACGTTCAAGCGCTGGAGATCGGCGGAGTGACCGACGTGGATGCCAACAACGTCAACGCGACCGGCCTTCTCCTGGGTACTTCAACGCAAGTGACCGCCGACGTCGCCTCTGCATTGAATTCACAGATCGGATTGATCGGTGGCGCACGCCGCGTGGATGCCAGCAACGTGATCCTCAACGGGTCGTTCGGCGGAAGCCTGTTGCAAGTCAACGCCTCGGTGGGCAGCGCCGGAAACTCGCAGATTGCAAACGTGGGTGGCGCACAAAGCGTGCGGGCGCGCAACATCGACGCCAGCGGCACGGTCAGGGGCTTCGTGACGCAAATTGGTGCCAATGTGAGTGGAGGCATCAACCTGCAAAGCGTGGTCGTCGGCGGCGTGCAAGGTGCCGATGTCACCGGCAACAACGAGCCGAAGTGATCGCGGCCCGCGCTGCACGCTTTCTCAAGCCGCCTATTGGAGACCGACCATGACCTCGACCCGCACCCCCGCCCTGGCCCTGCTGGTGATCGCAGCCGCGCTCGGCAACGCCTCTGCCGAAGAGCGGGGCGTGGACGCTCGCAACGTCACCACCCGCAGCACCATCACCGGCAGCCTGACGCAAACGGCGGTCGGTCAATCAGGTCAGTCCACCCAGCAGACGATCGCGATCGGCGGGGTGTCGGGCCAAGTCATTGCGAACGACATCAACGCGACGGCCAACGTCGTCGGCGCCATCGGGCAAACCACCACCGGGTCGAGCCGACAGAACATCGGCATCGGCTCGGTGCAAGGCACGGTCGATGCGCGCAACGTAACGGTCAACGGCACCGCCATCGGCGCGATCACGCAGACCGGCTTGGGCCGCATCAACCAGCGCATCGGCATCGGTGCGGTGCAGGGCACTGTCGATGCGCGCAACATCACCGCCACTGGCGTGGCAGCCGGGGTGATCGCGCAAACCGGCACGGGCAACAGCATCACCGACAAGCAGTTGATCCTGATCGGCGGCGTCAGCGATGTCGATGGCCGCAACCTGACGGCCACCGGCGCGGTTGGCGGCGTGGTGACGCAGACTGCCGTCGGTGCGATCGGCGGCATCAACGTGCAGCAACTGCTGATCGGCAGCATCCACGATTCGCAGATGCGCAACGTCACCACCAATGGCGCGGTGGCCGGTTTTGTCACTCAGATTGCCGGCAGCGGGCTGGGTGGGCGTAACCTTCAGGTCATCAACGTCGGCAGCGTCAACAACTCGTCGATTCGTGACGCGACGACCTTCGTCGTGGTGACCGGCAACCTGACCCAGATCGGCGCATCGGCCGGCAACAACAACACGCAAAAAATGATCCTCGGCGGCATCGACGGCCGCTGAAACCCCAAGGAGAACGAGCATGCACACCCCTTCGATCCGCCGCACCTTGTCCCTGTCACTGACCCTGGCCGCGCTCCTCGGCGCCGCACTGGCCCTGCCCGCCCACGCCGGGGTTCCCGAAGTCGGCGACGACATCAACGCCCGCATCGCCCGCGCCAAGATTCAGCGCGGCGGCATCGATGGCAACAAGGTCAAGCCGGTCGATGCCAGCCAGCCCGCCGGACGGGGCGGTGATGTGCTGGGCGATGGCTGCAACATCGCCATCGGCAATGTGTTCGAGCAGTCGAAGCCCGGCTTCGGCACCTCGGCGCGTGCGCAGACCACGGTGGTGGTGCAGGGCGACGTGATCATGGCGAACAATCGCTGCAAGTAAGGCGGTCGAACAAAGCGTCGGAAAGCGAGCGATGAAGCACACCCACAAGAACAACCACTGGCTGATCACTGCCGCACTGGCCGCCGCGCTGGTCGGCTGCGCCGCCCCGATACCGCCGAGCCGCCAGCAGGACGTGGCCACCGCCGCCAACAGCCGCATCTCGACCACGCCGCAGCGCAACGTCACCGACTTCACCGACGGTCTGCGCTGCATGGACGAGACCTTCTTGCGCTACGGCACGCGCGATGTCAGCGTGATCATGGAAGACCTGACCGATGCGACCAAGAAGGTCAGCGTCGGCACACGCGACATGATGATCTCGGCCATTTCGGACATGACCCGGCGCAGCCGCGCGGTGCAGCTCATCACCTTCGGGCAGGACGCCAACAACGTGGTGGCGTTTCTCGCCAACGCCAAGCAGCGCAGCCCGTTCGGTGCGGTGCCGCAGTTCAGCATCCGCGGTTCGGTCTCGCAGCTCGACGAAAGCGTGCTGCGCCGGCAGAGCGATCTGGGGCTGGCGCTGGAGCCGTTCTTGAGCGCGGGCGCCTCGAAAAGCCGCCAGTTCAACGTGCTGGGCTTCGACGTGAGCATGGTGCAGACCAGCAACCTGGCGCTGCTGTCGGGCGTGTCGTCGAAGAACATCGTGGTGATCTCGAAAGAGGGCGACGCGCTCGATTCGCAGGCCACCATCAGCAAGATCGGCATCAACTTCAGCACCAGTTTCCAGCGCACCGACGGCACCGCGCAGGCGCTGCGCAACATGGTCGAGATGTCAGCGATCGAGCTGTTCGGCCGCCTGCAGAAACTGCCCTACTGGACCTGCCTGGGCGCGGGCCCCGACAACGCCGACATCAAGCGCGAGATGGAAGACTGGTTCATCGGCATGGAGCGCGGCGGCGAGCTGGTGCCGTACTTCCAGGAGCAGTTGCGCAATCGCGGTTTCTTCGACGGCCCGATCGATGGCCAGATCTCACCGGGGCTGCGCCAGGCGATCAGCGCCTACCGCCGCGCCTCGGGCTTCTCGGAAGTCGATTTTGTCGACCTCGCGTTTTTCAGCGATTTTTTGCATCGCCCATTTCCGCCACCACCGGCCAAGCCGTTCGTGGCGGATGTCGTGCCGCTGGCGCAACAAGCTGCTGTGGTGCTGCCACCCGCGGTGCCCGCCCCGCCACCGCCTGCGACCGCCGGTGCAGCGAAGAAGCCGCCCGCGAGCCCGTCCGCAGCGGTCGCAGCCACCGATCGGCGGCTGACGCTGATCCCGGTCAAGGAGCGCTTCGCCGCCGGTGAGGCGGTGGGCTTCCATGTGATCCCGTCGATGAGCGGCTATCTCTATTGCTACCACCAGGACGCAACCGGCACCATCCGCCGCATCTTTCCCAATCGTTTCACCCGCGACCCCCGGGTGATCGCGAACCGGGCGTTGACGCTGCCGGGCAGCGCGCAACTCGAATTGCGCGCGGCCGGTGCGGGCAACGAAGCGGTGGGCTGTTTCACGACGCCCAACGAGATCTACAGCGCGCTCCCGGCCGCGTTGAGGTGGGGCGACTTCGATCCCCTGCGGCTGCAGTCCTTCGACGAAGTGGCGGCGGTTTTCACGCCGATCACCAAAGGCAACCTTGCGCGCTCGGAGTTCAAGATCGTCACCCGTTGAGCGCCGTGCGCTCGTCACTTCACCAGAAAGCCCAGTGACCGGTCTGGATGACCCACAGTCCCAGCGCCCCGTTGGTGACTGCGTGTGCGATCACCGGCACCCACAGCTTGCCGGTGCGCACGTACAGCCACGCATAGGCCAAACCCGCCACGATGGCGGCCAGCCACAGCGTGTGCGCCAGCATGAAGACGAATGTCGACAGCACCACCGCACGCAGGCCGACGCGTTGTGGCGCCACGCCTTCGAACGTCGCGTTGTCGAACCAGCGCATCAAAAACGAGCGCCAAAACAGCTCTTCCATCACCGGCACCAGCAGCGCAGCGCCCATCCAGCGCACCACCACCAGCGGCCAGATCAACTGACCTTGCGCATCGACGGGCGTGAACGGTGCCGACGGTGCGGCCAGCTGCATCCAGGGCGCGTCGAGCTGAATCCACACGCCGAACACCGCGAGCCCGACCGTCACCGCCAGCAGCGCTTCGCGCGCGGACGGCCCCGTTTGTGCCGACAGCTCGCCGTACTCGCGCCACCACCACGCCAGCAGCGCGCCGACCACCACCACGGTCAGGCCGTAGATCCAGCGCGGATCGATTCCCCACGAACCGTCTGCGGGCAGCGCACCGCGCAGCGCCAGCAGCAGCATGAACACCGCGAAGGGAATGGCGCGCACCCGCGCGGCGTGGCTCAGCGGCAGGGCCATGGGGGCGATCTCTTTCGGCGCGTCAGCGCAGCGGGGGTGGGGTGATGCAGTGGGCCGCAAGCACCGCGTCGGTGTCCTGACCCAGCGTCGGCGCCAGCCGCCCGATGCGGCCTGGCGTCGCGCTCAGCTTGGGCACCACACCGGGCACGTCGAGCACCAAGCCGTCGGCGGTGGTGATCTGCTCGATCATGCCGCGCGCCCGGTAGTGCGGGTCTTCGGCGATGTCTTTGGCGGTGTACACGCGGCCGACGGGCACCTGCGCCTCCTGGAGCGTTTTCAACACCTGATCGACGCTGCGCGACTGCGCCCAGGCGCCGATCGCCGCGTCGATTTCGTGCACCCGCGCGACGCGGCCGGCGTTGCTGGCGAGGCCGGGGTCTTGCCCCAGGTCGTCGCGGTCGATCGCGTGCATCAGGCGCTGGTAGATCGAGTCGCCGTTGCCCGCCACCAGCACCCAGCCGTCGGTGCAGGCGTAGGTGTTGCTCGGTGCGATGCCGGGCAGGGCAGAGCCCGCAGGCTCACGCACCGCGCCGAACGCGCTGTACTCGGGCAGCAGGCTTTCCATGCAGTTGAAGACCGATTCGTACAGCGCCACGTCGATCACCTGGCCCACCCCTTTCGGTGCCTGCGGGCCGATCGTCGTGTGCCGGTGCTGCAGCGCCATCAGGATGCCGATCACGCCGTGCAACGCCGCCAGCGTGTCGCCCAGGCTGACGCCACAGCGCACCGGCACGCGGCCGGGCTCCGCGGTCAGATGGCGCAGGCCGCCCATGGCTTCGGCCACGGCCGCGAAGCCCGGCAGCTCGCGGTACGGCCCGGTCTGCCCGTAGCCGCTGATACGGCACAGGATCAACCCTGGATTCGCCTTCGACAGCTCCTCGTAGCCAAAGCCCCAGGCCTCCATCACGCCGGGCTTGAAGTTCTCGACCACCACATCGGCCTCGGCGATCAACTGCCGCACGATGTCGCGCGAAGCCGGATCTTTCAAATCGAGTGCCACGCTCTGCTTGTTGCGCGACTGCACCTGCCACCAGACGCTGGTGCCGTTGTGCAGCAAGCGCCATTGGCGCAGCGGGTCGCCGCCGGGTTTGCCGTCGGTGGCGGGGGGCTCGATCTTGATGACTTCGGCGCCGAAATCGGCCAGCGTCTTGGCCGCGAAAGGGCCGGCGATGAGCTGGCCCAACTCGACCACCTTGAGGCCGGCCAGCGGCCCGAACGGCGCGGATGTCGTCATGGCTCAGGCTGCTTTGTGTTCCAACAAGTAATTCGCTCCGTCGTACTGGCCCAGCACTTCGGTGAGGTACGGCAGCACGGCCAGCAACTGATCGTGCAGCGTGTACGGCGGGTTGAGGATGAACACGCCGCTGCCCGCGAGGCCGAAGCCCTGTGAATCGGGCTGCTGCACGGTGAGTCGCGCGTGCAGCCAGCCTTTCGGCGCCAACCCTTCGAGCCGACGCGGCAGTTGCGCCGCTTCGAGCTTGCTGACCTGCGGGTACCAGACCATGTAGACGCCCTCCGGAAAACGCAGGATCGCTTCGCGCAGCGACGCGATCACTTTCGAGTAATCGCCGTGGCCTTCGTAGCTCGGGTCCATCAGCACCACCGCGCGGCGCGACGACGGCGGCACCTGGCTCTTCAGCCCGTCGAAGCCGTCGGTGTCCTTGACCTCGGCGCCCTTGAACGCGCCGAGGTAGGCCTCCAGGATGCGGTGATCGGTCGGGTGCAGCTCGTACAGCCGCAACTGGTCTTGCGCACGCAGCAGCATCTGCGCAAACGCGGGTGAGCCGGGGTATTGCTCCAGTCGGCCGTCGGGGTTGAACTGGCGCACCAGCGCCATGTAGTCGGCCACCGCTTCGGGCAACGCCTCCGGCGCCAATTCCCACAAGCGCGCCACGCCTTGCAGATACTCACCCTTCTTTTGCGCGTATTGGCCTTCGAGCGAATAACCGCCCGCCCCGGCATGCGTATCGATCAGCCGGTACGACTTGTCCTTCTGGTTCATGTAACGCAGCACCAGCGTCAGCGTGATGTGCTTGAGCACATCGGCGTGGTTGCCGGCGTGGAAGGCGTGGCGGTAAGCGAGCATGCGGCAGGTTCCTGGTCGTCCGGGGCAGTGAAGAGCACTGTAGCCGCTGGTGCCGAGGCCATCGGCGCGCTCGGCGTCGGCGAGCCCGGCGGTTTCGGCCCGGTCTGACCCGGTCTGACGCGTGATTATTTCAATGGCCTGCTTGTCAAATCGGCCGGGCCTCCAACATGCGGGAAAGCTCAACTCACCCCACGCACCCATGAAAGCCGTTGCCACCCTCCAGCCGCTGCCCATTGCCCACGCAGACGCGTTGATCGACGTCACCCTGCCCGACCCGGCGCCGACCGGACGCGACCTGCTGGTGCGGATCGCCGCCGTGTCGGTGAACCCGGTCGACACCAAGGTGCGCCGGGCCGCCCGCACCGACGGCGGGCTGCCGAAAGTGCTGGGCTGGGACGCCGTCGGCGTGGTCGAGGCCGTCGGCGACCAAGTGACGCTGTTTCGGCCCGGCGACCGCGTCTGGTACGCCGGTGACATCACCCGCCCTGGCAGCAACGCCCAACTGCAGCTCGTCGATGAGCGCATCGTCGGGCGCGCGCCGGCCTCGTTGAACGACGCAGACGCGGCCGCCTTGCCGCTGACCGCGATCACCGCCTGGGAGCTGCTGTTCGACCGCTTCGGCGTCACGCCCGACACCGAAGGAACGCTGTTGATCGTCGGCGCGGCGGGCGGCGTCGGTTCGATCCTGATCCAACTGGCGCGGCAGCTCACGCGGCTTTCGGTCGTCGCCACCGCCTCGCGGCCCGAGACCGAAGCCTGGGTGCGCGAGCTCGGCGCGCACCAAGTCGTCGATCACCGTGTGCCGCTGGCCGCCGAAGTGCAGCGCCTGGTCGATGCGGGCCAGATCGCCCCGATCAGCCACGTCGCCAGCCTGACGCAAACCCATCAGCACTGGGCGCAACTGGTCGAGCTGTTGGCGCCGCAAGGCAAGCTGGCGCTGATCGACGACCCCGCCGCACCGCTCGACGTGATGGCGCTCAAGCGCAAGTGCTTGTCGCTGCACTGGGAGATGATGTTCACCCGCAGCCTGTTTCAGACCGCCGACATGCAGGCGCAGCACGAGCTGTTGAACCGCGTCTGCGATCTGGTCGATGCCGGGCGTTTGCGCAGCACCGTCGGCGCGCATTACGGCACCATCAACGCCAGCAATCTGAAGCGCGCCCACGCGCTGCTAGAGAGCGGCACCGCGTGCGGCAAGGTCGTGCTCGAAGGCTTTTGAGCGCGCTGCAACCTGAACTTGCACCCAGACATTTCTGTCCTTCCGTTCCCCCATCCCTCTGTTGAAAGCCACTCCCATGATCCGCCTGTTCGACCCCATCCACATCGGCAGCATTGCCGCCGCCAACCGCATCGTGATGGCGCCGCTGACGCGCAACCGCGCGGCTGCCCAGCAGGTGCCGACCGCGCTGATGGCTGCTTACTACGCCCAGCGCGCGAGTGCCGGGCTCATCGTCGCCGAGGCCACGCAGATCAGCGCCGAAGGCCAGGGCTACCTCGACACGCCCGGCATCTACTCGCCCGAGCAGGTGGCAGGGTGGCGGCAGGTGACCGAGGCGGTGCACGCGGTGGGCGGCCAGATCGTGTTGCAGCTCTGGCACGTCGGCCGCATCTCGCATGTGTCGCTGCTGCCGGGCGGCATGCCACCGGTGTCGTCGACCGCCCGCGTTGCCAACGCACAGACTTTCACGAAGGACGGCTTCGTCGACGTCTCGCCGCCACGCGCGCTGCGCACCGACGAGATGCCGCGCCTGGTCGCCGACTACCGCCACGCCGCAAAATGCGCGATGCAAGCGGGCTTCGATGGCGTCGAGGTGCACGCCGCCAACGGCTACCTGATCGAGCAGTTTCTGCGCGACAGCGTCAACGACCGCACCGACGCCTACGGTGGCTCGGTCGCCAACCGCGCGCGCTTGCTGATCGAGGTGATGCAGGCGGTCACCGACGAAGTCGGCGCGGCGCGCACCGGCTTGCGGCTGAGCCCGGTCACCCCGTTCAGCGACATCGGGCAGGACAGCGATGCGCAGGGCCTGTTCAACCACGCGATGGAGCGGCTGGCGCCGTTGAAGCTGGCGTACCTGCACATCATCGAAGGCGACACCGGCGGTGCGCGCGACAACCTGCCGTTCGATTACGAGGCGCTGCGCCTGCGCTACAAGCACGGGCATCCGCAGGGCGTGTGGATGGTCAACAACGGCTACGACCGCCAGATGGCGGTCGATGTCGTCGCCGAGGGCCGTGCCGACGTCGTCGCGTTCGGCCGGCCGTTCATCAGCAACCCCGACCTGGTGCAGCGCCTGCGCGACAACGCGCCGCTGGCCGAGATGGACCCGAACACCTTGTACGGCGGCGGGGCCGAGGGGTACACCGATTACCCGGCGCTGGCCAGCGACGCCGCCTGACCACCCGGCGCTCGAAAGAACCGGCGCCTGCGGTTCGCCGCGCGGTCGTCGCCGCGCGGCCCTCCATCAGGCTGGAATGCGCAGCAATTGCCCCGGATAGATCTTGTCCGGGTGGCCCAGCATCGGCTTGTTGGCCTCGAAGATCTTCGGGTACTGGCTGGCGTTGCCGTAGTAGGTCTTGGCGATCGCCGACAGCGTGTCGCCGCGCACCACCAGGTGGTACTGCGACGCGTCGGCCGGCGTCGTGACCGTCATCCGGTCATCGACTTGGGCCACGCCGTGGACGTTGCCGCAGCACAGCAGGATTTTTTCCTTGGTGGCCTGATCGGCCGCTTCGCCAGAGACGCTGACCGTGCCCGACGCACCGTCGAACGCGACGCTCAGGCCGGCCGCGTCGAGCTTCTGGGTCGCGATGTAGGTCTCGATCGCCGAGCTGGCCTTCTGGTTCGCTGCAGCGGCCGCGGCCTGGAGTTCGGCGCTGCTGGGCGTGCTTTGCGCTTTCACCACAGCGGCTTCGGCCTCCTTGTGACCGAACAGCTTTTCGCCGGCTTCCTTGAAAAAACTGATGATGCTCATCGACGTCTCCTGGGGGTGTGCTGGGGTGGCAGTAGCGATCGACTCTAGCAGTGACCGATGTCACGACGGCGCGCCGAACACCCGCTTACGTTCAGCCGCGCTGCGGCGACACCCGCGACCGAAACAGCTCGCTGATGCCGACCTCGCGCGGGCCGTGGATCAGCTCGAAGGATTCTCCGGCCACCAGCGTGCCGGGCACGCGAACCGCCAGGTAGAAGCCGCACCATGCGTTGGCCGCCATCAGCTTGGCGGCCTGGTTGAAGCCCATCGTCGCGTTGAACTTGAAGCACGGAAAGCGCGGCTCGCTGACCGCCAGTTCGCAGTTCGCGAAGCGCAGCACATCACCGACGCAGACCTGGTGTTCCAGCAGGCCGCTGATGGTCAGGTTCTCGCCCATGAAGCCGTGCGGCAACGGCTCATTCCACCCGGCCACCTTGGCCTGCGCGCGCACCGTTTGCCAGAACGCGTAGTGCTCGATCGGGTAGGCATAGACGGCCTTGCTCAGGCCGCCGTGCACCGACAGGTCGGCCTGTTCGTCGCCCGCGAGGCCGAGCGCGCGGACCTCGACCGGTCCGGCGACGCTGCGCTTGCCGATCGCGGTCAGCACCTCGCGACCGTTGATGGTTATGGAGCGCGCGGTGGCGAGGTTGGTGCTGAGGACGTGCATCGGGCGGCTGTGTTGCGAACGGATGGGTGGGGCGATGCGAATTTCATGCCGCCTCGCGACGCAGGCTGTGGTCGAGCATCCACCGTATTTGAATGCCCGCATCAAGCCGGGTGAAACCAATCCAGGCATCACGCTTCTACAGTACACCTTTGACGACACTGCCTGGGGTGAGCCACCCCGCGATGCCATGAACCGAGCGACTCCCGCCCGCTACACCACCACCGCGATCGCGCTGCACTGGCTGCTTGCGCTGGCGATCCTGGGGTCGTTCAGCCTGGGCTTCTACATGTCCGACCTGCCGCTCTCGCCGCAGCGCGTCAAGCTCTACAACTGGCACAAATGGGCCGGCGTCACCATCCTCGCGCTGTCGGCGGTGCGGCTGCTGTGGCGTCTGACGCACCGTCCGCCAGCAGACCCGCCGATGCCCGCCTGGCAGCAACGGGCCGCCCATCTCGCGCACGGGGCGCTGTATGTCTTGTTCTTCGCGGTGCCGTTGGCCGGCTGGGCCTACAGCTCGGCGGCCGGTTTCCCGATCGTCTGGTTCGGTGTGCTGCCGCTGCCTGATTTCGTGCCGGTCGACAAGGCGCTGGCCGAGGCGATCAAGCCGGTGCATGGGTGGTTGGCCTGGTCGCTGATCGCGATTGCCGCATTGCACATCGCGGCGGCATTGAAGCACCAGTTCGTCGAGCGCGATGGCCTGATC
This sequence comes from Rhizobacter sp., assembly GCA_031390425.1. Taxonomy (GTDB): domain Bacteria; phylum Pseudomonadota; class Gammaproteobacteria; order Burkholderiales; family Burkholderiaceae_C; genus PBB1. The sequence continues at coordinate 26,348 of JANMTL010000306.1, forward strand.
GGCCGCATGCTGCCGGGCAAGGTCTCGGGTTGAGTCTGTCGTCGAGTCTCTGTCATCCGCCGTTGATCGTTCACACAGTCGGAAGGTCGCCATGAATCTGTTTTCTGTCGTCGCAATGTCCAGCCTGCTCGGGATGGGCGCCTTGTCCGCACACGCACAGCAAAAGCTGGTGCCCGCGCAAAGCGAAATCGGCTTCGTCACGCGCCAGATGGGCGTGCCGGTGGACGGCACGTTCCGCAAGTTCGACGCGCAGGTCACGTTCGACCCCAAGCAGCCCGCTGCCGCGAAGATCGGCTTCACGATCGAGCTCGGCAGCGCATCGATCGGCACCGCCGAGACCGAGGCCGAACTGGTCAAGCCCGAATGGTTCGATACCAAGAAGTTTCCGCAGGCCGCCTTCACTTCCACCGGCATCAAGCCGACCGGTGCGGGCAAATTCGAAGTCGTCGGCACGTTGAGCATCAAGGGCAACAAGCAAGCCGTGACGGTGCCGGTGACGCTGGCGCAGGCGGGTGCCAACACCACCGCGACCGGCGCTTTCCTGCTGAAGCGGCTCGATTTCAAGATCGGCGACGGCGAATGGGGCGACACCTCGATCGTCGCCAACGACGTGCAGGTGAAGTTCAAGTTGACGCTCACCGGCGTGGCGGCGCTCTGAGTCGATGCAACCGGCCCGCTGATTTCTCTCCTTCCTTCCCAACGCCCTTTCAGGAACCGATCATGAAAACCCATCTGCTGTCCACCATCACCACAGCCCTGCTCGCCACGACGGGCCTCGCGCAGGCCGAAAGCGTGACCTACAACGTCGAGCCGACGCACACCTACGTGACATTCGAGGTGCGTCACTTCGCCACCTCGACCAACCGCGGTCGCTTCGACAAGAAAGAAGGCTCGGTCACCATCGACCGCGCCGCCAAGACCGGCAAGGCCGAGGTCACCATCGACATGACCTCGGTCAGCACCGGTCTGGCGCTGTTCGACAAGCACCTGAAGGGCGACAACTTCTTCAAGGCAGCCGACTTCCCGACCGCCACCTTCGTTGGCGACAAGTTCAGCTTCGACGGCGACAAGGTGACCGCAGTGGCCGGCACGCTGACGCTGATGGGCATGACCCAGCCGGTCACCCTCAAGGCCACCAATTTCAACTGCTACCAGAGCCCGTTCCTGAAGCGCGAAGTCTGCGGCGGCGACTTCGAGACGACGATCAAGCGCACCGACTTCGGCATGAACTACAGCTGGCCCGTGATCCCGGCCGAAGTCCGTCTGCTGATCCAGATCGAAGCCGTCAAGCAGTAAGCCCCCAGCCAGTCGCCGGGCTCCCCGCCCGGTTCGGGCCGCCCCGTTCGCGGGCGGCCAGCAGCGCCGGTCGCCTCAACAGCGATCGTTGCCCGTACGCCCCTCCCTCTCGTCACCGGTCGTTACAGCGGCCGCAGGTGTTGCCGACTGCGCACGTCTGTCAGCAGATGTCAGCGCAGCGCCGAAACGGCACCGACCGTGCATTCGATCGTGGCGGGACCGCAGAACCCCACGCCAGGGTGCAGAACATCACAACCGGCAAGTAACCATCTGTCAAAGCGACGTTCTTGGGCCGTACTGGCCGACCAGGGGTGACCAATATCTCCCTTGTTGTAAGCAAATGGAGGAGTTCCGATGCAAGCTCGAAACGAAGTGCTACGGGGTCGACAGCAACGAGATCCGTCCAACCGCTGGGCCACCGCCCTGATGACCAGCGGCGCGCTGATTTCTACCTGCGGTGCCGTGCAGTCGGCATCGGCCGCGCCTGCACCTCAGCCGGCTTATGTCTGGTTGCGGGTCGCCGGCGAAGGCGGCAGTTTCGTCACGACCGGCACGCAGATCGTGTACTACGGTGCCCCGTATCACTGGATCACGAAGACGCTGAACGGCAAGGTGACTTGCAACGCTGCGTTCTTCGGCCGCGACCCGGCCGTCGGAGTGGCCAAGTGGTGCATGGTTTATGTGAAGACGGGCGCTGCGCCACCACCCAACCCCGCGCCCAGCCCCGCCCCGGCACCCCCGCCCGCCAGCACCGAAGCCGTAACCCGCGATGCGGTGCGGCTGGCAACGCAAGCGAGCTTCGGCAACACCGAAGCCCTCGCCGCCGACATCAAGACGCAAGGTGCGTCCAAGTGGATCACGACGCAACTGACGCTCGCCAACTCGCGCTACCGCAGCGGCGGCAACGGCAGCGTGCACCAGAACACCAGCGACACCGACTATTGCGACCAGCCGGCGCACAGCGGCCCGAATTGCTGGCGCGACAACTTCTCGACCACCCCGCTGGTTTGGGATTTCTACCGCAACGCCAGCACCCAGCCCGATCAATTGCGCCAGCGCGTGGCGTTCGCGCTGCAGCAGATCGTGGTCGTCAGCGGCACCGAGGCCGCGGGCACCTACGGCTTTCGAAACTACAACAACGCCCTGCTCGACAACGCATTCGGCAACTACCGACAGGTGTTGAAGAAGGTTGCCTTGTCGCCGGTGATGGGTGACTTCCTGAACAATGTCAACAACGACAAGTCTGCGCCGAACGAAAACTTTGCACGCGAACTGCTGCAACTGTTCGCCGTCGGCACCTGCTTGCTCAACGCCGATGGCAGCCTGCGCGGTGGCGCCTGTGCGCCCACCTACGACAACGACGAGGTGCGTGCCTACGCTTACGCATTGACCGGCTGGACCTACCCGGCTGGCGGGGCGACACCGTGGGGTTGCTGGCCCACGGGCACCAACTGCCGGTACTACGGCGGCGACATGGTGCCGGTCGACGCAATGCACGACGGCGCCGAGCGCAAACTGTTGTCGAATGTCACGCTGGTCGCGGGCCACAAGGCGCCGGCCGCGCTCGAAGCCGTGCTGGACAGCCTGATGGCGCACCCGAACACCGCCCCGTTCATCGGCAAGCAGTTGATCCAGCACCTGGTCAGCAGCAACCCGTCGCCGGCCTATGTCGCTCGGGTGTCGGCTGCGTTCGCTGCGGGCAAGTATTCGACCTTCGGCACCGGCCAGCGCGGCGACCTCGCGGCCACGGTGGCGGCGGTTCTGTTGGACCCCGAAGCGCGCAGTGCCACGGTGATCGCCAACGGCGGCAAGCTGCGCGACCCGGTGCTGATGTTCACCAGCGTGCTGCGCGGCTTGAACGGCCGCACCGATGGCGATGCGCTGAGCTGGTGGTGGGGTGAAAGCCTGCGCGAACATGTGTTCCGCCCGCCGTCGGTGTTCAGCTTCTTCTCACCCACCTACCCGGTGGCGGGCACCTCGCTGGTGGGACCAAGCTTCGGCATCCACAACGCCAGCTCGGCCCTGGAGCGGTTGAACTTCCTGACCTACTTGCTCGAATGGGGCGGCTCCACGCCGTCAACCGATGTGCCGAGCGCGATCGGCACCCAGGTCGATGTCAGCCGATTCACGTCCGACGCGGCCGATGCGGGCAAGCTGGTCGACCGCCTGTCCGTCATCGCCACGGGCGGGCCACTGCCTGCGGCCACACGCGCCGAGATCATCAAGGCCGTATCGTGGTGGACCGCCACCACCGACAGCACCAACTGGCAGATCAACCGGGCCAAGACCGCCGCCTACCTCGTCTTCGCGACGCCGAACTACCAGGTCCAGCGCTGAGCGCTTCGAACAAGGAAAACCCATGAACAAGACGACTTCATTCAATGCGCGCCGCCGCTGGCTGCTGCAGTCTGGTGCCAGTTGCGCCAGCGCCCTGGGGATCGGCAGCGTCGGCAACCTGCTGCTCGGCACCCAAGCTGCCCACGCGGCCGACTACAAAGCGCTCGTCTGCATCTTTTTGTACGGCGGCAACGACGGCATGAACACCATCGTTCCCTCCGACGCGGCGCGTCACGCGCAATACAGCGCCGTGCGCGGACCGCTGGCGATTCCGCGCGAGCGGCTGATTCCGCTGCCGGGCACGCAGTTCGGCCTGCACCCGGCGATGGCGGCGCTGTCCGCTGCGGCGGCGGCCGGCCATGTGGCGCCGGTGTTCAACGTCGGACCGCTGCACTCGCCGCTGACCAAGGCGCAGTTCCGCTCGGCGCCCGTCGGCGCCCTGCAGATACCCGACAACCTGTTCTCGCACTCCGACCAGCAGGTGCTGTGGGAAACCGCTACCACCCGCGCGAACGAGCGCACCGGCTGGGGCGGCCGTGCGTCGTCGGCGCTGGGCACGGTGAACCCGGTCATCTCGGTCGGCGGCAACGCACGCTTCGGGCTCACCGCCTTGCAGTCACCGCTGGTGCTGCCCGGCCCCGGCAGCACCTTCGGCGCTTACGGCTTGCAGCCCGACGATCTGAAATGGGCGCCGATGGCGGCACGCAAAGCGGCCATCGACGTGATGTACGCGCAACCGCAGGACGCCGTTCTGGCCGATGCCTACTCGCGCATGCAGCGCGACGCGTTCGCGATGTCGCAGCGGCTCGGTGCGCTGGTCAAGGTCGAGCCCGGCAAGACCGGCGCCAACCCCGTGATCGACGCCGCCTTCGCATCGATCACCACGGCCGGTCGCATCAACACCGGTCTCGGCCGTCAGCTGTACCAGGTCGCGAAACTGATCGCGGGCAACGCCACCGTGATGGGCGACCGGCAGGTCTTCTTCGCGCAGGCGGGTGGCTTCGACACCCACGCCGGGCAGATCGCCGGCAGTGCGCTCGAAGGTGAACACGCCCGTCGCTTGCAAGAGGTCGGCGACGCGCTCGCCGCGTTCTACACCGCGATCAAGAACCTCGGCCTCGGCTCATCGGTCACCGCGTTCACGCAAAGCGATTTCGGCCGCACCTTCAAGCCCAACAGCAGCAGCGGCACCGACCACGCCTGGGGCAACCAGCACCTGGTCATCGGCGGTGCGGTCAAGGGCGGGGCCAGCTACGGCACCTATCCGCAATTGGTGCTGGGGGGCGACGACGATGTCGGCACCGACGCGTGGGAACTGCAAGGCCGCTGGATTCCGACCACCTCGGTCGATCAGTACGCGGCCACGCTGCTGCGCTGGTTCGGTGCCAGCGAAGCGCAACTCGATACCGCGCTGCCCAACCTGGGCAATTTCGGCACCAAGCGCGGCCTGGGGTTCGTTTGATCGTCGGCGGTGGCGCCGTCACGGCGCCACCGTCTGCCGCACCGCGCGCTCCCAGCGCGCCATCCGCTCGGCCACCTGATCGCGCGGCAGGGCAGGGTGGAAGGTGCGCTCGGCCTGCCACAGCGCGCTGAGTTCATCCAGGCCAGCGTAGACGCCGCAGCTCAGGCCGGCGAGGTACGCGGCGCCCAGCGCGGTGGTTTCGATCACCTGCGGTCGCACCACCGGAATGCCCAGCAGATCGGCCTGGAACTGCATCAGCAAGTTGTTGACGCTGGCGCCGCCGTCGACCCGCAGCTCGGCCACCGGTGAGCAGCCGGCCGCCAGCGCGTCGCGACTCATCGCCTGCAGCAGCGCGGCGCTCTGGAATGCGATGCTCTCCAGCGCCGCACGGGCGATGTGCGCCACCGTGCTGCCGCGCGTCAGCCCGACGATCGCCCCGCGTGCCTCGGCTTGCCAGTACGGCGCGCCGAGGCCGGCGAAGGCCGGCACGAACATCACGCCGCCGCTGTCGGGCACGCTCTCGGCGAGCGTCTGCACTTCTGCGCTGCCCTTGATCGCCTGCAGCCCGTCGCGCAGCCACTGCACCACGGCGCCGCCGATGAACACGCTGCCTTCGAGGGCGAACTCGGCGACGTGGGTCGGTTGTGCCGCGCTGGTCGTGATCAGCCCGTTGGTGCTGGTCTGGAACTGCCTGCCGGTGTGCATCAGCATGAAGCAGCCGGTGCCGTAGGTGTTCTTGGCCAGGCCCGGCTTGAAGCACGCCTGTCCGAACAGCGCGCTCTGCTGGTCGCCCGCCATGCCGCCGATGGCGATCGGCGCGCCGAACAGGTCGGCCCGCGTGTGGCCGTAAAGATGGCTCGACGGGTGCACTTCGGGCAGCACCTCGCGCGGGATGTCGAGCAGCGCCAGCAGCTCGTCGTCCCACTGGTTGCTGTGCACATTCAGCATCAGGGTACGCGACGCGTTGCTGACGTCGGTGGCGTGCACCGGCATGTGGGCCGTGCCTTGCGTCAGGTGCCACATCAGCCAGCTGTCGACGGTGCCGAAGGCCAGCTCGCCGGCCACCGCTGCGGCGCGCGCGCCGGGCACCTGGTCGAGGATCCACTTCAGCTTGGTGCCCGAGAAATAGGCGTCGAGCACCAGCCCCGTCTGACGGCGGAACAGGGCTTCGAGCCCGCGCTCGCGCAGTGCGACGCAGGTCGGCTCGGCACGCCGGTCCTGCCAGACGATCGCGTTGTGGATCGGCTCGCCGGTGCGCCGATTCCACACCACCGTGGTTTCGCGCTGGTTGGTGATGCCGATCGACGCGATGTCGTGCGCCGACAGCCCGGCGGTGTGCAGCGCCGCGCGCGCGGTGGCGAGCTGCGTCGACCACAGCTCGAGCGGATCGTGCTCGACCCAGCCGGGCCGCGGGTAGATCTGCCGGAACTCGCGCAGCGCCATCGACACGATGTGGCCACGTCGGTCGAACACGATGCTGCGTGAACTCGACGTGCCCTGGTCGAGCGCGAGGATGTGGTCGGCGCCGCTCATCAGGGACAGCTCACGCACTGCACGCCCGCCTCGCCGAGCAGGGTCGGGAACGGCTCCGGTGGGGCGGCGTCGGTGAACAGGCGATCGAGCTCCGAAAAGCGCGCCAGTTCGACCATGGCGGGACGGTTGAACTTGCTGTGATCGGCTGCGAGCCACACCTGCCGCGACTGCGCCATGATGACCCGCGCCACATTGACCTCGTGGTAATCGAAATCGCGCAGGCTGCCGTCGGCTTCGATGCCCGAAATGCCTATTAGCCCGATGTCGACCTTGAACTGGCGAATGAACTCGACCGTCACCTCGCCGACGATGCCGCGGTCGCGCGAGCGCACGACGCCGCCAGCGACGATCACCTCGCAGTCCGGGTTGTCGCTGAGGATCGCCGCCACGTTGAGGTTGTTGGTGATCACGCGCAGCCCCTTGTGGCGCAACAGCTCGCGAGCAATCGCTTCGGTGGTGGTGCCGATGTTGATGATCAGCGAACACCCCTCGGGCACCGCCTGCGCCACCGCGCGCGCGATGCGCAGCTTGGCCTGCTCGTTGAGCTGCTGGCGCTGGCGGTAGGCGATGTTCTCGGTGGTCGATTCGGCCACCCGCACGCCGCCGTGAAAACGTGCCAGCAGGCCGACATCGGCGAGCCGCGCGACATCCCGGCGCACCGTCTGCAAGGTCACGCCGAACTGCTCTGCGAGTGCTTCCACCGACGCCGAGCCGCGGGCACGGACTTCGGCGAGCAGCTTCGATTGGCGCGGGTTGGGGGTCATGGAAGTGCGCATGGCGCGGCGTGGATTTGAGAGGCAGCTTATCCAAAGGCCATTGATTCGCCCCCCCTCGATTCCCTGCTTGCGCGCTTTTCGTTTTCGACTTAAAAAGAAAAAAGACGAAAACAAACGAACAGAGACGAACATTTTGTTGCACCTGTCAGGCGCGTGCCTCGGTCGCGCCCGTTTCCCCGGAGCTTTCTTGATTCAGTCGCCGACCCTCGGTCCCTTCGACTCGCTCACCCCGCTGTCCGCTGTCGGCTCGCCACGGCCGACGTACGACGTGGTCGTGGTCGGCGGCGGCATCAACGGCGTCGGCATCGCGCGCGACCTGGCCGGACGCGGCCAGAAGGTGCTGCTGTGCGAGAAGGACGACCTCGCGTCGCACACCTCGTCGTCGTCGACCAAGCTGATCCACGGCGGTCTGCGCTACCTCGAGTACTTCGAGTTCTCGCTGGTGCGCAAGGCGCTGGCCGAACGCGAGCGGCTGCTGCGCAGCGCCCCTCACATCATGTGGCCGTTGCGCTTCGTGATGCCGCACGACCCCAGCATGCGGCCGGTGTGGATGATTCGGGCCGGCTTGTTCCTGTACGACCACCTGGCGCGGCGCGAAGTGCTGGCCGGCTCGCGAACCATCGACCTGCGCCGGCACCCCGCCGGGGCGCCCCTGAAGCGCGGCTTCCGCAAGGGTTTCGTCTACTCCGACGGTTGGGTCGACGACGCGAGGCTGGTGGTGTTGAACGCGATCGATGCGGCCGAGCGCGGCGCCACCGTGTTGACTCGCTGGCGCTGCGTCGATGCGCGGCGCGGTGTCGAAGGCTGGCAGTTGAAGCTGTCGAGCGCGGCTGGCGAGACGCTGCAAGTCGGTGCCCGCGCGCTGGTCAATGCCGCCGGGCCGTGGGCGGCGCAGTTCCTGAGCGAGCAGGCGCACGCGCCGAAGTCGAAATCGCTGCGGCTGGTCAAGGGCAGCCACATCGTCGTGCGCAAGCTCTTCGATCACGACCACGCGTACCTCTTCCAGAACCCCGACAAGCGCATCATCTTCGCGATTCCCTATGAACGCGATTTCACGCTGATCGGCACCACCGATGTCGAGCATCGCGGCGCCATCGGCGACGCCCGCATCGATGCGGCGGAAACGGACTACCTGTGCGAACAGGCCAGCCGGTACTTCGAAAAACCGGTGCTGCCGTCCGACGTCGTCTGGAGCTATTGCGGCGTGCGGCCGCTGCTCGACGACGACACCGGCGATCCGTCGGCGGTGACGCGCGACTACGCACTCGAGCTCGACACCGACGTGCCCGGCGCGGCACTGCTGTCGGTGTGGGGCGGCAAGATCACCACCTTCCGCAAGCTGGCCGAAGAAGCGGTCGATCTGCTGGCCGCGCCGCTGCAGCTTCAGCGCGGTCCGTGGACCGCCGCGGCCACGCTGCCCGGCGGTGACCTCAGCGCCTACATCGGCGCGCCGGTGCGTCCAGACACCGACTTCACGCGTTTCGTGCAGGCGATCTCGCTGCGTCACCCGGACGTCCCAGCAGCGACCCTGCACCGCTGGGCGCGCTGCTACGGTTCGCGGGTGCCGCTGCTGACGATCGAGCCGGGCCTCGGCGCGGAAGTGGCTCCGGGCCTCTTCGAGACCGAGCTCGCGTACCTGCATCTTCACGAGTGGGCGCGTTGCGCCGACGATGTGCTGTGGCGGCGCACCAAGCTCGGCCTGCATTACAGCGCAGCCCAGCGTGCCGCCGTCGCACGGTGGTGTGCTGCGCACTGGGGTGCGCTGGGCGACGCCGCGATGGCTCGTCCCGAACCCGCAGAGACACCATGCAACTGACGCTCGAGCACATCGAACAGCGGCAGGGCGCGCAGCGCCTGCTGTACCCGCTGCAATTGAGCCTGGTGCCGCGCGCGGTGACCGTGCTTCTCGGCGCCACGCAGGCCGGCAAGACCACCCTGATGCGCGTGATGGCGGGGCTCGACGCGCCGAGCGCCGGTCGCGTGCTGGCCGATGGCCGCGACGTCACCCGTGTGCCGGTGCGCGACCGCCATGTCTCGATGGTGTATCAGCAGTTCATCAACTACCCGTCGATGACCGTGGCCGACAACATCGCCTCGCCGCTGAAGCTGCGCCGCGACGGCCTCGACAAACGCGCCATCGATGCGAGGGTGCAGGCGCTCGCGGCCAAGCTGCACATCGAACCGTTCCTGAAGCGCTTGCCGGCCGAGCTCTCGGGGGGCCAGCAGCAGCGCGTGGCGCTCGCCCGCGCGCTGGCGAAGCAGGCACCGCTGATGCTGCTCGACGAGCCGCTGGTGAACCTCGACTACAAGCTGCGCGAGGAGCTGCGCGACGAGCTGACCCAGCTCTTCGCGAGTGGCGAATCGACCGTGGTCTACGCGACCACCGAGCCGACCGAGGCGCTGCTTCTCGGCGGTCACACCGCGGTGCTCGATGCCGGCGAGTTGCTGCAGTACGGTCCGACCGCCGAGGTGTTCCACCGACCGCTCTCGATTCGCGTCGCGCGCGCTTTCAGCGACCCGCCGATGAACCTGGTGGCGGGCACCGTGACCGCCGACGGCGTGGCGTTGCCGAGCGGCCTGCGTCTGAACCTGACCTTGCCGGGCGTCGCACAAGGCTCGGCGGTCACCGTCGGGCTGCGCGCCAGCGCGTTGCGCGTCGCGCCGCAGCCGGGCGATCTGAGCTTGCCCGGTCGGGTCGAGTTGGCCGAGATTTCGGGGTCCGACACCTACGTGCACGTCGAGACGGCGGTCGGTGAACTGGTAGCCCAGTTGACCGGCGTGCATGTGTTCACGCTCGGCGAGGCGGTCAGCCTGCACCTGAGCCCCGCGCAGGCGCATGTGTTCGATGGCCGCGGCGATCTGCTGCGGGCCCCCACCACCGGCAAGCACTGACATGGCCCGCATCCAACTCGACCTGGCCCACGCCTACAAGCCGAACCCGCAGCGCGAGGAGGACTACGCGCTGCTGCCGCTGAAGATGACGTTCGAGGACGGCGGGGCGTATGCGCTGCTCGGCCCGTCGGGCTGCGGCAAGACGACCCTGCTCAACCTCATCTCCGGGCTCGTCACGCCCTCGCAAGGCAGCGTCTGGTTCGACGGCGTCGACGCGACGCGCAAGACGCCGCAGCAGCGCAACATCGCCCAGGTGTTCCAGTTCCCGGTCATCTACGACACCATGACGGTGGCCGAGAACCTCGCCTTCCCCCTGCGCAACCGCGGCGTGGCGCCCGACAAGATCAAGCAGCGGGTCGGCCAGATCGCCGAAATGCTCGAGATGAGCGCCCAGCTCGACGTGCGCGCCGCCGGTCTGGCGGCCGACGCCAAGCAGAAGATTTCGCTCGGACGCGGCCTGGTGCGCGACGACGTGTCGGCGGTGCTGTTCGACGAACCGCTGACCGTGATCGACCCGCACCTGAAATGGCAGTTGCGCCGCAAGCTCAAGCAGATCCATCACGAGCTGAAGCTGACGCTGGTCTACGTCACGCACGACCAGATCGAAGCCCTCACCTTCGCCGAGCAGGTGGTGGTGATGACGCGCGGCCGCGCGGTGCAGATCGGCACCGCGTCCGAACTCTTCGAACGCCCGCAGCACACCTTCGTCGGCCATTTCATCGGCTCGCCGGGCATGAATTTCCTCGCCGCGCGGTGCAGCGAGGCCGGTATCGATACGGCCGGCTTCCGGGTCGGCCCGGCCCACCCGGTGCTGCGCGCGCTGGGGCGCTTCACGCTGGGCGTGCGGCCCGAGTACGTCACGCTGTGCGCTTCGCAGGCCGACGGCGCCGTGCCCGCGACCGTCACGCAGGCACAGGACATCGGCACCTACTGGCTGCTGACCGCGCGCCTCGGCGCCGACGGCGGCGGCCCGCCGATCCGCGCCCGCCTGAACCCGCAGCAGCGCATCCCGCAGGTCGGCGAATCGGTGTGGCTGCGGGTGCTCGGCGCCCACACCTGCTTCTATGTCGACGACGTGCTGGTGCCGGGCGTGCAGATCGCGTCGCAAGAGGTGCCCGCATGAAGCCCGTGAACCAAAAAGCCTGGTGGCTGATCCTGCCCGTCGTGCTGTGCGTGGCGTTCTCGGCCATCTTGCCGCTGATGACGGTCGTCAACTACTCGGTGCAGGACATCATCTCGCCCGAACGGCGGGTGTTCGTCGGCACCGAATGGTTCAAGGCGGTCATGCGCGACGACGATCTGCAAAGCGCGCTGCTGCGCCAGATGGTGTTCTCGCTGTCGGTGCTGGCCGTCGAGATACCGCTCGGCATCGCGTTGGCGCTGGCGATGCCGACCGCCGGCTGGCGCGCTTCGGCCGTGCTGGTGACGATCTCGATCTCGCTGCTGATCCCGTGGAATGTGGTGGGCACGATCTGGCAAATCTATGGCCGCACCGACATCGGCTTGATGGGCGCCACGTTCGCCAAGCTCGGCATCGACTACAGCTACACCGGCAACCCGACGCACGCGTGGCTGACGGTGCTGCTGATGGACGTGTGGCACTGGACGCCGCTGGTCGCGCTGTTGTGCTTCGCCGGCCTGCGGGCGATCCCCGACGCCTACTACCAGGCGGCGCGCATCGATGGCGCCAGCCCGTGGGCGGTGTTCCGCTACGTCCAGCTGCCCAAGCTCCGGGGCGTGCTGATGATCGCGGTGTTGCTGCGCTTCATGGACAGCTTCATGATCTACACCGAGCCCTTCGTGCTGACAGGCGGCGGGCCGGGCAACTCCACCACCTTCCTCAGCCAGTACCTGACGCAAAAGGCGGTCGGCCAGTTCGACCTCGGACCCGCAGCGGCGTTCTCGCTGATCTATTTCCTGATCATCTTGCTGCTGTGCTTCGTGCTCTACAACTGGATGCAGCGCGTGGGCACCGCCGCCAACGCCGGAGCCGATCATGGATGAGCCGCGGTTCAAGAAACGCACGCTGTTTCTGGCGCTGTATCTCGTGTTCGCCATCCTGCCGGTGTACTGGATGGTCAACATGTCGTTCAAGACGAACGAAGAGATTTTGTCGACCTTCAGTCTGTTCCCGCAGCACTTCACCATCGATCACTACCGCACGATCTTCACCGACGTCAGCTGGTATTCGGGCTACATCAACTCGCTGATCTACGTCGCCATCAACACCGTGATCTCGCTGCTGGTCGCGCTGCCGGCGGCCTACGCGTTCTCGCGCTACAGCTTCCTCGGCGACAAGCACGTGTTCTTCTGGCTGCTGACGAATCGCATGACGCCGCCGGCCGTCTTCTTGCTGCCGTTCTTCCAGCTGTACACGACGCTCGGACTGATGGACACGCACATCGCGGTGGCGCTCGCGCATCTGCTGTTCAACGTGCCGCTGGCGGTGTGGATCCTGGAAGGCTTCATGAGTGGCGTGCCGCGCGAGATCGACGAGACCGCCTACATCGACGGCTACTCGTTCCCGCGCTTTTTCCTGACCATCTACATCCCGCTGATCAAGGCCGGTGTCGGCGTGGCGGCGTTCTTTTGCTTCATGTTCAGCTGGGTCGAGCTGCTGATGGCGCGCACGCTGACCAGCGTCAACGCCAAGCCGATCGTCGCGGTGATGACCCGCACGGTCAGCGCGTCGGGCATGGACTGGGGCGTGCTGGCGGCTGCGGGCGTGCTGACCATCGTCCCCGGCGCCATCGTCATCTGGTTCGTGCGGCACTACATCGCCAAGGGGTTCGCGATGGGTCGGGTGTGAACGCCGCATCGAGCCGCGACCACCCCGCGCGAAGCACCCCCACAACGAAAGGAGAACCGCATGTTCGATTGGATGGCCTGGACCCTCCCCGTCGCCGTTTTCTTCATCTGCATCGTGCTGATGCTGGCCACCATGACGATCTGGGAGCTGCGCTCGCCGACGCTGTCGCGCAAGGGCTTCCTGCCGATCGCGACGACCCGCGGCGATCGCCTGTTCATCGGCCTGCTCAGCGCTGCCTACGTGAACCTCGCTTTTGTCGCGGTGAGCGAAAAAATGATCGTTTGGTTCAGCCTGCAGGCCGAGCCGTCGATCTGGTTCGGCTTCATCGCATCGATGCTGCTGCTCGTTTTGATCATGCGCAAGGGCTGAGGCGGTCGCCTCGACCTGCGGGCTCCGCGACGGAGCTGTTTTCTTGACAGGGCACCCGGATTTCTTCCCTGCCGGTGTGTCGCAAGTGACCTTGGGAAGCGTCTGAGGAGACAAACATGAAACTGACCATGAAAGCCGTTGCGTTCGCCGCCACGGCGTTGACACTGGGCCACGGCGCCTGGGCCGCAGAGCCTGAAGCCAAGCGGTGGGTCGACAGCGAATTCCAGCCGTCCACGCTGAACAAGGATCAGCAGTTGGCCGAGATGAAGTGGTTCATCGACGCCGCGAAGAAGCTGCAGGCCAAGGGCATCAAGGAGATCTCGGTGGTGTCCGAGACCATCACCACCCACGAGTACGAATCGAAGACGCTGGCCAAGGCCTTCGAGGAGATCACCGGCATCATGGTCAAGCACGACATCATCCAGGAAGGTGATGTGGTCGAAAAGCTGCAGACATCGATGCAGTCGGGCAAGTCGATCTACGACGGCTGGATCTCGGACTCCGACCTGATCGGCACGCATTACCGCTACGGCAAGATCATGAATCTGACCGACTACATGACGGGCAAGGGCAAGGAATTCACCAACCCCGGGCTGGACCTGAAGGACTTCATCGGCACCAGCTTCACCACCGCGCCCGATGGCAAGCTGTACCAGCTCCCCGACCAGCAGTTCGCCAACCTGTACTGGTTCCGCGCCGACCTGTTCGCACGCGCTGATCTCAAGGAAAAGTTCAAGGCCAAGTACGGCTACGACCTGGGCGTGCCGCTGAACTGGAGCGCCTACGAAGACATCGCGGCGTTCTTCACCGACGACGTCAAGACCATCGACGGCAAGCCGATCTACGGCCACATGGACTACGGCAAGAAGGACCCGTCGCTCGGCTGGCGCTTCACCGACGCCTGGCTGTCGATGGCCGGCGCCGCCGACATCGGCATTCCGAACGGCATGCCGGTCGACGAATGGGGCATCCGGGTCGCGGCCGACAAGTGCACGCCGGTCGGCGCATCGGTCTCGCGCGGTGGCGCCACCAACTCGCCGGCTGCCGTGTACGCGCTCACCAAGTACGTCGACTGGATGAAGAAGTACGCACCGAAGGACGCCTCCGGCATGACCTTCGGCGAAGCGGGCCCGGTGCCTGCGCAGGGGCAGATCGCGCAGCAGATCTTTTGGTACACCGCGTTCACCGCCGACATGATCAAGTCGGGGTTGCCGGTCGTCAACGCCGACGGCACGCCGAAGTGGCGCATGGCGCCGGGCCCGAACGGCCCCTACTGGAAGCAGGGCATGCAAAACGGTTACCAGGACGTCGGCTCCTGGACCTTCTTCGCCAACCACGACGCCGACCGCACGGCAGCAGCGTGGCTGTACGCGCAGTTCATCACCTCGAAGACGGTGTCGGCGAAGAAGAGCGTGGTCGGCCTGACCTTCATCCGCGACAGCGACATCCGGCACGACTACTTCACCCAGAACGCGGCCAAGTACGGCGGCCTGATCGAGTTCTATCGCAGCCCGGCGCGCGTGGCCTGGACGCCGACCGGCACCAACGTCCCCGACTACCCGAAGCTCGCGCAGCTGTGGTGGAAGAACGTGGCCGTCGCCGTCACCGGCGAGAAGACACCGCAGGCCGCGATGGACAACCTGGCCGAAGAGATGGATCAGGTGATGGCGCGGCTGGAGCGCGCCGGCATGGCCCATTGCCCGCCGAAGCTGAACCCGAAGGGCGACCCGGCCAAGTACCTGAGCGACAAGGGCGCACCGTGGGCCAAGCTGGCCAACGAGAAGCCGAAGGGCCAGACGATCGCCTACGACACGCTGCTGAGCGCGTGGAAGGCCGGCAAGGTTCGCTGAGCCGGGCCCAGCCGTCGGCCCGTCGCGCCTGCGCTAGACGGCGATGAAAGCCCGGGCGCCGTCCTCCGTCGTCGCGACGGGGGGCGGCGCCACGAGCGCCCGCTCGCCGCCGAGTGCATCGATCAGCGCCGGGAGCAACTGCACCAGCTCGCCGGTCGCGATCGCCGCGTCGGCATCGAATGCGTCGTCCTGGCTGTCACGGCCGGGGCGACCTTCGAACACCACGTCGAGGAAGTCGATCTTCTTGATTTGGCCGGTCTCCGTCAGCACGAAGGACACGCGGCCGTGCCAGGTCAGCGCGAGCCGGGTCGGCCGCTTGCCGCTGGCGATGTGCTGGCGCACCTCGTCGATGTCGAGCGGGTGGCGGGCGTAACGCACCACCGACTTCAGCTCGTCGTCCGACTTCAACTCGCATTCGCGGTCGACCGAGAACGCCGCTGGCGGCTCGCCGGTCAGCAGCCAGTCCGACGTCGCGACCGATGCCGATTCGGTCGTCTGAAGCAGCGTCAGCGTCAGGCCGTCCAGCGATTTGATGAGCTGCGTCACCACCTCGCTGGCCCGCGCCGGGCTGCTGGCATCGATCATCAGCAGCCGCTGCTTCGGATCGATCCAGACCTTCAGCGTCGATCGCTTCGTGAACGCCATCGGCAGCAGTTCGAGCACCGCCTGCTCCTTCAGCTCTTTCGTCTGCTTCTTGCCGGGCTTGCGGCCGGTGCTGTGTTCGACGTGTTGCGCCAGCTCGTCGGTGCGGCGCTTCACCACCGCCGACGGCAACGCCTTGCTCTCGACCATCAGCGCGAGCAGCCACTGCCCGCGGATCGCTTCGACGAGCGGGCCGTGCGCACTGCCGCGCGGCGCGACCCAGCCGAGCGATTGCGGCTGCGTGGCGCCGCAGGGCGCGAAGCGCGATGCGGCCAGCGCGTCCTGTATTTCATCCAGCGTGGCCGACCACGCGGGCCCCACGCGATACACCGTCAGGTTCTTGAACAAGCGAAGGTTCTTTCGATACGAGGCAACAGGCTGGCCGGGCGTGATGCCCGCCGGGGAGGCGGGATTGTCCATGCCTGCGGCCGCACGCCGATGTTCTAGAGTTCCGGGCTGCGCTGCCATCGCCAGCCGACGATGCAAGCCAGGCCGAATCCATCCACCGTTGAACAGGAGACACCATGAACGAGAAACTCAAACACGCTGCCGATGCGGTACTCGCCAACACCGTCGGTGCCGCCGGTGGCGCGCCCGGCGTGGTCGCGATGGTGACCGACCGCAACCGCAACATCTATGAAGGTGCTGCGGGCCGCCGCGAGCTGGGCAAGGACGCGCCGATGACCACCGATTCGGTGATGGCGATCTTCTCGTCCACCAAAGCACTGACCGGCACCGCGCTGATGCAACTGGTCGAAGAAGGCCAGGTTCGCCTCGACGACTCGGCCAAAAAGTACGTGCCCGAAATCGCCGAGATCCAGGTGCTCGAAGGCTTCGACGCCGCTGGCCAACCCAAGCTGCGCGCGCCCAAGCGCGACATCACGGTCGAACACCTGATGCTGCACACCGCCGGCTTCAGCTACGAATTTTTCAGCGCCGACGACCTGAAATTGCGCGGCGCCAAAGGCATCCCGTCGGTGGTGTCGAGCAGCTTCGCATCCATCAAGACCTGCCTGCACACCGATCCGGGCGAAGCCTGGAGCTATGGCTGCAACATCGACTGGGTCGGCAAGATCGTCGAAGCCGTGCGCGGCAAGCGCCTGGGCGAGGTGATGCAAGAGCGCATCCTCGCGCCGCTGGGCATGGCCGACACCGGCTTCGTGATGACGCCTTCGATGCAGGCGCGCCGTGCCACCATCCACGACCGCGCGATGGACGGCAAGCTCACGCCGCTGCCCGACCTGGTGCTGCCGCAGCCGCCCGAGATGGACATGGGGGGTCACGGGCTGTATGCCAGCGTGGGCGAGTACATGAAGTTCATCCGGATGATGCTCAACGACGGCGCCGGTCCGAACGGGCGCGTGCTGAAAGCGGACACGGTGGCGCAGATGTGCCGCAACGGCCTCGGTTCGCTAAAGAGCGGCGGGTGGAGCACGTCGATCCCGTCCTTGTCGAACGACGGAGAGTTCTTCCCCGGCCTGCCCAAGGGCTGGGCCTACACCTTCCAGGTCAACGAGGCGCCCACGCCGAGCGGCCGACCCGCAGGCTCGCTGATGTGGGCCGGCCTGGCCAACCTGTTCTACTGGATCGACCGCAAGAACGGCGTCGGCGGCTACTGGGGCTCCCAGATCCTGCCGTTCCAGGACGTGGCCTCGTACCCCGGATTCGTCGACTTCGAGACCGCCGTCTACCAGCACCTGCCCCGTTGAGGATCCGTGACTTCAACGAGAAAGCGCAACAACTGCTTAGTGCCGTTGGTATAGATCGGCAGGCGTACTGTAGCCGTGGCGCTTGCGAGGCCTTGTATTGAGTTCGTGGGCGATGTAGTCGCATCGAGCCTGCGTCAGCCCGCTCATGCACTCGCCTTTGGGCAGGTACTGGCGGATCAATCCGTTCATGTTCTCGTTGCTCCCGCGCTCCCATGAGCGGTACGGCGTGGCGAAGTAGCACTTCAGCGTGAAGCGCTCTTCGAGCAGCTTGTAGTCGTGGAACTCGGTACCGTTGTCGAACGTGATCGTCTTGAACTTGCGGTAGTGGCTTCTGATCGCTCGCGTGGCCGCTTTGGTCACTTCCGCTTTGCTTCTGGCTCTGAGCTTTTTGATGATCACATAGCCGGTCACGCGCTCCACCAGCGTCAGGATGCAGTGGCGCATGTCGCTGCCCATCACCGTGTCGCATTCCCAGTGGCCTATTCGCTTGCGCAGTTCGACCTCTGCAGGCCGCTCGCTGATATGCCTCTTGCCGGGCAGTACGCCCCGTGAATCATGGCTTCGGTAGCGTTTTCGTCCGAACTTGCTCATGATCCGCGTGCTCTTCCACAGCTCTCCTTTTCCAGACTTCTTTTCTCGTCGCAGGCGACGATAGATCGTCTCGTGGCTGATGCTCATGACGCGCTTCTTCTTGAAGAACCCGGCGATCTGCTCGGGGCTCCACCTGCGCCGTAACAGGCCGTCCACGCGGGCCAGATCCTTGGCGCTGAACTGCGGCCCGCGCCGGCAGCGTCTGAGCCTTGCCCTGGCGTAGCCGTGCGCCTTCTCGGCGCCATAGCTGCTGTCGTGCGTTCTGGCATTGCGCCGCACCTCCCGGCCTATGGTGCTGCGGTGTGGTCCGAGCAACCGGGCGATCTCGGCCGACGAATTTCCTGCCATCCTGTGCGCCGCAATGCGGTATCTTTCTTCCTGGGTGAGCTGGTGGTACTTACTCATGTCTGCAACCTTCTTCTTGCCGGAAATAGGGAGCGGCAGTATCGCCGCTCACCCA
>JANMTL010000313.1:0-34992 GCA_031390425.1 Rhizobacter sp.
CAGGAATGCGTCGCGTCGGGTGGGCTTGCGGTACTGCTCGTACTGCGCGTTGTGATCGGTGGCCATGGCGAGGGTGTGTTGCTTCATGCCAAAAGTAATGCACGCGGTGTGCCAGGCGGGGACTTGTTCAGCGTTGCCTTAACCTGGGACGCCGCCGTACTGTGGGCCGACACCCTGGTCTATGGCGGTTACAACGACTGGCGCTTGCCGACGCTCAACCCGTCGGATACGACATGCAGCAAAAACTTCGACCCCGGCGGCAGCTTCGGTTTGCAGTATCTCGGCACCGGCTGCACCGGTGGCGAATTGAGCCACCTGTTCGTCACCGACCTGGGCAACCAGGCGTTCACATCCGTCCTGGATCAAGTCGGCGACACGGCTGAACAGATCGCCAACCTGGCGCTGTTCTCGAATGTGCAGTCCTTCGTCTACTGGTCCGGTACGGAGTACGCGCCGAGTCCGAGCTTCGCGTGGACCTTCCTCACCGGCGACGGCCGCCAGGGCTTCGGCGATAAGGACGTTGCGTTGTTTGCCGTGGCTGTGCGCCCCGGCGATGTGGCCGCTGCGGTGCCGGAGCCTCAGTCGTTGGCATTGGTGCTGCTCGCCTTGGGCGCAGCGGTGGCGGTGCGAAGGAAGCGGCCCGTTTGAGGCTTTGACGCTTCGGTCGCTTTGACCCTTTTGGGGGTTCGGGGGCGCAGCCCCCGACCGGCGCAGCTCAATAAGGTGAGTCAAGCCCTGCATTCGGGCCGCTTGCGCAGGGCGCGTCGCCGTGCTGCGTCAGGCGACATCCAGCCGCTCCAGCTTGTCCAGCACCGCCAGACCACGCTTGCGGTTGCCGCGCGCTGCGCTGCGTTGCTGCAAGGCGATGAACTGGTTTTCAACATCGTGCTGCGTCAGCGCCATGGTCGTCAGCTCATCGAGCAGGCGGTTGACAGAAACGCCACGGCCTTCGGCCAGCCGACGCAGGCGCTCGTGTTTGTCGTCGGGCAGGCGCAGGGTGATGACAGACATGCTCAATCTCCTTCGTTCGCAAGTCGATTCAAGTAAGTGGTGGGCGAGAGCACCTGCACGCTGGGTGTGCGCAACTCGCCCCGGGTGAAATCGCGCAGGTTCCATGTCAACACCACAGGCGCACCGCCGTTCAGGGCCAGCTCCAGCACATGGTTGTCGGCTTCATCGGGCAGGTTGGGACGCCATAGAAAATACGGTCGAATCCACTGTGCGCTGTGGCAAAAATCCTCGAACAAATGGGTGCGATCCAGCGCTGAAATGGTCGCCTTGGCGAACAAGGCGTCTCGGGCCAGCACATCACGCATTTCTGTAAACAGGGCGGCACTCAAAAGCGGCGTGTCCAGCCCCAAGAGGCAGCGCCTCACCACTTCGCGGCTTGCGCTGCGGTGCGCGCGTTCAGGGGCCGGCAAAGCGGCCACCAGCACGTTGGTGTCGATGACAATGATCGCAACCAGATGATGGCGCCGAAGATAGCATGTCGAGCCTGCTCGACGCCTTGAAAACGGTGATCGACCCGAACACGGGAAAAGATTCTTTCGCTACCCAAGTGAATCACTTTGGTTACCATCGATGAAGCAACTGCTTTCTCGATGGCTGACGCTGCCAACGCCTTGATTCCCGACCTGTTCATGGAGAAAAAGCCAAGCTATGAAGCTTGGTTTGGTGGCAACGTGGAGTGAGCGCTCAACGCGGTCCAAGCGGGCAAAGCTGACGACCATGAGACGGTAATTCCGCGGGTCTGGGAAAAGACGGCATGCAGGTCGACCGGCTGCTCGCTGATCGTACTGGCGGCGAAGTACGTCATTGCTGGCAGCTCATATTGGAGGGAACGACATGCGACTGTCCACTGGCACTGTGATCTCCGGTGCCGCTGTCTTCGAGAACCTGCGCCGCCACCGGTGACCGTGGCGCTCGAACTGTTCATTTCGCGCCGCAGCGCGGGCCCTGCGGCCTGACGCGATGCTGACCATCACCGACCTGAAGGTGGCGATCGACGCCGACGCGGGTTTGATCCCTGCGATCGACGGGCTGTCGCTGTGCATCGAGCGCGGCGAGACCTTCGCGCTGGTCGGCGAATCGGGTTGCGGCAAGAGCATCACGGCGCTGGCGCTGATGCGGCTGTTGCCTGACAACGGCCGGGTCACCGACGGCCGCATCGAGATCGAGGGGCAGGAAACGATGTCGCTGCCCGAATCGGCGATGCGCCGGCTGCGCGGTGGCAAGGTCGGCATGATCTTCCAGGAGCCTGCGACCAGCTTGAACCCGGTGATGCGGGTGGGTGACCAGATCGTCGAGGCGATCGAGGCGCACACCGCCTTGCGCGGTGCAGCAGCGCGCGCGAAAGCGGTCGAGTGGCTGGGCCGCGTCGGCATTCCCGAGCCCAAGCGGCGCATCGACGACTACCCGTTTCGCATGAGTGGCGGGCAAAAGCAGCGCGTGATGATTGCCATCGCGCTCGCCGCCGAGCCCGCGTTCCTGGTCGCCGATGAGCCGACGACAGCGCTCGACGTGGCCATTCAGGCGCAGATTCTCGAGCTGCTCAAGCAGTTGCAGCGCGCCCACGGCATGGGGATGCTGCTCATCACGCACGACCTGGCGGTGGTCTCGGGCATGGCGCAACGGGTCGCGTTGATGTACGCGGGGCAGATCGTCGAGGTGGCGACCGCCGCGGAATTTTTCGCTGAACCGAAGCACCCGTATGCGCGGCTGCTGCTGCAATCGCTGCCGGGGGCGCACAAGCGCGGCAGCGAGCTGGCAGCCATCGTCGGCACGGTGCCCTCTTTGTCGCAAGACTTCATTGGCTGCCGCTTCGCGCCGAGGTGCGACCGCGTGTTCGATCGGTGTCGAACCGAAGCACCGTTGTTGTTGCCGCCGCTGGGTGCGGTGCGGAGTCAGTCGGACGATGCCGCGCCGCGCGAGGTGCGCTGCTGGTTGCATGTGGCGTCGTCCGAGGTTGATGGATTCGGGATTCATTGCCTCTCCCCCTGGGAGATGGCGGGGGGCGCAGCGGGGCTTTCGAGCGGCCTGCCGCGAACCAGCGCAGCGCCTCCAGCCTGCGAGCCGGAACGCGCCCTGCGAGGCAGGGCAGCGGATGGCGACAGCGGTGACATGCGAGCGCCTCACCATACCCTCTCCCCAGAGGAACGAGGGAGCGAAGACGCCGATTTGTTGCTCGACGTGCAGCACCTCTCTGTCAGCTTCCCGATCCGCACCGGCCTGCTCCAGCGAACGACTTCGCATACTGTCGCCGTGGCCGATGTCTCGCTGCAAATCCGTCGCGGCGAGACGTTTGCGCTGGTTGGCGAATCGGGCTGTGGCAAGACCACGCTCGGCAAGGCCGTCGTGCAACTGCTGCGCGGTCAGGCGCTGATCGAAGGCCGCGCGCTGCTGGCCGGGCAGGATCTGTTCGGCCTGCAAGGCGACGCGCTGCGTCTGGCGCGCCGCTCGGTGCAGATGATCTTCCAAGACCCGTATGCGTCGCTGAATCCGCGCATGCGCGTCTTCGATCTGCTCGAAGAAGGGCTGCTGGGTTTGCGTCCCGAACTCGACGCCGCCGCGCGCCGATCCGTGCTGGAAACCGGGGTCGATCGGGTCGGCCTGCGCCGCGACGCGCTGCAGCGCTACCCGCACGAGTTCTCCGGCGGCCAGCGCCAGCGCATCGCGATCGCGCGCGCGCTGGCGGTCGAGCCCAAGCTGATCGTCTGCGACGAACCGACTTCGGCGCTGGATGTGTCGGTGCAGGCACAGATCCTGAACCTGCTCAAACAACTGCAGCGCGAGCTCGGTCTGTCCTATCTGTTCATCACCCACCACCTGGGCGTGGTCGAGTACATCGCCGACCGGATCGCGGTGATGCACCGGGGGCGCATCGTCGAGTCGGGCCCGACCGCGGCGCTGCTGGCCGATCCGCGCGAGGAGTACACCCGTCGCTTGCTGGCCGCCGTGCCGCGGCTGCTGTCGGAGCCTGCCGGATAGCGCTGCGGCGTGCAGTGCATACCCGCATGGCCGTGAGTGATGCGGGCCTTCACTCGAATGAATGTTCCGTCTCCACGTACGCCACGGCGGTTTCCTCGCTCTGCCAGCCGTGGCCGACACCTGCGCATGTCGCGTCAGGCAGCGTCACGATCCTGGAGATGCGACCCATGACTCAGGCTTTGCCCAAGACGTCAACTACAAGGTAGTGAACGACAACCCGACCACCCGGCTGGACGTCAACAGCACCGTTCGTGGTGCGCGCAACTCCATCGAGATTCTCTCGGCCGCGCCAACCACCAACGTCGCACTGCGCGGCGGCGCTGCCAATGCCACGCCATCGGAGGCCAAGTACACCGTCGTTCAAATCAATGGTGGCACCGTCAACTCTGTGTTCGATTTCCTCATGGGGGGTTTCGGAGGGAAATTCGAGGGCAAATTCGACGGTTCGGCATCGCAGCTTGCACTGTCCGGTCGAATGGTGGGCTCGCCGGGCAACGACGAGATCAAGCTTGAGTCCAAGATGGCGAACAGCCTGTCGTTGTCGCTCGACTGCGGCGCCGGTATCGATATCGCCGAAGGACCGATGCCAGCCGCTGTCAACTGCGAGAACTATTTGGTCAAGTAGGTCGCATTGCGCCCTGAGGTCGGCGTCGCAGCCTGCGCTGCCGATCTCGACGAGGCCGGGCTTGCGTGCAGCGATGGTTTGCACCACGCGAATCAGCGCAGCTGGTTGCGCCATTTTTTGGCGTCGGCATTGCAAGGTTTGTTCGCGCCTAGTTGGCTGAAGCGATCCATTGGCTGCTGGCTTCGACGATGAATCTCCCCGCATCCGAAGCGGCAACCCCCCGGCCCGGATTTCAAAAATGAGCTTGCACTCGCGCACTGACAGCGGTGCCGGTGGTCTCGCCGAGGTCATTCGCGCCGCCGGATCGGGCGCGGTGCAGGCTGACGATGGCCCGCCAGGTCCTATGCGCGGTCCAGCTCAGGCCGGCGGTGTGCACGGTGGCTGAGCGGCTGTGCTTCACTTGCAGTCCGTCCAGCCGGTAGAACACCTCCCAGGCGCCGACGCTCGGGTGCGCCGGTTTCGCACCGCCGAAACGGCCGCGCCTGGCGTCGTAGCGGCGCTGCTCGCCCGTGACGAACCAGGCCAGCTGTACGTAAGCGCCGTGCGCGGTGCGTGTCGATCGCCCGTCGGTGCCACTCAGGCGGCGCTGCAGCAGTTCGGACTGCAGCATCCATGGACCCCTCTGCCAAGCGGTCTCGATGGCCACTGCAGTGTCGTTGTCGTAGGCCGCTGGCGCGCGTGCGGCGCGTCCCAGCGTGCTGCGACGGCCGACGTCGTGCTCGGTCACACCGCGCACGCCCAGACGGGTTCGGATGCGACCGTCGTCATGCCATCCCCGGGTGGTGGCGATCGAGGCGCCCACATGCAAGCGCATGCGCTTGCGGCTGATCGGCAGCATCACGGCACGGGCCACCACAGCGTTGTGATCGCGTTTGTCATACACGCCGACGCTGGCTTGCCAGCCCCGATCATGGGCGTCCACGCGGATTCCGTAGCCATCGTTCGAGTCGGCCACATCGGGCGCGAGGTCCCAGATCGACGAGCGTTCGACACCGACGCTCCAACTGCTGCTGACCGACTGTTCCATGCCGAAGTCGGGGTCGATTCGGCCGAGTCGCCACTCCAGACCGTCGCGCGGCATCCAGTCGATCGAGGCGGCGGACCAGTTCAACGAACCGTTGCCGTCACGCTCCAGCAAGGCGCTGCCACGCCACCGCGGATGCCACCGAACGGTCGCACCCAGGTCGGCGCGGCGCAGGTAGGTGACGCCGTGGGATCGGCCATCGCGCGAATAGACGCCGTTGAACCTCGAGTGGTCGACATGCAGCCGCCCGCTGAAGCGCCATTCGAGCGTCGAGGCCGCGGTGGCGGTGGTCGGTGCTGTCGTTTCGGCGCCGAGAACGGATGCGTGCTGGATCGACACCACCGGGGTCGGGCACAACGGGGCCTCGGCGCAGGGGGCCGGGCGTTGAAATGGAAGGATCGTCTGCGGACGCAACAGTTCGCTCTCGCTGGGGCTCGGGTCAGTGGCAGACGGCGCAGACTTCTCTGGCACTTGGGGGCGCCATGCCAGGGCTTCGGAATTCAGCGCTGCCGACGCTGGCGATGCGTGCTGCTGCAGATTGGGAAGTTGCGGTGGCGAGAGGGTGTCGGCATGCAAATGCCCCGACAGCATCAGGATCATCGCCGCCGCCAGCACGCGGGCCCGAACGACCGCCAAGGCACTCACTGCTCGGCAATCGCGGTGTGCGGTACGTCGCCTTGTGGCGCGACGCTTCGCAGGCCAGCTGGCAGCAAAAAATCAATCACCCGCTGCGCCATGTCACCACGCCGCGCGCATTGTTCGAAATCATGTCCCGATTCGGCCACCGTATGCACCGTCGGCAAGATCCCGACGTGGTCGCGAGCGCCCGCTGAACGCAGTGCCTGCACCCAGCGGTGGGCACGCTCCAAGCGCGAAGCGCCCTGCAGCGCATCGAGTGCCGGTTCGGACCGAAAGCTCTCGTCGGGCCGGGTGTCTCGCTCGCCCACCCAGACGCGTGTGCGCAGGCGCAAAAGGGCCGCGGTGTCGGGTGGCTGACCCAGCCAGCGTTCGATGCCGCCCCAGCCCAGTGGCCATGCCAGGCTGCGATCGGGCCAGGTGTACCAACCGGCAGCGCCGACGGCCAAGGCGGCCACCCGTTGCGGATGCCACAGGGCATAGCGGTGCACGAATTGCGCTCCTGCCGAGTAGCCGAACAGGTGCACCGGTGCCTCCGGCAGACCATGGCGGCGGCACACGGCAGTCACGGTGTCGATCAGCGCGAGGTCGCTGCGCCTGCCGCTGCGCGGATGCACCAGTTGCTGGTAACGACGATGGCGGTGTTCGCTGAACAAGGGCACCAAGAGCGCGGCGCCAGCGTCGAGCGCCGGACCGGCGAAGGCCATGGCGTGTTCCAACGGCCGGCGGGTGACGCCGTGAACGCTGACGACCAGAGGCGTGTCGCGGTGCAGCGTGTCTGGCAAGGCCAGCAGATAAGGCAAGTCGCCGGAGCTGTCGAGGATGAAGGGGTGGCTCATGGTGTCTCGCTATCGAGGCGGGAAAACGCAGCTTTGGCGCCATGGTGGGCGAGCGGAATGCACTGCGCGCCGGGTGGGCCTCGGTCAGCTCTGCTTTAGAGTGACCGCGGGCTCATGCGGATTCCGAGCGGTTCACCAGGCGCAGCGTTGCCGGGTCGCTGGCCGCTGCGGGTCGGGTCTGCTGCGGGGTGGGGTCGAGCCACCAAATTTCGTCGGCCTGTGCCGCCAGACGCGGGTCTGCCGTGCTGAACAGGAGGCTGCCCGAGTGGTCTTGCAGCAGTGCTGCGAGGGTTTCGGCCGGATCGCCGGGCAGAGCTTGTTCGGCGTCGTCGATCACGAGCAGCGTTGGCGAGCCCACCAGCGCCGCGGCCAGCGCCAGTTGGCGGCGACGCTGGCCCGAGAGGTTGGCGCCGTCATCGCGCACCAGGGCGCCGAGCGTCGTCTCATCGGCGTCGGTCCAGCCGGCTTTCACGCAGGCGGCCAGCAGGTCGGCGTCGCTGGCAGCGGCATGCCGCTGCTGCAGGCAGCGCCGCACTGTGCCGCGGATCAAGGCGGGTTCGGAGGCGACGAAGCTGACGCGGCGCCGCAACGCCGTGTCGTCGAGGTCGGCCAGCGGCTGACCACCGAGCTTCACCTGACCACCGGCCGGATCGCGAAGGCGCGCGGCCAAGGTCAGCAGCGTGCTCTTGCCGCTGCCCGGCGGCCCGCAGACCGCCACGCGATGACCGAACGGCAAGGTGCCGCTGAACGGCTGCAACCGCCGAGGCACCCAAACCTGCTCGAAGCTCAGCGTCGGCAGCGTGCCTGGATCGGTGCCGCAGAGTGGCGTGCGCAGACGGTCTGGCTCGTTGAGGAACTCCTGCATGCGTTCGCGCGCCACGCGGGCCGCCTCGCGGCTTTCGAGCGCGATGCCGATGCCGCGCAGCGGCCGGGTCAGCAGCCCGAGCAGGCCCATGGCGCCGACCAGCAGCCCGCCCGTGGGCGACGGGTGCGCGAGCAGCGTGCCCAACAGACTCAAGGCCAGTCCGACCAGACACAGGTCGATTGCCCAGCGGTGGCGGGCCCGGGTCCAGGCTCTACGCTGCATGGATGCCCGAAGTTGGCGGTTCTGACGCTGCAGGCGGCGTCGCTCGCGGTCTGCACTGCCAGTGGCCTGCAGTTGTGCCAGCGTGGCGATGCGGTCGAACACGTTGGACGCGACGGTGGCTTGCAGCCGTCGGCACTCACGTATCGCGCGACCCAGCGCCGGCAGCGTGACGCACATCAGCCCGGCAGCCAGGATCATCCAGACAGCGGCCCACAGTGCCAGCCGCGGTTGCCAAACGGCCAGCCCGGCGATCAGCGCAATCAGCGCGAAGCCTGCAGCCACGCACTGCGCGATGCCGTGGCCGACCCAGGCGCGCAGGGCCTGAACGTCGCCCACGAAACGCAGCATCACGCCGCCACGACTTCGTCGCAGGCGGCCTTCCGGTGACAAGCTGACCAAGCGTTCGAACAGCCGCATCCGCAGATGGGCGATGTAGTGCTGGGCCAGCGCCTCGGCCTGTACCAATTCGAGACCGCGCAGCAGCCCTGCGACGAGCAGCAGGGCGATCAAACCCGCCGCGGACAACAGCGCGGCATTCATGACGGTGCCAAGACCGATCTGAAGTGCCACGCTGCCCCCGGGCGTGCGCGCCATGTCATCGACGAGTGCCTTGGCCGCGAAGGCCGTTGCCAGCGCCAGCAGGGTTTGCAACAGGTGATTGGCCACCACGCCCACCAGCCACAGGCGCCGCCTGCCGCTCGCCAGTGGCGGCAGCGCGGACGGTCCCGGCAGGCGCATCGCCGATATCGTTTCTGTTTCCACGCCGGCTTCGATGTCGGCTGGCCGGGTCGAGGCGGGCTTCGCAGCCTGGGCCCGAGACGGTCTCACGCAGCTGCTCCGCCATTGCGCAAAGCGATCGTGCGTTGATAAAGCTCGCGTGCCATGACCGGGTCGGCCAGTTGCGCGAGACCCAGCGCTTGCAGCCCGGTGGCGACCTCGGCTTCGGCCTGCGCCAGCGGCGAGCGCGTCAACGTGCCGGCCAGCGCCAGCACCGGGAGGTGTTGCTGCCGCAGCCACTGCGCGCCGGCCACCGCGCCCATCGCATCGCCGCTAGAAAACAGACTGGCATCGACGCGCTGGGCGAAACGCGGCGATCTCAGCAACATCGACGTTTCTCGTTGGAGCAGTCCGTCGGCCACTTCGATCACCAGTGCCTCGACGCCGCGCTCTGCCATCGCGCCTTGCACCTGCGTCAGGATCGACAGCAATCCATCGAGCTCGAGGTTGGCCGTGGATGCATGCCCTGCGTCGGTGAAGTCCAGCACCAGTTCAGCCCCGGCGTCGCGCAGCAGACCCGGATCATTGCCCGAGCCGGTGCCGGTGACCTTGGCTGCGCCCACGCGGAGTCCGGCGCGCACCAGGCCGCGCACCAGGTAGGCGGCGGAAGTTGTCTTGCCGGCATTCATCGACGTGCCGAGAGACGCGATGGTCAGGGGACGCGGGCCGGTGGCGGCGTAGAGGCGCCGTGCGAAATGCGTGTGGTTCGCCATGTTCAAGCGCTGGCCGCCAACGTCGGCCAGCAGCCCGATGGGCTGCAGCTCGGTCGGTGCAGAGACACCGGCATGACGGGTGGTCACGTGGGCGGCGACGCCCCCGCCGGCGGCGAGATGGCAGGCGGACAGCGAGTCGGGGATGCAGGCCTCGAACTGATCGGGTGCGTAGCGCGCGCCGTAGGCGACGACGATCTCGTCGCCTGGAAAAAGCACGCTGCGGCGGCTGTCGGTGCCTTCCAGGGTGGTGTGCTTGCCGATGCGCAGCACGCGGGCCAGCAACAGATCTCCAGCACGCGGTGACAGGCGCGAATCTTCAATCAAGCGGACGCAGGCAGACAGCGGAACGTGGCGGGTGGTGTACGCGCGCTTGGCCTGCAGCAGACGTGTGTGAATCGAAGGGGTTGCGGCGTTCGGGCGGGACACAAGCTCGAGGGTCATTGAGTTCTCCAGTGGAGTCGGTGATAGTGAACGGCACACCGCGGATCTGGTTTCGCGATGCAGTCACCGACAGAGCGACTGCCGCGGCCGTACGTACATGTCATCGTCGAAACAAAGAGTGACGATGACGTTCGCTGTGCGGCATTCCACGCGAGCTTGCTAAAGTTGCTGCCCCGCGCAGCATCGCGCTCGAGACCTGCGCAGGGTCGACGGTCGACGTTCGATTGAGGCACCGGTCAAATTCGAAGGCTCCAGTAAAACGGCCGCCTCGAGGGCGGCCGCATCGGCTGAGTCGTGATCGGCCGGTCGCCGAGGTGGTCAGGGGCAGATCGGCGGTGAGTTGAACTTCAAGTCGCGCACGGCCGCGTCGGCATGCACCTGACGCAGCGAAGTGCTGCACAGGGGCATCGAGGTCTCGCGCAGACGCTTGGTGACGTCCTCGGGTTTCCAGCCGGGGTTCTGTTCGAACAGCAGGGCCGCCACGCCTGCGACCAGCGGCGTGGCCATCGACGTGCCGCTCCAGACCCCGTAACCACCGCCCGGAACCGTGCTGGTGATGCCGTCGCCCGGTGCCGCCAGGTCGATCCAGTCGCCGCGGTTGCTGAAGCTGGCGATGCGACGCGTAGCGTTGCTGGCCGCGATCGAGAGCGATCCGTACGACGCTTCGGCCGCCGGGTACTGCTTCTCGGTGGCGCTGGCGTCGTTGCCCGCTGCGGCAATCACCACGGCGCTGCCCAGCACGTTGCACCGATCGCGATCGGCCTGATACCCCGCATCGTCGAGTTTGACCTTGTCGTCTTCGTCGTCGTCGTTTTCTTCGGCGCTGCACTCGGCCAGTCGCTTGACGAGGTCGAGGATGTCTGTGCGCACCGTGGTGCCCAGGCTGAGGTTGATGACCCGCGCGCCATCGGAGGTGAACGGATTGCCGTCAGGGTCCACCGCATGCAGCACGGCTTCGGCCAGCACCCAGACGTTGCCTTCGCCCTGTGCGTCGAGCACCCGCAGCGGCAGGATCTGTGCGCCGGGCGCGGACAACGCCACCAGTCCGGCCACATGCGTACCGTGGCCGTAACCGCCCATGCCAGGGACGCCGACCTCCGAGGCATCGTCGTCCAGGTCGACGAAGTCGCGGCCGGGAAGCACCCGGTCCGCCAGCGCCGGGTGACTGGCGTCTACGCCGGTGTCCAGAACCGCCACGCGCAGTCCCTGCCCGGTGGCAAGCGTGTGGGCCTGTCGCAGCCCCATGGACTCGGGCGCCCATTGGGCGGCGTACTGGGCCGACGTGCCGACAGCCCACACAGTGCGCCTGCGAGCCTCGGGCGTACCGGCGATGTGATTGGCTTCGGCGACCACCACGCGAGTGTCTGCCCTGAGCGCGGCCACTGCCGCGTCGACGGTCGTGCCCGCTGGCACCTGAAACCGGAAGATCGGACGCGCGCCGAAACGCGCCTTCAGGCTCAGCCGATAGCCTGTCTGGATAGACGCCAAATCTGCACCACTGCGCAACTGCACCAGCACCTCACCCGCGACGCGACCCTCACTGGCCGTGTTGACGCTGGTGGCGGCCTCGACGGCTGGACTGGCAAGCGCGAAGGCAGCCAGCAACCCAGCAGCGGAGATGGCATGGGCCATGCGCGTCTGCAGGCCCCTGATCGGAAAAGAACGGTTGAAGTGGATGTGGTGCATGACGTGGCTCTCGGTTAGGAACAATCTCCAACAGACAGAGTACGTTCGCCTCGGCTAAATACACAGGGAATTTCTCCCGTCGATGTTTTGTGTAACTTCAAGTCAGTTCGATCCCGTGCAAAACGAAAGCGGCCCAGTGATAGGGGTGAGGATGGGTGCGCCTGAGGTCGGCGCGGGCAGCCTGCAGCGCCAGCGCCGTGCGCTGACCGTTAATGCGCCAGCGGCGGTAGAAGTGACCCATCAGGGCGGCGGTGGCACCGTCGTCGACGGCCCACAGGCTCGCGACCACCTCCTGCGCGCCGGCAACCAGGAAGGCGCGCACGAGGCCCAGGCCCTCGTCTCCGGGGGCCGCATGGGCACGACCGGTGTCGCAGGCGCTTAGCACCACCAGTCGCGCAGTCAACCGCTGCTCTTCGATCTGTACCGCAGTCAACAGGCCGTCGTTGAGGTGGAGTGCCGAGAACCCGGGGCTGTCGCTGCGGAACTCGGCATGGCAAGCCAAGTGCAAAACGTCCGCGTGCGCAAACGCATTCAGGGTTGCCTGCACACTGGCCTGTGCGTTCAACATCACAGTGGCTGGATGCAGTGCCGTCGCGGCGGCCTCGAGTTCGGCGCGCACCTGCGGCAGCCCCGACGATTCGCCCACCAGCACCCGCCGACCGCTGCCTTCGGAGGTCGGGCCCGCCGCTGCGGTGCGCCTCATCGCCATCGCGGCGCTTGGCATCAGACGCAGGTGGCACCCCTCATCGAGCCATCGCTCGCCGTCGTGCAACGCGGCAAACGGGAGCGTCTGGAGCGAGTCGCATGGCACCACCGACACGTCGCTGGCCGCACCCAGCGCCGCCCTCAAGGGGGCCCAAACCGTTTGGTAGAGGCCTTGCAAGTGGGCGGTGCTGCGCTGCAGGAGCTGCGTCCCGTGTGCCGCGATGTGGTCGGCTCCAGCCCGCAATCCGTCGATCTGGAAGTGCAGCCGCTGCAACTGCCCGTGGACCTGAGCCCGGCTCGCCAGCCGCCGCACCAGGCGGACCCGACCCCCTGCCACCACGGCGGCCATCAGTTCGTCGCCCGTGATGCCGTAGACCACGAGCGCCCGGCCGCCGCTGAAGTTGCGGCACAGGGCCGCGACATCCAGGCCGGGCTGCATCTCCGCCGAAGCGACGCCGGCCGCAGCATCGTCGACCACGGGATGCAGCAGTGCGCGGGCGCGTCGAACCACTTCCAACAGTTCGCGCTCGATCGCCAAGGCTTCGTTCAGGAGTGATTCGGGAAGCAAGTCCTCGCCGTCTTCGGCACGGCGCTGCTCCTGGCGACGAATCCAGTTCAGGCGAGTGCGCAATGCCTCGACGCTCTGTTGCGTCGCGTCGTCCAGCGAACAGGCGGTATCGGTTCCGCGGCCCAGTCGCTCGCTCAACACCCGGGCGCGGTAACGGTCGAGCCAGCCGAGGACGGATTCGGGACGCTCGTCCAGGGCGTGCAAGGCCAAGGCCAGACGGGCCTCGAAGGGGTGCAGGTGGTCGGCCAGGCTCGCCAGTTGGAAATCGTCACCCGGCAGCGCCGCGCGCATTTCCTCGAAGACAGCCATCGCGCGCTCGTAGGCTGTGGCGGCAGCTGCCACATCGCCCAGAGCCTCGTGGGCACGACCGACCTCGTCCCAGGCGCGTGCCTGCCTTTGCGGCGACGCCGACTCATGGCCCGCTTCGCACAAGGGCCGCAGCAGTGCCAGCGCGAGGTCGGGCCGACGCGACATCCTGCACGCCACGGCTTGCAGCAGCCGCGCCCGTTGCGCGGTGTTTTGGGGCAGTGACGTTGCGATCGATGCGGCGCGATCTGCACAGGCGACTGCCGTCGATGGGTCGGGGTTCTGCGCCAGCGCCAGTTCCAGCCCGGCCAGCTCGGCCAGTGCCGCACCGGACGCGATGTTATGGCAGCCGAACTTCACTTTGGCCCGCAGCAGCGTCGCCTCGGCGTCGACGTGTTGGCCCGCCTGGGCCAGCGCGCGGGCCCGCTGCATCAGCAGCCAGGGTGAGGTCGCCTCGTTGCCTTGCTCCTGCAGCCGCAGTGCCAGCGAGTCGTACAGCGCGATGGCTTCGGGCAGCAGACGCAGTTCCAGGTAGGCATCGGCCAGATCGCGCTCTACCTCGACGAGGAGGTGGTCGATCTCGAGTCGTGCGAACGCGCGTTGCGCCGTCAGCAGCCCCGACAGCGCCTCCCGGTAGCGTCCTCGACCCAGGGCCAGCAGTGATCGACCGTGTTGTGCCGACGCAGCCAGCACCGGGAAACCGTGCTGCACGGCACGCATCTCGGCGCGGTCGTAGATGAGCCGGGCTTCGTCGATTCGTCCGCCGTAGCCCATCGCGTCGGCCAGGCCGATGTCCGCTTGCACCGAATGTTCGCGATCGCCCAGCCGTGCGAACCGAATGCCGGCCCGCCGGTAATGGGTCGTGGCCTCGGCACACCGGTCACGCTGCAATGCCAGGCTGCCCAGATTCAGTGCCACCTTGGCTGCGCCTTCTGCATCACCGTGCGCCATCAGCCTCGCTTCAGCCGCCACACCGGTGGTCAGCGCTTCGTCGAAACGGCCCAATAGAGCCAGCGGCATCAGCATGGCCACGCTGGCCTGGGCCGATTCGAGCGGACGGTTCATCGCGTCCCAGGCGGTGGCGCTGGCCTGCAGTTGCTCGAGCGCTTCATTGAACCGGCTGTCGGACAAGGCACCGATGCCCGCAGCCCATCTGGCCAGCGCCTGAACCACGGTCGACGGACAGCGTTGCGACAATGACTGAGTGCAGCGGGCGGCGGCACGCGATCGCACCGGATCGTTCAACCACGCCAGCTGACAGGCGTTCTTCAGCGTCCAGGCGAGTGCTTCGGGGTCAGCGACGACGGCCTCTTCCCACGTCAAGCGACCGGTCAGAAGGTCTTCCGCCAGCCCTTCGGTGTGTGCATCGGCGCCCCGGTCGCCCTGCATCTTCAGCCCATGGTGCCGGGCGGCGTCAGCTCCAGCGGCGGCAGGTCGACGATGTCAGCGCCCAGGCGGAATCGCAACACGCCGCGCAGACCGATGGGGCCCGAGATCAGGAACTCCCCCATGTCGTTGAGCGCCGTCTCGACGCTGCCCCCGGCGTCGACCGCTGCGGCCTCCGCCCCTGGTGCGAGGGGCAGCCACATGGCGCCACCCGACGTGGCAGGGCCCAGCACCTGGCCGCAAATCTCGTAGACCGCCTTCGGGCCCGGATGACTGAGCACACGCAGGTCGATGTCATGGTCGCCCACGGAATACAGCAGCTGGCGTGACGCAGATCGGCGCGATCGGACTGCGAGGCCGAGCGGGGCGTTGCGACTGTCGAATCTGAGCACCGCTTGCAGGCGTTGCAGCAGCCCGAGCGCCGGTGCGGTAATCGGGGCCTGCGCGTGCCACACGGCAAACGCACGCTCGGTTGCCCACAGTGGTACGTCAGGTAGCGCACGGAGGCTGCGCATCAGCAACTGGGTCAATTCGATGTCGGCGGAGTCATCCATGGACGCAGGCATGAGCGGGTCTTTCTGAAGCAGCGGGGATGGAGGTCATACCCTCCACAGAGTAGGTTGCAGGTACTCAAATACTACAAACTGTGATCCGGTCTGGTGCTCGTCAACCGAGGCCCGGTCCGCGCAGGTACAGCCGACGCAATTTCTCGAGGCACCGGCTGCGGGTGGGGCTGATGCTGCCTTCGGGCATGCCCATCTGCCGAGCAACTTCTTCGTAGCCAGGACGCTCGTCTTCGTCTGAAAAAAGCAGCATAAGCAGTTTGCGGCAGCGCTCGTCGAGGCGGTCCATCGCTACGCGCATGGCCTGTGCTTCCTGGAGGTCCTGAAGCAGGTCCTCGGCCAGAGGAGCGGCATCCGGAATGTCTTCGATGGTCTCGTCGCCAGCATCGCCACTGGACGAAGCAGCGTAGCGGTTCGCGTGACGCAGGATGGCCAGGGTTTCGCGCCGGGCCGTAGTCACCAGCCATGCCTGCAGCCTGTCGGGCTGGGTCAGGCCAGCCATGTGCTCGAACAGTCGGGAAAAAACGATCTGAAGCACGTCGGCCGCAGCGTGTTCGTCCAGCTTCGCGCGCCGTGCCACAGTGAACACGAGCCGCTGGTAACGGCTCACCAACGCCCGCCAAGCATCTTGCCGACCCGCCAGGCACAACCGCACAAGCGCTGCGTCGTCGGTGTCTCGGAGCTCTCCCGACGCGGTATCGGCCATGACCGTTGTGTTGCACTAGATAAAAGGGATTGCATCGAGCGGAGCCCGACTTGACTTTTTAATTTTAGGCCTCGATGCAGCGCCGACTCGGTGCTGACGCGCTGCGCGATGTGGACTCGTACACGCCAGCAGCGGTTGCGCAGCGGGCGCTCCTTCGGTCGCGGAGCGGGATTCCCCGCGAGCTGTTTGCGGTCGGCCGGGCGCCGAAGTCGATGCGGAATCGGCGAAACTCGCTGTCGCGAACTGGAGAAAAAAAGATGCCCCGAATCCTCAGCCGACACCGGATTGTCTGGCCGACCGTGCTGACTGCAGCCTGCCTCGTCGCGATCGATCCGGTGCGGGGGCAGCCGCAATCGCTCGATCGCGTCGAGATCACGGGCTCGTCGATTCGCCGCATCGATGGCGAGTCCGCGCTGCCGGTGCAGGTGATCAAGCGCGAGACGATCGAGCGCAGCGGGTACACCTCGACCGCCGATCTCATCAAGAACTTGCCGGCCGTCATGGGCTCGACCGTCGAGTCGGGTGCGGTCGGCACCGAGAGCTTCGGATTCGCCGGCGTGTCGATCCACAACCTCGGCGAAAACCGCACGCTGGTGCTGCTCAACGGTCGGCGCCTGGCGCCCTTCGGCGGGCAGACGTTGACCGGCGCGTCGAATGCCATCGACCTGAACAGCATCCCAATCTCTGCCATCGAGCGTATCGAGGTCCTGACCGATGGAGCGTCGGCGCTATACGGGTCGGACGCGATTGCCGGCGTCATCAACTTCATCACCCGGCGCGGCGGCACCGAGGGCGTCGGCACCGCTGGCGTCTCGTATCCGCGCGGCGGCGCGCGCGAGACCAACATCAGCGTGTCCAAGGGCTTCGGCGACCTCGAGGCCGATGGCTACAACCTGATGCTGTCGGCCAGTTCCGACCGGCGCACGCAATTGGGCTCGGCCGAGCGCAAGTTCGCGCGCAGCGGACAAATCTTCTTTAGAGAAGGCGGACAGAAGTACCGCTTCCAGGCCTCGTCGATTCTGAGCATCCCGGCCAACGTGTTCGATGTCGACTTCAATGCGATCAGTCCGTACCTGCAAGCCAACGGCACCTGCCCACCCAAGCACTTCATCTCCGCAACGGCGTGTAGCTACGACTACTCCAGCGACGTCGAGATCTACCCGGACCGCGAGCGGCAAAGCCTGGTCGCCTCGTTCGACCGCACGTTGCCCGGCAATGCGCGCCTGTTCGGCGATGTCGTCTACGCGCGCAGCCGCTCGCGCGCCACGGTCTCGTTCAATCCCAGCCTGCTGACCATTTCGCCTGAGTCGCCGTACTTCGATCAGGCGGTGGCGGCCGGCGGCTACGTCAACACCGAACCTGCCGACGGCGATCTGGGGGTGCTGGCCGGCTATCGTTTTGCCGACCTGGGCCGGCGCATGACCGACGACCGCGCCGAAGCCGTGCATGCGGTGCTGGGTGTGTCCGGGACGCTGGGCGCCTGGGACTACAACCTGGCCTACACCCACTCCGAAAGCACGGTCAAAGGCAGCCTCGACGATGGCTACGGCTACAGCAGCCGGGTCTTGGGCGCCCTGAACACCGTGGTCGACCCGTTCGCGCTGCCGGGCCAGCAAAGTACCCAAGCGCAGCAGGCGATCGCCGACGCGAAGTACACCGGCTACTGGAACGGCGGTCGCTCGACGCTCGACGGCATCGAAGCCCGAGGCAGCACCGAGCTCGCAGCGTTGCCGGGCGGCGCGATGCAGTTCGGGGGCGGTGTCAGCGCCTTCCATGAGAAGCACACGACGCGTCCCAGCGCGCTGGCGCAGGGATTGGACGGGGAAGTGCGTTTCGGCGACGACGCGGCCGAGGTTGCGTCGAGCGGCTCGCGCAATGTGCTCGGTGCCTTTGTCGAACTGGTCGCGCCGGTGGCGCAAGGCCTCGAGCTGACGGCCTCGGTGCGGCACGACCACTACTCCGACTTCGGCAACACCACCAACGGAAAATTGTCCGGCCGCTGGCAGCCGGTGCCCGGGCTGCTGATCCGCGGCTCGATCGGCATGGGCTACAAGGCGCCGTCGATCCTGCAGGTCAAAGCTGCGCGGCAAAAGTACGGGGTCTCCGGAGGTCCGCTGGACTGTGGACGTGCCGACGCCAGGGGCGTCACGCTCAACGACATCGCCGCGTCGCTGGGGACCGACGTCAGCTGCATCGACGGCGTGCAGGCCGACGTGATCGCCCAAGGCAACAGCGACCTGAAACCCGAGCGCTCGGCGCAGGCTTCACTCGGTTTCCGACTCGAGCCGACGCCAGCGCTGTCCTTCGGCGCCGATTTCTGGACCGTGGGCATCAAGGACGCGATCGGCCAACTCAACGAGAACGCCATCTTCACCGACTACACGCAGTACC
The DNA here is from genome assembly GCA_031390425.1 of Rhizobacter sp. Lineage (GTDB taxonomy): Bacteria > Pseudomonadota > Gammaproteobacteria > Burkholderiales > Burkholderiaceae_C > PBB1. The sequence goes on from JANMTL010000313.1 coordinate 18,441, forward strand.
GCGACAGCTTCACCAGTGCGGTCAGCGCAAGCACCGGCATCAACCAGCTGGCGCTGTTCGCGCCCAACTTGAACCAGGGCAAGAGCTACGCCTCGGGCATCGATTTCGACGCGGTGGGGCGCGCCACTCTCGGTGCGGACGTCGGGCTGACCTCGCAGCTCACCGCCACCTACATGCTGCGCGACCAGTACCAGCTGCAAGCAGGCGGCGACTACGCGAGCAGCCTCGGCCAACTGGGGGACAACGGCAGCGTCACCTTCCGCTGGCAGGCGCGCTGGGTCAACTCGTTGGTTGTCGGTGCGACCACCCACACGCTGGCCTTCAACTACAAGTCGGGCTACCGCGATCAGGACTTCGCGGCCACCGGGCTGGTCGATGTGAACGTGGTCAATCCGGACGGCTCGATCGGCGCGCTCGTCGATTCGCTGAAGCGCCGTGTGTCCGACCACCTGACGGTGGACTGGCAGACGCACTGGCGCGTGTCGCCGCAGCTGAATCTGAACGTCGGGCTGATCAATCTTTTCGACAACGACCCTCCGTTGTCGATGACGGTGGGCGGCTTCAATCAGGGCTTCCAGATCGGCTACGACGACCGCTACTACGATCCGCGCGGCCGAACGCTGTATGCCAACCTGTCCTTGCGTTTCTGACCGTTCATGGATTTTTCGAAGCGGCAAGACGATCCGCGCCGCCACCTGCTGGGCTTTTCCGTTGTCGTGGTGTTTCACGTCCTGGTCGTTTATGCGCTGGTCAATGGGCTGGCGAAGAAGGTGGCCGATGGGGTGCGTGCGCCGGTCGAGACGCGGCTGATCGAAGAGATCATCCAGCCGCCGCCACCGCCGCCCGAGCCTCCTCCTGCGCCGCCGCAAAAGGTTCAGGCGCCGCCACCGAAGCAGGTGACGCCGCCGCCGTTCGTGCCGCCGCCCGAGGTCGTGCTGACCGCGCCGCCACCGCCCGAGCCCACCATCACCGCTGTGACGCCGACGCCACCGCTCGCGCCGGTGGAGATCGTGCCGACCCCGCCGCCACCGCTTGTCGTGGCCGAGCCCGCGCCGCCGCCGAAGCCGGCCGGGCCGGTGGCAGCCGGCATCGCCTGCAGCCGCACGCCGCCGCCGCTGGCGCCAAGTGTGGCCAGTGAGGTGAAGGGCAGCCTGTTCGTGATCGGCACGTTGAACAACGGGCGCGTGGTGCAGGTCGACATCGAGCGCAACACGCTGAAGGGCGTGACCGATCGGCGGATGCTGCGCGCCTTCGTCAGCGCTGTCGAAACGGCGATGAAAGACGGCTATGTGTGCGCGGGTGACGGCGTGCAGATCCGCCAGGAATTCTTCTTCGACATCCGCTGATCCCGCGCCCCAGCCGGTTCACTCCCCTCTTGTTTCAAGCTCTGTTTCCGGAGATTTTCATGACGACGTTCCAGCCTCTCCAACACCTGCGAGCGCTGCCAATGGGGCCAGGCACGCTCCGCTGGGCGGCCTGGGCGCTGCTTGGGGCCTTGGCAGCGCAGTCCGCGCACGCCCAACAGACCGTCGCCAACCCCTACGGCCTCGGTGCACTGTGGGCGCAAGGCGATTTCGTGGCCCGCGGCACGCTGGTCATCCTGGTGCTGATGAGCATGGGCAGTTGGTACATCCTGATCACCAAGCTGTATGCGAGCCTGCAGATCGCCGCCGATGCGCGGGTCGCTCGCACCGACTTCTTCAAAGCGGCCAGCCTGCAAGCGGGGGTGCAGACGCTGAAAGACGGCAGCCCGTTCCGCTACATCGCCGAGACCGGCATCAACGCCGGTGAACACCACGAAGGCACGTTGACCGAACACATAGACCGCAACACCTGGGTCACGATGAGCGTGCAGCGCAGCGTCGACGAAGTTCAGTCGCGCTTGCAGGACGGCCTGGCGCTGCTGGCGACCGTGGGATCGACCGCACCGTTCATCGGCCTGTTCGGCACCGTCTGGGGCATCTACCACGCGCTGACCGCGATCGGCATCGCCGGGCAGGCCAGCATCGACAAGGTGGCCGGCCCGGTCGGCGAGGCGCTGATCATGACGGCGATCGGTCTGGCGGTCGCGGTGCCGGCGGTGCTCGGCTACAACTGGTTGGTGCGCCGCAACAAGATCACGATGGACGCGGTGCGCGGCTTCAGTGCCGACCTGCACGGCATCCTGATGGGCGCCAAGGGCGTGCGCTGATCCACATCAGGCGACCACCGCATGGCATTGCAACTCAGACCGGCCACCGACGACGACGAGGTCGTCTCGACCATCAACACCACGCCGCTGGTGGATGTGATGCTGGTGCTGCTGATCATTTTCCTGATCACGATTCCGGTCGTCACGCAGACGGTGCCGATGTCGCTGCCCAAGGAAGTCAACCTGCCGCGCCAGACCGCGCCGGAGAACATCGACATCTCGGTCGATCGCGCGGGCAAGGTGTACTGGAATGCGCAACTCATGGCGAATCAGGCGACGCTGCTCGCACGGTTGAAGGGCGAGGGCGTGAAGAACCCGCAGCCCGAGGTGCACGTTCGTGGTGATGAAAAAGCGCGGTATGAATCGGTGGGCCGCGTGCTTTACGCCTGCCAGCAGGCAGGCATCATGAAGGTGAGCTTCGTCACCGAACCGCCAGCCAACAACTGACGAAGCGAGGACCCGCCATGGCAATGAACATCGGCTCCGGCCGCAGCGATGATCCAGAGGTGATGATGGATATCAACACCACGCCGCTGATCGACGTGATGCTGGTGCTGATCATCATGCTGATCATCACGATTCCGGTGCAACTGCACTCGGTGAACCTGAACCTGCCGCAGGGCAAGCCGCCGCAACCCGCACTGCCGCCGGTCGTCGTCACCGTCGACATCGATGCGACTGGCGCCGTGCTGTGGAACGGTGAGGCGGTGCCCGACCGCCCGGCGCTCGAAGCGCACATGCGTGCAGCCGCTGCGCAGCCCAATCAGCCCGAGGTGCATCTGCGGCCGAACAAGGCGGCCGACTACGGCGTGGTGGCGATGGTGCTGGCCAGCGCCCAGCGGTTGGGCGTGACCAAGCTGGGCATGGTCGGCAACGAGCAGTTCGCGCCTTGAAAATACCGAAGCCCCCCGGTCGCGTCATGCGACCGGGGGGCTTCGGCAGTTGAACAGACAGCGGGTCAGTCGCCGATCACGACAAGGCCTGCAGCGCCCGCGACATGATCTCGTCGACCGTGCCGGTGCCGCTGATCTTGCGGTACTTGGGTGCCACCGGATCGCCCGATGCCGACCAGTCGGAGTAGTAGGCCACCAGCGGGCGTGTCTGCTTCTGATAGACGTCGAGCCGCTTGGCGACGGTTTCTTCCTTGTCGTCGTCGCGCTGGATCAGCGGCTCGCCGGTCACGTCGTCGATGCCTTCGACCTTCGGCGGGTTGAACTTGACGTGGTAAGTGCGGCCCGAGGCCAGGTGCGCGCGGCGGCCGCTCATGCGTTCGATGATCGCTTCATCGGGCACGTCGATTTCGAGCACGAGGTCGAGGTTGACGCCGGCTGCCTTCATCGCATCGGCCTGCACGATGGTGCGCGGGAAGCCGTCGAACAGGAAGCCGTTGACGCAATCCGGCTGGGCCAGGCGCTCCTTGACCAGGCCGATGATGATGTCGTCGCCGACCAGGCCACCCGAGTCCATGACCTTCTTCGCCGCGATGCCCAGCGGCGTGCCCGCCTTGACGGCAGCGCGCAGCATGTCGCCGGTGGAAATCTGCGGTATGCCGAACTTCTTGCAGATGAAGGTGGCCTGAGTTCCCTTGCCCGCACCGGGCGCGCCCAACAAAATCAGTCTCATGGGTGTCCTTGTCGTCTGGTCGATTGATTCGCGATGCTCCGACCTGCCTAGGGGCCGGGACCGCTAGTCTAAAACCGAATGCATCGACCCCTTTCGACGGACCGTGAGACCCCTGCACAAGCAGTGCGGGTGCAGATGCGGCGTCTCACTTCACCGCTTTAAGGGTGGTGATGACGATCGCACCGTCGGCCTTCTCGGCATGGAACGCGACCTTTTCGCCGACCTTGACCTGGTCGAGCATGGCCACCTCCTTGACCCTGAACACCATCGTCATGCCGGGCATGCCCAGGTTCTTGATCTCGCCGTGTTTGAGCGTGATCTTCTGCGTGTCCTTGTCGATCTTGCGCACCTCGCCGTCGGTCATCTCAACAGCGGCTGGTGGGTCCGTCTTCAGGCCGGACGGGTTGCTGTGATCCGCCGCCTGGGCCTGCGCGGTGATGGAGAATGCTGCACCAATGAGCAGCAGAACGGCTGTAAAAAATTTGGATATCTTCATAACGTCTGACTCCATGAGGAAAAAGCTTGAGCAAAGCAAATGGTTGACGGCCATCTGAGCCGCGGTCAACGGCCCTTCGCAGTCGACCGCTTTTCTCTATCAGCCCCCATGACCCTCCTTTTTCAGGGAGTTCAACGGACCGGTTTCGTTGCCGACCGCGATCACTTTGCGTCCATCGACGGCTTCGAGGATTTCGCCGCTTTTGAGTTGGACGACTTTCCCGATCTTGTTTTCCTTGGCCATCTTCCCGTCCTTGAACACATACAAGGTCGAGCCGTCCTTGAGCTTGATAACTTCTTTGGCCACTTGCTTGCCGGCGTCGTCTGCAAAAGCAGGTGCGGCGATTCCAGCCAGGGCGGCGGCGAGAACGATCGAGGTGAGGTTGCGTTTCATGCTCATTCCTTTGTGAAGTGATGGCAGGCCAGCCTCCGGCCGACCCGATGCCTCAAGGCATAAAACCGACTGTAGGAACCGGCACCGTTCAGCGACGGGTCGGTTCGATGACGTTTTTGCAATGTTGCGCGTGGGTGGACACGGAACGAGTGCCATCGCCGGACAATCGGCTGCATGAAAATTCTGGTCATCGAAGATGAACGCAGAGCCGCCGAATACCTGCGGCAAGGGTTGACCGAAAGCGGCTATGCGGTGGACGTGGCGCTCAATGGCACCGACGGTCTGCACGCCGCCATCACGGGCGATCACGATCTGGTGATCCTCGACGTGATGCTGCCCGGTGTCGACGGGTTCGCCGTGCTCTCTGCGCTGCGTACCGCCAAGCAGATTCCGGTGTTGATGCTGACCGCGCGCGGGCAGACCCACGACAAAGTGCGTGGCTTCGATCTGGGGGCCGACGATTACCTGCTCAAGCCCTTCCAGTTCCCCGAACTGCAAGCCCGTGTGCGCGCCCTGCTCAAGCGGGGCAAAGCGTTGCCGACGGACTTGGTTCAGCGCATAGCCGACCTCGAAGTCGATCCGATCAGCCACCGCGCGACGCGTGCCGGTCAGCGCGTCGAGCTCACCGCCAAAGAGTTCGCATTGCTCGCACTGCTGGTGCAGCGCACTGGAGAAGTGTTGTCGCGCACCGAGATCGCTTCGCTGGTCTGGGACATCCATTTCGATTCTGAAACGAACGTCGTCGATGTGGCTATCCGTCGATTGCGCGGCAAGGTCGACGATCCGTTCGAACGCAAACTGATTCATACGGTGCGCGGCGTGGGCTACGTGCTCGAACCGCGGCAGGAGTCTTGAGCGTGGCGTCGTGGCGCAAGCGATTCGCCGAGGAGTCGTTGGCGCTGCACATCTCCGCTGCGGTTGCTTTGTTCGGTTTAGTGATTGCTGGCGCAGCGGCGCTTTCCGGCTACTGGTCCCTGTCGCGACAACTGGATGTGCGCTTGGTCGCTGAATTGGAGGGAAAGCGCGCGCTGATGTTGCATGTGTTGTCGGAGATCGCCAGCGTCGAGCAAATCCCGGCCAACGGACACCGTTTCGGAGACCTGCTAATCGGACACAAGGATCTGCATCTGGCATTGATCGACGTGCGCCACGGGCGCGTCCTAGCCAGCTTCTCACGTGTGGCGATGGAATCGGTGACTCGCGTGAAAAGCGATGCCGTGCCCCGCATGACCCGTTGGCAGAGTAAGGACGTGAAGCACTATGTGTCGCTCTCAGGGGAGAGCCCAGTCCGCGATACACAGGCTGTCAAATTCGTGCTTTCAATCGATCTCGAAGACGATCAGGCGATGCTGGGCGCTTACATCAATGCCGTCTTGCTGGGACTGCCGGTATTACTGGCGCTCATCACGTTTGGCGCGTGGGCCGTCGCGTGGACTGGATTGGCCCCGTTGAAGCGACTCACGGCCGTGACCTCTCAGGTGACCACACGCAACCTCACGCAGCGCATCGACGTGCAACATTTGCCATTGGAGTTGCGCGTGTTGGCCGAAGGGTTCAATGCGATGCTTGCGCGCGTCGACGAAGGCGTGCAACACCTGTCCGACTTCTCCGCGGACTTGGCCCATGAAATGCGCACCCCCGTGGCGACGCTGCTGGGTCGCACACAGGTGGCCTTGACCAGACCCCGCTCGGTCGACGAGTTGCACGATGTTTTGGTTGGCAACGTCGACGAGTTGGAGCGGCTGACGCGGCTCATTGCCGACATGCTTTTTCTGGCGCAATCTGATCGGGAGACCGCCGCATTGGACTGCTCTGTCGTTGACTTGACCCAGGAATCGCTGCGCGTGGCCGAGTTCCTGTCCGTGGTGTCGGAGGAGCGCCAAGTCAGCGTTGAGGTCGAGGGCAGCGCAACGGTTCACGCTAATCGAATCCTCGTGCAGCGGGCGATCACCAATTTATTGACCAATGCAATCCGCCATGCTGATGCGAACAGTGTGGTGTCGGTTGTTCTGCGGCAGGCCGGCGGGACGACATTTCTGGATGTGTCTAACGGAGGCCCCAACATCTTGCCGAACCAATTGGAGCGGGTGTTTGAACGCTTCCTACGTTTGGACCCGGCACGCGCACGAGCCGACGGTGGAACGGGGCTGGGCTTGGCGATCGTTAAGTCGGTGATGTGTGCTCATGGCGGCAGCGTCCATGTCTCGAGTGAAGCCGGGGGATTGACCACGTTCACGTTGGCATTCCCACCAGCGGTCTCGAATCTGCAGCGCAACCCCCCGCGCCCCTAGGCTGGTGCGATGCGGCGTGCTTCATGCCAGCAGCCGGCGCACGCGCTCCAGGTCTTCGGGCGTGTCGACGCCGATACCCGCCGGGTGCGCACTGACGTGCACCGCGATGCGCTCGCCGTGCCACAGAACGCGCAACTGCTCGAGCGACTCGATCGTCTCCAGCAGGCTCACCGGCAGGCTCGGAAAGCGCCGCAGAAACGCCGCGCGGTAGGCATAGATGCCGATGTGCCGCAGGGGTGCTGCGGCGCCGATGGCGGGCGCGCCAGCCGCGCTGCCATCGCGCCACCACGGGATCGGGGCGCGCGAAAAATACAGCGCCCGACCGGCCTGGTCGCAGACCACCTTGACGACGTTCGGATTCGTCAGATCGCTCACCTGATCAATGGCGTGCGCGGCGGTGCCGACGACGCAGTCCGAGTGCGCGATCAAGGTCGCGGCGCAGGCGTCGATCAGCGCCGGGTCGATCATCGGCTCGTCGCCCTGCACGTTGACGATCACGTCATCGCCGTCGAGTCCGAGCAGCACGCAGGCCTCGGCCAGCCGGTCGCTGCCGTTGACGTGATCGCTGCGCGTCAGGATGGCCTCGACACCATGGGCCCGGCAGGCCGTGACGATCTCGGCGTCGTCGGCCGCCACGACGACCTGCGTGGCCGCCGACAACCCCGCTTGCCGCGCCACCCGCACCACCCTCGGCAACCCGGCGATGTCTGCCAGCGGTTAGAGCGGCAGCCGCGTCTAGGCCATGCGCGCCGGGATCAGCACCGAAAAGCTCATGTCGGCGGCGTCGATTCCGTCGCAGGCGGCATCGGGAAGATGGGTGGTGCGGGCGGCTCGTTGCCGATCGGCCGGGCCTCGCTTTCCAGCATCACCGGAATGCCGTCGCGCACCGGGAACGCCAGCTTGTCGTGATGGCAAACCAGCTCCTGACGTTCTTGGTGCGGCGGGCGCCAGTGGTCCAGCGGACCCTTGCAGAGCGGGCACACCAGCAGGTCGAGCAGTCGGGTGTCCATCGGGTGTCCTTGGGTCGGTGTGGGGTCAGGGCAGCAGCGCCAGCAAGGCGGCGTCGAAAGCCGCATCGCCGCCGAAGTCTAGCGGCGCGACCCAGATCCGGGGGCCTGCGATGCCCGGTGCAAAGCGCTCGGGACGCAGCTTGACGGCGTCCTTTTCGGTGACGATCACCTCGCGTGCATCCACCGGCCAGGGCAGCGTCGTGTACGCGTGGTGGTCGGGCAGCGGCAGCGGCGTGATCGCGAGACCCGCAGCGCGCAGCATGTCGAAGAAGCGCTGCGGGCGCGATACCCCGGCCGCTGCGATCAGCGGTGTGGCGCTGGCCGCCAACGCGTGAAGGTTCGGCATCGTCGCTGGCTTGCCCGCCCACCAACCGGCCAGCTCGACCAGGCCGCCAAGTCGGCGCTGCGCCAGGTGCCCGGGCCACGGCGTCGAGGCCTGCGGCGCGTTGTAGAGCACCACGGATCGCGGCGGCGGAAGGTTCGTCAGCGGCTCGCGCAGCGGCCCGGCGGGCAGCATCCAGCCGTTGCCCGCGCCGCGTTCGTCGAACACCACGACCTGCGCGACACGCGGCAGCCGCAGGTGCTGCAGGCCGTCGTCGCTGACCAGCACATCGACCTGCGGATGCGCCGCCAGCAGCGCCCACGCCGCCGCCACGCGATCGGCGCCGACGAACACCGGCACCCGCAGCCGCAGGCGCAGCAACAACGGCTCGTCACCCGCCTGCGCGGCCGGCGTGTGAGGCTGCACTTCGATCACGCAGCGCGCATCGCGGGCCCGACCGTAGCCGCGCGAGACGACGGCCGGCGAGCGGCCTGCCGCTTGCAGCCGCCGCACGACCGCCATCACCGTCGGCGTCTTGCCAGCTCCACCGGCGATCAGGTTGCCGACCACGACGATCGGCACGGGCAGCGAGACCGGCCTGCGCAGGCCGAGCGCGTACAGCGTTTGCCGAAGGCCGACCAGCGCACCGAACAACACCGACAGCGGCCACAGCGCAATCGCCAGCGGGCCCCGGCGCAGCCAGGCGCGTTGCAGCGCCGCTTCGACGCAGGCGACCGGCACCGTCAGCGGGCGCCGTCGGGCACGCTGCGTTGGGCGGCGAAGGTCAGTCGCGGCAGACCGGCCCGGCGTGCCGCGTCCATCACATTGACCACCGACTGGTAGGCCGCCGTCGCGTCGGCCGACACGATGACCGGCACATCGCCCGGGCCGCCGGCCGCTTTGCCTAGGGCTGCCGTCAGCAACTCGACGCTGCGACCGTCGACCGCCTGCCCGTTGACGACGTAGCGCCCGTCGGCCGACACCGCGACGATGACCTCGCGGTCGTTCTCGCGCGGCTTGTCGGCATCGGCCGACGGCAAGGTGACCTGCAACTCGGTGAATTTCGAGTACGTGGTCGACAGCATCAGGAAGATCAACACCACCAGCAACACGTCGATGAACGGGATCAGGTTGATCTCGGGTTCTTCGGGCCGCGACTTGCGGAAATTCATCGCCATGGTGCCGACCGAGCTCCGGCCTCAGCCCGCGGTCCGCGGCACTGAAAAACGCATCAGGTGCGGCGTCAGGCGGTCGCAGGCCTGCTCCAGATCCAGCGTGTAGGAGTCGACTTGGCCGCGGAAATGCCGGTAAGCGATCAGCGACGGAATCGCCACCATCAGCCCGAACGCGGTGTTGTAGAGCGCGACCGAAATACCGTGGGCGAGCGCCGCCGGGTTGTTACCGCCGGTGGGCGCCTGCGAGCCGAAGATCTCGATCATGCCGATGACGGTGCCCAGCAGACCGAGCAAGGGCGCTGCCGATGCAATCGTGCCGAGCGGGCTGAGGTAACGCTCCAGCCGGTGCACGGCAGCGCGCCCGGCGGATTCGAACACCTCGCGCAGCGCGGTCTCGGTGATGCGCGGCTCGGCGATCACCGCGCGCACGCCGCTGGCCAGCACCGTGCCCAGCACCGAGTTGCCCGACAGTTTGTTGACGACGTCGGCCGAAGGCAGGCTGGCGCGTGTCACCGACACCACTTCATCGAGCAATCGCGGCGGTGCGACCTTCGTCAGGCGCAGGCTGGAGAGCCGCTCGATGATCAAGGCCAGCGCGGCCACCGAACACAAAATCAAGGGCCAGATCGGCCATCCAGCGGCTTGTATGATCGAAAACACGTCGGTACTTTCCGCTCTGTGGCGTGGGAAAACAGGGCTGGCGAGGTGAGCGATTATGGCCCGCACGGCATGCTAGAACGCCAGAGTTCGGCGGTTGCACCGATCCCAGGCGACAAGCCATTTCGGGCCGCGAGAGTGGTTCCGACATCCGAAGTTCCGCCAACTCGACAGGATGTCCACCGGTCTTGTGGATAACTTTGTGGATATCTGGGCCTGCAATGCGATAAAGCCGAGATTCGACGGCCCCCTGGACGATTTGCCTCATCTTTAGGCACCAATAACTTCATGCAAATCAACAGCTTGAGCGATTGTGAAGGTTGCGTGTCAGATCCCATCGGCGCCAACGCATGGATCGGCGCGGCTGTGGACTTCTCGACCCGCATGAACACTGGGTTTGCGCGTGCTTGAGGCGTCCGAGGCCGATATTCAGCGCGTCGTGTGGGGTGTGGCGGCGCTGGTGCACGCGATCGGCGACGCACTGGCCGCCCGCTTCGGCGCCTGCACGGTGCGCGGAGAGCTGTCCGGCTACACGCGGGCTGCCAGCGGGCACTGCTACTTCAACCTGAAAGATGCCCATGGAGACGCCGCATCGATTCGGTGCGCGATGTTCAAGCGTGCCGCCGGGATGCTGCAGTTCCAGCCGGTCGACGGCCAGCAGGTGCAACTGCGCGGTCGCGTCGCGGTCTACGAGCCGCGCGGCGAGTTGCAGTTCATCGTCGAAGCGATGCAGCGCAGCGGCGACGGATCGCTCTACGAGCAGTTCCTGCGCATCAAGGAGAAATTGCAGGCACAAGGGCTGTTCGATTCGGCGCGCAAGCGGCCCATTGCTGCGCATCCCCGGCGCGTCGGCGTGGTGACATCGCTGGATGCGGCTGCGCTGCACGACGTGGCCTCATCGCTGGCGCGCCGCTCGCCGCATGTCGAGCTGATCGTCTACCCCAGCTTGGTGCAGGGCAGCGAGGCGCCGGCCGCGCTGGTGGCGGCGATCGAGGTGGCCGGCCGGCGGCGCGAGGTCGACACCTTGCTGGTGTGCCGAGGTGGCGGCTCGATGGAAGACCTGTGGGCCTTCAACGACGAACGCGTCGTGCGCGCGATCGCGGCGTCACCGATCCCCGTCATCAGCGGCGTCGGGCACGAGACCGACAGCACGCTGGCCGATTTCGTCGCCGACCTGCGCGCACCGACGCCCACCGCCGCAGCCGAGCTGTGCGCACCGTCCACCGCCGACAACCTGGCGCTGCTGGCGGCTGCCGCGCTCGGCATGCGGCGCCGCGTGCACCGCGTCATCGAGACCGAGGCGCAGCGGGTCGATGGCCTGGCGATGCGTTCGCTGCGCCCGGCCGAGGCGGTCCGCCAGCAGATGCAGTCGCTGGCGCTGAGGTCGCACCGTCTCGTGAGCGCCACCATCCGCGCCACCACCGCGTGCCGCCGCGATCTCCAAGGCACCGCCGAGCGCTTTCAAAGAGCAAGTGCGGTACCGACACAGCGCGCCGCGCAGGCGCTCGATCGCCTCGACGCGCGGCTGCGCGGGCTCGATCCGGCCGCCGTGCTGCGGCGCGGCTATGCGCGGCTGAGCGACGGCAGCGGGCGGGCGCTGGTGTCGGCTTCACAACTGAGCGTCGGGCAGTCGGTGCATGCGGTGCTGGCCGATGGCGTGGCCGACGCGCAGATCACGTCGGTGACCCGTCGGCTCGGCTGATAACGCCTGCGCAACAACCTTGCGGCGCCGTGCTGTGCGGCCTGCGGAGGCCATCGCGTTCGGCGTCGCTGCCTACAATCGAAAACCGAGTTGAGTTTTTTAATCAGTCGCACCCCATAACCGAAAGGATCACGATGGAACACACCCTGCCGGCACTGCCCTACGCGCTCGACGCACTGGCTCCCCACCTCAGCAAGGAAACGCTGGAGTACCACCACGGCAAGCACCACAACGCCTACGTGGTGAACCTGAACAACCTGCAAAAGGGCACCGAGTTCGAGGCCCTGGGCCTGGAAGAGATCGTCAAGAAATCGTCCGGCGGCGTCTACAACAATGCCGCGCAGATCTGGAATCACACTTTCTTCTGGCATGGCATGAAGCCGGCCGGCGGCGGCGAGCCCAAGGGCGCGCTGGCAGCGGCGATCAACGCCAAGTTCGGCAGTTACGCTGCGTTCAAGGAAGCGTTCACGAAGAGCGCGGTCGGCAACTTCGGATCGGGCTGGACCTGGCTGGTCAAGAAGGCCGATGGCTCGGTCGACATCGTCAACATGGGTGCCGCCGGCACGCCGCTGACCACCGGCGACAAGGCCTTGCTCACGGTCGACGTGTGGGAGCACGCTTACTACATCGACTACCGCAACATGCGTCCGAAATGGGTCGAGACGTTCCTGACCTCGCTGGTCAACTGGGATTTCGCTGAATCCAATTTCGCCTGATCGGGTCGAGCGCGCTGCAAAAAGCCGGTCGCTGACCGGCTTTTTCTTGGGCGTGGCGCATGCGCGTGGTCCGCGTCACGGTCCGAACGGCTTGCCCCTCAGCTTGACGCCAGCGGCGATGCCGCGTTTGGCGAACCAGCCTTCGTTCATCTCCAGCACAAAGCGCACGGGCCCGGTCGAGCAGTGCGCATCCAGGGTCTGCGGCTTCATCCGGTCGAGGTTGACGATGGTGCCGTCGTCGGCCACGAAGGCGATGTCCAGCGGCAGCAGCGTGTTCTTCATCCAGAAGCATTGCTGACCGGCGTGCTCGAAGGCGAACAGCATCCCGTGATTGGCTGGCATCGTTTGGCGAAACATCAGGCCGGCCGCCCGCTGTTCGTCGGTCTGCGCGACTTCGACGGTGATGTTGTGGATGCCGGCATTGAGTGTCAACGTGGGCAGGCTCTGTGCTGCGGTCTGCGCAACGCTGGTCGGCGCCGCCCATGCGGTGATCCACACCACCAGGCAAATGCCGAACGTTTGGATACACCAGGGCTTATTCATCGACGCTGTGAACATGGGTTCTTATTGGGGACGGAGCCGGGATTCAGCGCCTTGGCGACGCATGACGCTGAACTAGAATTAAATTGCGACATCGATATTCTTCCCTGACATTTTCTGTCCCCCCAGACTGCGGAGCCCCTCGCCCATGTACCAACATATCAAAGTGCCGGACAACGGCGAAAAGATCACCGTCAATGCGGACTTTTCTCTGAATGTTCCCGACCACCCGATCATTCCCTACATCGAGGGCGACGGCACCGGACTAGATATCACGCCGGTGATGATCAAGGTGGTCGATGCGGCCGTGGCCAAGGTCTACGGCGGCAAGAAACAGATCCGCTGGATGGAGATTTACGCGGGCGAAAAGTCGACGCAAATCTACGGCCCCGATGTGTGGCTGCCAGAAGAAACACTCGAAGTGCTGCGCGAGTACGTGGTGTCGATCAAGGGCCCGCTGACGACGCCCGTCGGCGGTGGCATCCGCTCGCTGAACGTGGCCTTGCGCCAGGAACTCGATCTGTACGTGTGCCTGCGGCCGATTCAGTATTTCACCGGCGTGCCGTCGCCGGTGAAAGAGCCAGAGAAAACCAATATGGTCATCTTCCGCGAGAACTCGGAAGACATCTATGCCGGCATCGAGTTCGAAGCGCAAAGCGAAAAGGCCAAGCGGCTCATCAAGATCCTGCAAGAAGAATTCGGCGTCAAGAAAATCCGCTTCCCCGACACCTCGGGTATCGGCATCAAGCCAGTCTCGAAGCAGGGCACCGAGCGCCTGGTACGCAAGGCGATCCAGTACGCGATCGACAATGACAAGTCCTCGGTCACGCTGGTGCACAAAGGCAACATCATGAAGTACACCGAAGGTGGCTTCCGCGATTGGGGCTACGGCTTGGCTCAAGCCGAGTTCGGTGCACAGCTCATCGACGGCGGACCGTGGTGCAAGTTCAAGAACCCGCATTCGGGCAAGGACATCGTCGTCAAGGACGTGATCGCCGATGCGTTCTTGCAGCAGATCTTGCTGCGCCCGGCCGAGTATTCGGTGATCGCCACGCTGAACCTGAACGGCGACTACGTCTCCGACGCGCTGGCTGCGCAGGTCGGCGGCATCGGCATCGCCCCGGGTGCGAACCTGAGTGACTCGATCGCGATGTTCGAAGCCACCCACGGCACCGCGCCGAAATATGCCGGCAAGGACTACGTGAACCCCGGCTCGGAAATCCTGTCGGCCGAGATGATGCTGCGCCACATGGGCTGGGTGGAAGCCGCTGACTTGATCATCGCGTCGATGAAGCGCTCGATCCTGTCGAAAAAGGTGACCTACGACTTCGCCCGCCTGATGGAAGGCGCGACGCAGGTGTCGTGCTCGGGGTTCGGGCAGGTGATGATCGAGCACATGTGATGCGGTTGCGGGACGTCACCGGACGTCCCATCCGGTCCCACACAGAACCCCAGATCGTTGATTCGACTGGGGTTTTTGTATTTTTTCGCCTCCGGCTGTTTTTTGACATCACAAAGGGACGGGGCCAAGCTGGGATGCGAGGCTGTTCACGCGAGTCGTCGAGTCGGCGACTGCGCAAGCGTAGACGCGATCCCGCCGTAGTCGAGCGACAGCAACAGGCACCTTGAGCGCGAGATAACCCCATGACCGAAGCTGACACTTGCCGCGAATTCGTTACACCCAGGCTGGTCGAGGCCGGCTGGGGTGCGGCCGAATCCGTCATCGGCGAGCAGCACAGCTTCACCAACGGCCGGATCATCGTGGCCGGCGGCAAGGTGCGCCGAGGCAAGCAACGCCGCGCCGACTACCTGCTGTACTACCGGCGCGACTTCCCTCTGGCCGTCGTCGAGGCGAAGGAACTCGGCTTGCCCGCTGAGACCGGGGTGCAGCAAGCCCGCGACTACGCGGAGATGCTCGGTCTGAAGTTCGCCTACGCGACCAACGGCCATAGCATCATCGAGATCGACTACACCGCCGGAACCGAGCGCGAAGTCGATCGCTACGCCACGCCGGAGGAGCTTTGGCAGCGGCTGATGGCGTCAGCGCACTTGACCGAGCCTGCGGCGGCCCACCTGCTGGAGCCGTTCAATCTCGTGTCGGGCAAGGTGCCCCGGTACTACCAGCACACCGCCATCCAGCGTGTCATCGAATCCATCCTGCTCGGCCAACGGCGCATCCTGGCCACGCTGGCGACGGGCCCAGGCAAGACCTGCATCGCCTTTCAGATCTGCTGGAAGCTCTGGAACAGCCGCTGGAACCGCACGGGCGAGTACCGGCGCCCGAAGATCCTGTTCCTCGCTGATCGCAACATCCTGGTCGACGATCCGATGGCCAAGATGTTTGCGCCGTTCGGCGACGCGCGTCACAAGATTGCCGGTGGCGATGTCAGCCAGAGCCGCGACATGTACTTCGGCATCTACCAGGCGCTGTCGACCAGCACGGAGGATGTCTTCCGCAAGTACCGCCCTGACTTCTTCGACCTGATCATCATCGACGAGTGCCATCGCGGTTCCAGCCGCGACGAAAGCAGCTGGCGCGCCGTGCTCGAGTACTTCGGGCCGGCCATCCAGTTCGGCATGACGGCAACGCCGCTGCGCGAAGAGTCGCGCGACTCTTACGAGTACTTCGGCAACCCGGTGTACACCTACAGCCTGCGCCAGGGCATCGAGGACGGCTTTCTCGCACCGTACCGGGTGCACCGTGTCATCACCACCGTGGATGCCGCGGGTTGGCGCCCGAGCAAGGCCGAGCTGGACCGCTTCGGGCGCGAGGTGCCGGACGACGAGTACCAGACCAAGGACTTCGAGCGCGTCGTGGCCCTGCGCGCCCGCACCCGGGCCATGGCCCGGCACCTCACGGACTTTCTAAAGGGCACCGACCGCTTCGCCAAGACCATCGTCTTCTGCGTCGACCAGGAGCACGCCGCCGAGATGCGGCAAGCGCTGGTCAACCTGAACAGCGATCTGGTCAAGCAGTACCCCGACTACGTGTGCCGTGTCACCGCGGACGAGGGTGCTATCGGCCTCACCCACCTGTCGCACTTCCAAGACGTGGACAAGTCGGCGCCAGTCATTCTGACCACGTCGCAACTGCTGACCACGGGCGTGGACGCCGAGATGGTGAAGAACGTCGTGCTGGCCCGCGTCGTGGGCTCGCGGTCGGAGTTCAAGCAGATCGTCGGTCGCGGCACGCGCCTCAAGGTCGACTACGGCAAGGAGTACTTCAACATCATCGACTTCACGGGCACCGCGACTCGGCACTTTGCGGACCCTGACTTCGACGGTGATCCGGCACGCCTGGAAGAGGTGACGGTGGATGAGGCCGGCGAGATGGTCGACACGATGATCGTCGAAGTCCCGGGTGTGGCCGAACCGGAGGCCGAATACCTCGTTGAACTGGAGCTGGTCGAGCCGGGTGCGGCTGAGATCCTGGCCG
>JANMTL010000021.1:0-6933 GCA_031390425.1 Rhizobacter sp.
CGGGATCACCTTGCCGGGGTTCAGCAACTCGGTCGGGTCGAACGCGCGTTTCACCGCGAACATCTGCGCGCGCTCGGCGGGCGTGAACTGCACGCACATCGAGCTGAGCTTCTCAATCCCGACGCCGTGCTCGCCGGTCACCGTGCCGCCCAAACGCACGCTGGTCTCCAGGATGTCGGCGCCGAACAGTTCGCAGCGGTGCAGCTGATCCGGGTCGTTCGCGTCGAACAGGATCAGCGGGTGCAGGTTGCCGTCTCCCGCGTGAAAAACGTTGCAGCAGCGCAGGCCGTAGGTGATCTCCATCTCGGCGATTCGCGTCAGTATTTCGGCCAGCTTGTTGCGCGGAATCGTCGAGTCCATGCACATGTAGTCGGGGCTGATGCGCCCGCTGGCCGGGAATGCGTTCATCCGGCCGCTCCAGAATTTCAGCCGCTCGGCCTCGTCGCGGCTGATGTCGAAGCGCGTGGCGCCTGCTGCCTCCAGCACCGCGACCATGCGGCCGATCTCTTCTTCCACCTCTTCCGGCGTGCCGTCGCTCTCGCAGATCAGGATTGCTGCCGCATCGAGGTCGTAGCCCGCGTGCACATAGTCCTCGACCGCGGCGGTCATCGGCTTGTCCATCATCTCCAGCCCGGCCGGGATGATGCCGGCGCCGATCAGCGCGGCCACCGCATGGCCCGCCTTGCGCACGTCGTCGAAGCTGGCCAGGATCGCGCGGGCCAGCAGCGGTTTGGGCACCAGCTTCACGGTCACTTCGACGGTGACCGCCAGCATGCCTTCGGAGCCGATCACGATGGACAGCAGGTCGAGCCCGGCCGCATCCAATGCTTCGGAGCCGAAGGTGACCGCCTCGCCTTCGACCGTGTAGCCGCGCACGCGCAGCACGTTGTGGATCGTCAGGCCGTACTTCAGGCAGTGCATGCCGCCGGAATTTTCGGCGACGTTGCCGCCGATCGTGCAGGCGATCTTGCTGCTCGGGTCGGGCGCGTAGTACAGGCCGTGGCGCGCCGCGGCCTCGCTGATCGCGGCATTGCGCACACCGCTCTGCACGACGGCGGTGCGGCTGACCGGATCGACCTTGATGATCTTGTTGAACTTTGCGAGGCTGAGCGTCACGCCGAGTGTGTGCGGCGTGGCACCGCCGCTCAGGCCGGTGCCGGCACCGCGCGCGACCAGCGGCACGCCCAGCCGGTGGCAGGCCGCGAGCACCGCTGAGAGCTGAGCTTCGGTCTCGGGCAGCGCCACCGCCAACGGCAATTCGCGGTAGGCGGTCAGCCCGTCGCATTCGTAGGGCACGGTGTCCTCGCGCTGCCACAGCAGCGCATGCGCGGGCAGCAGCGGCGTCAGCGCGGCGATGACCTCGGCTTGCCGCTTGATGCGGTCCACCGGCGATGCGGGCAGGGCGGTCGGCGCCGGGTTGCCCGGCGGCAGGTGGCGTTGGTTCGGTTCGGGGCTGGGCGCCGCAGCGAGCCGTGCCTCGGGTGTCGGTGCGTTCATGCGGCGGCGTCCTGTGTCGGCGGCCCGGCGGTGAACACCGTCAGCACGCCGGTGTAGCCGTACAGGTGCCGGTGCGCGATCTCGCCGTTGGCGAAGAAGCCGACCAGCGGCACATCGCCCAGCGCATGTCGCACGATGGCGAGTTCGGCCGACGGCGCGCCGAAGTGCGGGCCGCCGCGTCCGGCGCAACTGACGTACACCGCCCCGGCAATTTGCCGCGCCGGGTGCGGCGCGCTCTCGATGTCGCTGCCGCGCAGGGCCAGCGCGGTTTCCAGCGGCAGGTTTTCGGGTTCGAGCTCTTCGCGGATCTCGGCGCAGATGCGCACCAAATCGCGCCGTGCGGCCTCGGTGTTGCGTTGGCAAAAGGCGAGTTGCATGCCCGGCTCGACCACATCGGCAACGGCCACCGCGTGCCGTCCGGGATCGATGCCGATCAGGTGGCGCACGCGGGTTTCAACGCCGAAGTTGCCGCCGCGCGCTTGCGTGCCGCCCGAATCGCTCAAGCCGACCAGCGTGCCGCGCAGTCGGGGCAGGGCTTCGCGCGGGTCTTTCGCGTCGACCTTCAAATCGCCCAGCAGCGCCGTCAGCGCCGGTTCGTCGTCGAGCGAGATGACCACGTTGCGCTCGGCTTCGGTGATGCGCCGCACCACGCCGATCGGCTGGCAGCCCTGCGTGACACGCGAAATCAGCGGCACCTGCGCATCGAACGCCACGCCCGACAGCCCGCCCGCGAACACGCCGTCGGCGATGTGCAGCGTGCGCCCGCGCCCGGACGCCAGCCCGCCGAACAAGTAACCCGCGCTGGTCTGGTCGGCCAGCTCGGCGATCAGCTCGGCCGCATCGTGCCCGGACGGGTCGGCATGCACCTGCGCAGACGCGGCGGCGAAACCGGGCTGGCCCGACAGCGGTCGCACGCCCGAGAAGACGCGGAAGTGCGCCGGCGCGATGTCGCCCAGCATCAGCGACAGCGCGGGTTCATCGAAATACTCGACGCCATTGGCCGCGATGCCGACGCCGACCGAGCCGACCCAGGCCACGCCCGGCCACTGCGTGCGCAAGGCGTCCAGCAGGGCGTCGGCGGTCGGCGCGTAGTGGTCGGTCAGGTAGAGCCAGCCGAGCGTCGGCGTGTCGATGTGATCGGGCCGCGCGCGTTGCGCTTCCAACTGCGCGGTCGCCAGCGACAGCGCGACGCGCCAGTCGGGGTGAGTCGCGTGAGCGTGCAGGAAAAGTTTCATCGTTTGGCGCGGGGAGTCGGCTTGCGCGGCGCGGCGGACGCGGATGTTTTGGCGGTGGATCGGGGGGCGGCCGACTTGGTCGGGGCCGCGCCCGCTTTCGGCGGCCGGGTCGTGCCGGGAGCGCCTGCGCCGAGTCCGAAATCGGGCCCGTGGGCCGCCGCGACAGGCACTGCCGCCAGCCCGGCCGCGCCTTCCTTCATCGCCTTCGAGGCCAGTTCGCTGAACTGCTGGGTCAGCGCGCCCCACCATTGCATCGGATCGACGGCGGGCTTGGTGTCGGCCTGCGCGCCGTCGGCGGCGGTCTCGCCGCTGCTGTCGGCGCGGGCGGCCGCTGCCAGCGGGGCGTCGTCGAGCGGCGGCGCGTGCTCGTCTTCGTCGTCCGCCGCAGGTGGCCTCGCAGCGCTGGCCGCGCGGTAGTCGGCGGCCATGGTGGGCATGCGGATCGTGAGCGAATCGCGCAAGTCGCTCATTTGCACGTTCATCGTCTGCAGCGTCGCCAAGGTCATCTTTTGCACTTCGAGGGCCTGGATCGTCGCGCCCAGCATGCGGGCATTCTGTTCAAGCCAGAACTGCACCGTTTTCAGCTCTTGAATGCGCTTGTCCAGCTCGTCGGGGTCGAGCGTCGGCGCGACCCACTGACCCATGCCCGGCAGCGCCGCCCCGGCGTTCTTCACCAGGCCCTGCAAAAACTCGAAACCGGGGGCGAAAGACGTGAAGGCGGGGCTGTCGGACATGGCGGATCTCCTGAGCATGAAGCGAAATGATTGTGCCCCTCTGAACTGCGCCCGCGACGCGGCGAGCGCGAAGTCCCGAGTCGGCGCAGGGCGCGTGCTTTTTCTCGGCGCCTCAGCGCGCGCGCAGATCGATTCGCAGCACGCCCGCATCCTGCGTCCAGCGCAAGCGGCCCAGCACGTCCATGCCGAGCAGCGGACGCTCGCCGAGCCCCGGCAGCGCGGTGATGCGCAAGCGGTCGGCGACCACGCCGCCGTCCAGCGTCACGTCGGCGCGGACCAGCTCGCCCGAGACCACGCCGCCTGCGGTGTTCGACTGCACGCGACCCAGCGTGTCGAGCTGCAGCTCGCGCGCCAGCGAGGCCGAAATGGCGGTCGAGGTCGCGCCAGTGTCGATCAGAAAGTCGACCGCGCGGCCGTTGATGCGGCCCGGCCAGTGGTAGTGCCCGTCGGGCCCGCGCGCGATCTCGATCACGCCGCCTTCGCTCTGAAAGCGCGTTTGCTGTTGCTGGTGCAGCCACCACTGGATGCCCAGGAACACCGCCACGCCGAGCAGCAGCCACAACGTCACCACCTTGAAGGTGGGCGGCAAATCGGAGCTCACGGGCACAGGCTCATGGGCAGCAGGGCCATTCGTGGCGGGTGGATGTCAGGCGTGCAGACCATCGTCGTATTCTCGACGCCACGCAACCCGTTGACTGCCGATCCAGACCATGCGTTCCGACACCCCACCGATCACGCCGCGCGGTCGCCCGCCCGCCCGGGTGCTCATCGCGCTGACCCTCACCGCGGTCGCGCTGCACGGCTGCCTGCTCGACGGCGTGCCGATCGACGCGCCCGAGTTGCCCGCGGTTGCTGCCGTGCCGCTTGCGCAGGCGGTTCAGGTGCGCGCGTTGCCGGGGGCGTCGAATGACCGGTTGGATGAGCGGGCGACAACCGACGTTGCCGAGATCGCCGTCGAAGCACCGGCGCTGCCCCCTGCGACGGCCGACAAGTCGTCCCCGAAGGCAGCACGGCCCGCACGGATCGATCCGCTCGTGATGCCTGCGACGCGGCCCGTTGCGGTCGAAGCGGGCCACGCCGCCGAGCCGGTGCCCGAGACACCGGCCGCTGCGGCGCCTGCATCGGCCGCGCCACCCGAGCCAGTGCCTGCCTCGCTCGCCTCCGACAGCGTGCCTGCTGCGTTGGCGTCCGGCAGTCAGCCACCTGCCGGTGCGTCCTCGGAGGCATCGAGCGAGCCCGTGATGCTGCGCCAGCCGGAGCGCGCGGTGCCGGTCTACCGCACCCGCATCCCGCCTGCGACCACCCTCGATTACGACATCAGCCGGGGGTCGATCGCGGGCACCGGCGAGCTGACCTGGCGCCCCGAAGCCGGCCAGTACGAGGCCCGATTGCAGGCCCGCGTGATCGGCTTCACGCTGCTGACCCAGGTCAGCCAGGGCAGCTTCGACGCAGCCGGCCTGGCGCCGCTGCGCTTCACCGACCAGCGCGCCCGCAAGGCAGCGCGGGCGGCGAATTTTCAGCGCGAGGCCGGCAAGATCACGTTCTCGGGCCCGCGCGATGAATTCGCCTTGCCCGCCGGATCGCAGGATCGGCTGAGCTGGATGATCCAGTTGCCTGCCGTGCTGGCGGCCGAGCCGAAGCGCGCGGCGGCGGGCGGCGAGGTGGTGCTTTACGTGGCCGGCGCGCGAGCCGATGTCGATGTGTGGACGCTGCGTTGCATCGGCGCCGAGACTGTCGAGACCGCCAGCGGCCCGGTGCGCACCGTCAAGTTCATGCGCACGCCGCGCAGCCCGAAAGACACGCTGGCCGAGGTGTGGCTGGACCCGACCCGCCACTACCTGCCGGTGCGTGCGCGCTTGACCTCCGGCGCAAACGAGGACGATGCGTTCGAGCTGGTGCTGCGCGAGTTGAGGGCGGCGCCGTGAATGCAGGGTCGATCGGGGCGGCGCCGCAGCGCGGCCGGTCGATGGCTTGAAACGCGCGCGGTCAGACGCATGTAAGAAACACAGGCGCCAGCACCCAGGAACACCTCCTGCGTGAACTGTGCGACCCCACGCTACCGAACCAAGGAGTTTCCTGATGCACATGCTCTACAACTCGGACAGCTTCGTCGTGGTGCACTTCGAGGTGCCGGCCGATGCTGCCTTGCCTGAGACGGCCGATACCTTGATGCGCGGGGGCTACGAGATCGTCGACAAGTTCTCCCGCAAGGAAATCTTCATCGAAGGCGCGATGGCGCAAAGCTTCAAAGAAGGCGTCGACGCGTTGATCGAAACGCGCCCCGCCGGCCCCACCGAAGACGAGATGGACGCCTACATCGAGCGCTACACCTCGCTGATGCAACACCCGGTGGTGATGCACTGATGCGAGTTCGGGCCCCCGCGCATGCCGGGGCCCGACGCCGCAGGCCTCAGGCACAGCAAGCTCACCGCCAGCGCCGCCAAAGCGTTGGGTTCCCAGGAGGTTTCCATGGCCCACCGTCTCGACGACTTGCGGGTGGTGCTGTCGCCGGGGCTCGGCGAAGCACCGGTGCTCGACCGCATGTGCTCGCAGTTCGTGCTCACGCTGACGATGCGGCACGTCGGGCGCTTCAACCTGCGGCGCGACTGGAACAGCCTGCTGTCGCTGACCGGGCGGCACCTGGTGTGGCCGGTGTCGGTGCTGACGCGCTTGCGCGAGTTCTTGAACACGCGCTGCCGTGGCAACGAGCAGTGGCGCGGGCACGAAGCGCTGAGCGACGAGGCCTTCATGGAACGTCACGGCGGCTGGCGCGGACCGTATGAAGAAGCGACGCTGTTCTTTTACGTCGACGAGTACATCAAGGACGCGCCGAAGGATCTGCTGGCGGTGCTCGGCGCCACCGCCGACTGGCTGGAACGCAGCCTTAAAAAAGAATCGACGCTCGTCGAGAAGAACATCGACGCGCTGGCCGGCCTGCTGCAACTGAACCCGGCCGAACGCGCGCTGCTGCTGTACGGCACGCTGGCGCGCTATCAACGCGATCTGCGCGGCCTGCTGGTCGAGTTCAAGGTGTCGAACGCACAGGAGGCCTACGCCGCGATCGCCACCGTGGCCGGCGTCAACGAGACCGAGGTGGCCGAAGCGCTGCGCGCGGGTTCGCGGCTGGAGCGCATCGGCATGGTCGAGAACCTGATCTCCGAACACAACATCACCGACCTGGCCGACCTGATGAAAGTCAGCGAGCAGTTGCCGCCGGTGCTGATGCGCAAGTACGAGGGGCCGTCGGATTTGATGGCGGTGTTCACCCGGCCGGCCCAGCGCAGCGAGCTGCTGCCGTCGGATTTTCATTACGTCAGCGAAGACCACCGCGTGCTGACCGCGCTGCTGAGCCACGCGGTGGCGCGCAAGGAAGCCGGCGTCAACGTGCTGCTGTACGGCCCGCCCGGCACCGGCAAGACCGAACTGGCCAAGGTGTGCGCGCAGGCCGCCGGGCTGGAGCTGTACGA
>JANMTL010000038.1:0-17626 GCA_031390425.1 Rhizobacter sp.
GCACCCGATGGATGCCTGGTCAGCGATGCCCTCTCTGTCCGCTTTACCTGAGAGATTGACGCCGACCACAACGCGGCCGAACGCTTGCCCCTTCGGTGGACCCACTCGGGGTGGACCTCTCTTCAGCGAGGAACGCCGCCCGTTCGGGCGACGTGTTGCCAGTCCTTTTGCCTGAGCGTTGCAGCGACCCGTTTCCGGCTCGCCTTGCGCCTTCGGCGGCCCCGGCAACCTCGGTTGTCTGGGGCTCTCTCCTGGCTGCCCGAGTTTAGCAGCGGGCGTCTTGACCGCTGCGCAGGTTTCGGTCATTGGCTTTCGACACGGTCACGCAAGCCCGCGCCTCCGATGTAGAACAGCGCCATCGCGGCGATCTGGATGACGTGGTACAGGTCGTTGTGATTGAAGTGTCTGTGGAGCGCAAATCCACTGACCTGGACGCCGGCCGCCAGCACGGACAGGCCGACCCCTCCGAGCATCCACAGCGACGCACGATCCGTGTTGCGCGTGGCCGACCAGCCGTGCAGCACCGCGATCGCGGCCATCGCGATGCCGGTATCCGCGACCACGTAAATGAACTCGTCGTGGGAGAGCATCCAGCCCGAATAGAGCGCGAGCTTCGCCGCCGCGACCGCGAGCAGGCCTTTGCGCACGCTGCCCGTGGTCGCAGCGATCGTGGACCCGGCGACCATCGCGAAGCTGGCGGTTCCCACGGCGAGCACAGTCGCCTTCCACAGCCAGTGCAATGTGTTTTCGGACAGCTGCGGCGCGAACCCATGATGGGTCCCGCCCAGCAGCGCAGCGACCGTGAGCGCGGCGAACGCCAGCGCCCACGACGAGCGGGATGACTGGACTTCCCGCGCTCGGGACATCAGCCACCCGAGCCAGCCGGTCACGCCCGCGAGGGCGTAATCGGTGAGCAGGGTCATCGGCTCGGCGATGGTCATCAGGAAACCTCCAGGCTGCCCCCTGCGTTGCGGGCCCCCTGCGGAGCGGCCGGGCGGGGGCTCATGCCCTGAGCCGTCTGCGGTGGTGAAGGCCGATGAGGATGACGAAAACCGCCAGCGCCCAGTGCACGAAGATCGGGATGGTGCCGCCGAACCAGCGCGACTCGGGATGCCTGACCATCTGGATCGGGTAACGCACCACCATCACCGCGAGATAGAGGTAACCGAAGACCAGCCAGTGGACGGCAAAAAAGCGGTGCGGCCGAACAAAGAGTCCGGCTTCGCGCGTGAAGTCGGTGCAGATCTTGAGCATGAGGGCCATGACGACGATTTGCGCGGGCAGCAGAGCCGAGTAGGGGACCAGCCCCGAATACCACGCCTGCATGGGCGGCAGGAACCCGACGCCGAAAAAAGCGACCAGGGCTTGGCCGACGACGCGAAGAGAGAACACGCCGAGCAGCGCCCACAGCAGCGGCGCGAGCCGACGCGGCGTATCGAGTCCGGGCCGCATGTCAGTGCCGCATGTCAGTGCCGCATTTCCATCTCAGGTCGCAAACATTTTCCTGTGGTGGCGGTACCAGTCACTCTGGAACACGCCAGCAGGATCGTATTTGCGCTTGAGCTCGAGAAACTCGGCGAACTGCGGAAAACAGGTTTGCACCTGCTTGCGCGTCGCGTACTTGTGATAGGTCGGGTAGTAGCTGCCGCCGTACTTGATACCGATGTCGATCAGGCGGCGAAACGCATCGGCCGCATGGCGTATGCCTTGCCGCGTGTGGACGACGTGGAGGTTGAAGATGACGCAGGCGTAGGGCTTCTTCGCCCATGCCAGAAAACTCTCCCGATCCTGTTCGATCAGGCGAACCGTGCCGTAGATGATCTCGACGTTGTTGCGTCGGGCGTCCTCGCGCACCTCGGCCATGAAGGGCTCGAGCGCATCGCGCTCGCAGTAGATCTCGGTGATGGCTTCAGTCGCCTTGTGCCTTGCCTTGCTTTTGCGGTCGAGCTCCCGGTGGTAGTGGTCGGGATAGATGCTCATCTGGTGCTCGTCCGACCAATACACCTGTCCGTGGGTCGAGAGGTAGTAGCCGGCGTAGCGCTGGAACGCGTCCGCCTTGCCGGCGTGCGCGAGGTGGAGCAGATCGGTCCAGTCGCTCTCGGCCAGCTCCTTCTGCGCTTCGGGCATCGGTGTCGAGTCCGCCACCGGTTTGTAGCAGGAGAACACCCCCTGGCGCAGGAAGCCATCGGATGCGTCGTCGATGGAGTACTGGAAATCGCCGTAGGTAAAACCGTCGCGGATGCGGCCTGCGAAAGCCGCAGCAATGCCGTCGATGTTGCGCACTTCGACCATCCGCTCGATCTTTCGCCGGGGCACGAGCCGCAGCGTCACCGAGTAGATGAACCCGAACAGACCGTAGCCGCCGATCGCAAGGCCGAAGAGTTCGGCGTGCTCGGTGCGGCTGCAGTTGACGAGCTCGCCGCGCGCATCGAGCAGCTTGAATGACTCGACGTCGCTCACGAAGGGCGGCAGCGTCAGGCCGCGGCCGTGCACGTTGGCCGAAAGACAGCCGCCCAGGGTCAAGCGGTCGGCGCCCGTCTGCTTCTGGGCAAATCCCCATTGCACCGGGCGACCGCGCTGGGCCGACCTGAGCTCAGCGAGCAGCTTCGGCCATTGCATGCCGGATTCGACTTCGATCAGCCCGCGTGCGCTGTCGAATGCGAGCACCCGGTCGAGCTTGCGGATGTCGACGAGCACGCCGTCCGTTGCGAACGCCTGTGCACCCATCGCATGGCGGCCACCGGCGATGCAAACCGCCCGCTGTTCGCGCTTGGCAGCGCGAAGGGTGTCGCGCACGGCATCGAGTGTTTTCGGCTCGACGATGCGATGCACGCGCGTCGCATTGAGCTGCGAGTGGAGGTCGTTGACGATGACGCCGGATGGCTGGGCGGCCGTGGCGCCGTATGGCCATGCGGCTGCAGCGCTTGCAAGCTTCAGGCACTCGCGACGGTCAATCATGGTTCCTCCTTTGATCACATCCCCGCGCGTATCAGGCGGTGTCGGGCCTGTTCGCTGCGCTCACATGCCCGCGTAGTTCGGCCCGCCGCCGCCTTCGGGCGTGACCCAGACGATGTTCTGCGTCGGGTCCTTGATGTCGCAGGTCTTGCAGTGCACGCAGTTCTGCGCGTTGATCTGCAGGCGGTCGCTGTTGTCAGCGTTCTTCACGTACTCGTACACCGCAGCCGGGCAGTAGCGGGCCTCCGGCCCGGCGTACTTCGCCAGATTGACGTTGACCGGCACACCGGTGTCCTTCAGCGTCAGGTGCGCCGGCTGGTTCTCTTCGTGGTTGGTGTTGCTGATGAACACGCTGCTCAGGCGGTCGAAGGTCAGTTTGCCGTCGGGCTTCGGGTAGTGGATTTGCGGGGACGCGGCCGCGGGCTTCAGGGTCTGGTGATCGGCCACGTGGTGGTGTAGCGTCCACGGCGGCGCCTTGATGCCGATCTTCGGCAGCAGCCACTGCTCGATGCCGTTCATCAGCGTGGCGATCCCCAGCCCCTTCTTGAACCACTGCTTGAAGTTGCGCGCGCGGTCGAGTTCCTCGTGCAGCCAACTGCGCTCAAAGGCCTCCGGGTAGGCGCTCAGCTCATCGTGCTGCCGACCATTGCGGATCGCGTCGAAGATCGCATCGGCGGCCAGCATGCCGCTTTTGATCGCGGCGTGGCTGCCCTTGATCCGGCTGACGTTCATGTATCCCGCCTCGCAGCCCACCAGCGCACCGCCGGGGAACACCGTCTTCGGCAGGCTCAGCAAGCCGCCGGCGGTGATCGCCCGCGCGCCATAGCCGACGCGCTTGCCGCCTTCGAGCACGCTGCGGATCGCGGGGTGCGTCTTCCAGCGCTGCATTTCCTCGAACGGACTCAGCCACGGGTTGCTGTAGTCGAGCCCGGTGATGAAACCCAGCGTCACTTGGTTGTCGGGCAGGTGATACAGAAAAGCGCCACCGTAGGTTTGGCTGTCGAGTGGCCAGCCGGCGGTGTGGACGACGCGACCGGGCTTGTGTTGGGCAGGATCGATCTCCCACAGCTCCTTGATGCCCAAGCCGTAGGCTTGCGGATCGCGGCCGGCGTCCAGCTTGAAGCGCGAAATCAGTTGCCGCCCCAGGTGCCCGCGCGAGCCTTCGGCGAACACCGTGTACTTGGCTTGCAATTCCATGCCGAGCTGTAAGTGCTCGGTGGGCTGTCCGTCTTTGCCGATGCCGAGGTTGCCGGTGGCGACGCCTTTGATGGAGCCGTTGTCGTTGTACAAAACCTCGGCTGCCGCGAAACCGGGAAAGATCTCGACGCCGAGTGCCTCGGCCTGCTGGCCCAACCAGCGCGTCAGGCTGCCCAGGCTGATGACGTAATTGCCTTCGTTGTGGAAGCACTGGGGCAGCAGCGCGTGCGGTGTCTTCGTCGCACCGTCGCGGGTAAGGAACAAGAACTCGTCGTCGGTGACCGGTTGATCCAGCGGCGCACCGAGCTCCTTCCAGTTCGGCATCAGTTCGGTCAACGCGCGCGGGTCCATCACCGCGCCGCTCAGGATGTGCGCGCCCGGCTCCGATCCTTTTTCAAGCAGCACGACCGACACCTCGTTGCCTTGCACCTGCGCGAGCTGCTTGATGCGAATCGCCGTCGCCAGCCCGGCCGGCCCGCCGCCGACCACCAGCACGTCGTATTCCATCGATTCGCGCGGACCGTGTTGTTCGAGGAGGGTCTTCGGGGTCATGGGGCGGGCTTTCTCGGCATCGAAAACAGCCTGCGAGTCTAGCGGTCGGGTGCCGGTGGACCGGTCGCGCGGGTCTTGTCGCACCGCAGGTTGGCGGCGGTTGTCGAAAGCTTTGAAAGCACGGTCGCGGCGGGTCTGATGGGCTGCGCCGCGCGAGGGCTGCGTGCTATCTTCAACATACATTTCATAACAGGATCGGGCCCCATGAGCTACCACATCGATCTGTCCGGCCGCGTCGCGCTGGTGACCGGCGCCTCCAGCGGGCTCGGCACCCAGTTCGCGAAAGTCTTGGCATCGGCCGGTGCCGCCGTGGTGCTGGCTGGCCGCAACATGGAACGCCTGAAAACCCTGCGCGCCGAGATCGAAGGCGACGGCGGCGACGCACACGTGGTGGCCCTCGACACCACCGATGTCGCCAGCATCAAGGCCGCCGTGGCGCACGCCGAGACCGAGATGGGCACGATCGACATCCTGGTCAACAACTCGGGCGTCAGCACCTCGCAGAAGCTGACCGAAGTGACCGAGGAAGATTACGACTTCGTGTTCGACATCAACACGCGCGGCGCGTTCTTCGTCGCGCAAGAAGTCGGCAAGCGGATGATCGCGCGCGCCAAAGGTGCGGCACCGGGCACCTTCACCGGCGGGCGCATCGTCAACATCGCGTCGATGGCCGGGTTGAAGGCGCTCAGCAAGATCGGCGTCTACAGCATGAGCAAGGCGGCGGTGATCCACATGACCCGCGCGATGGCCCTCGAATGGGGCAAGCACGGCATCAACGTGAATGCGATTTGCCCTGGTTATATCGACACCGACATGAACCACCACGAATGGCTCACCGATGCCGGCAAGCGCCTGATCGACACACTGCCGCGCAAACGCATCGGCCAGCCGCGGGACCTGGACGCGGTGCTGATGATGCTGTGCGCCAACGAAAGCCATTTCATCAACGGCGCGGTGATCCAGGCAGACGACGGCTACGCGTTGTGAACGCTTTCAGTCGCTGACAAGCGAAACCCTTGCATTCGGCGGGGCACAATCTCCGGCTGGTGATCGCCGACCCGTCGGTGGGCGTGTGTGCATGTCCTGGAGAGCAATGCAATGAACAAGGTGTATCCGAGCGCTGACGCGGCGCTCAAGGGCGTCGTCGCTGACGGCCAGTTGCTGGCGGTGGGTGGCTTCGGTCTGTGCGGCATCCCCGAAGCGCTGATCGCCGCACTGCGCGACAGCGGCGTGAAGAACCTGACGGTGATCTCGAACAATGCCGGCGTTGACGGTTTCGGCCTGGGGCAACTTCTCGAAACGCGCCAGATCACCAAGATGATCTCGAGCTACGTCGGCGAGAACAAAGAGTTCGAGCGCCAGTATCTGGCCGGTGAACTTCAACTGGAATTCACGCCGCAAGGCACGTTGGCCGAGAAGTTGCGCGCCGGTGGTGCCGGCATCCCGGCGTTCTTTACCAAAACGGGTGTCGGCACGCTGGTGGCTGAAGGCAAGGAAACGCGCGAATTCGACGGCTCGGTCTACGTGATGGAGCGGGCATTGAATCCCGAAGTCAGCCTGGTCAAGGCGTGGAAAGCCGACGAGAGCGGCAACTTGCTGTTTCGCCGCACCGCGCGCAACTTCAACCCGGCTGCGGCGATGGCCGGACGGCTGACGATTGCCGAGGTCGAGGAAATCGTGCCGACCGGCACGTTCGATCCGGATTCGGTGCACCTGCCCGGCATTTATGTTCATCGCATCGTGCTGAACAAACACCCCGAAAAGCGCATCGAAAAGCGCACGCTCACTGAAAAATCGACCGAGAAAGCGGGAGCCTGATCATGGCCTGGACACACGACCAAATGGCGGCACGCGCTGCGAAAGAGCTGCAAGACGGCTTTTACGTCAACCTCGGCATCGGCCTGCCGACGCTGGTGGCCAACCATGTGCAGCCCGACATCGAGGTCTGGCTGCAAAGCGAGAACGGGATGCTCGGCATCGGCCCGTTCCCGACGGAAGACGAGGTCGATGCCGACCTGATCAACGCCGGCAAGCAGACGGTGACCACGATCCCGGGCTCGTCGATCTTCGGCTCACACGACAGCTTCGCGATGATCCGCGGCGGCAAGATCAACCTGAGCATCCTGGGTGCGATGCAGGTCAGTGAGAAGGGCGACCTCGCCAACTGGATGATTCCCGGCAAGATGGTCAAGGGCATGGGCGGCGCGATGGACCTGGTGGCCGGCGTGGCCCGCGTCATCGTGCTAATGGAGCACGTCGCGAAGAAGAAGGACGGCACGATCGATCTGAAGATCATCCCGGCCTGCACGCTGCCGTTGACCGGCTTGGGTGTGGTCAACCGCATCATCACCGACCTGGCCGTGATGGACGTGACGCCGCAGGGCTTGAAGGTGGTCGAGCTGGCTGACGGTGTGACCCGTGAAGAACTGCAATCGAAGACGGGTGTGCCTTTGCACTGACCCCACTCAGTTCCTCATTTACCGAAGGCGCGTCGATGACGCGCCTTTTTCATTTGCGCGTTTGGGTTCTGCTGCTGAGGGCGTCGAGTGACCGGCTCCGTTCATGTCCCCCAGGGCCTGCCTGAACGGCGGCCCTTCCTCCTTCACTTCACTGCGCCGGTCACCCAACGCCCTCAGCAACCGCCACCACTGTGGCCTGCAACGAACTCAAATCCCGAGCCGCTGCCGTGCTTGCAGGAGCGCCGTGGCGGTGCGCTGTGTGGAGTGAAGTAAAGGAGGAGGGCCGGTCTTTTTCGGCCCGGGGGAGCAAGCCCGGACACAAACAGTCCTGAGGACTGTTTGTGCCTGGCGAGCGCCTGGGGCTCTGCCCCCGGGCATGAACGCAACACAGTGCACCGACGCAGCGCTCCCGCGTCTACCTCAAAGCGTTCTGCTTCAACGCAAGCGCAGCCTCAGTTATCAGTTCCGGTCCCTTGTAGATGAACCCGGTGTAGATCTGGACTAGGTCGGCCCCTGCAGCCATCTTGGCGACCGCATCCGCTCCACTCATCACACCACCGACACCGACGATCGGGTAGCCCGAACCCAGTTCGGCGCGCAATTGGCGGATCACCGCGTTGCTGGCCTCGAACACGGGTGTACCCGACAGCCCGCCGGCTTCGTCGGCGTGCGACAGGTGCTGGACCGCCTCGCGCGAGATCGTCGTGTTGGTTGCGATCACGCCGCTGATGCCGTGGTTCTTCAGCGTGGCGGCGATGACTCGCACTTGGTCTTCGACCAGGTCGGGCGCGATCTTCACGAACAGCGGCACCTTGCGGCCGTATCGCCGCGCAAGCACCGCATCACGCTCCGACAGCGTGCCCAGCAGCGCATCGAGCGCGGCATCGCTTTGCAACGCGCGCAGGTTCTGGGTGTTCGGCGAGGAGATGTTGACCGTCACGTAATCGGCATGCGGGTACACGCCGTCGAGGCACGTCAGGTAATCATCGACCGCACGCTCGATCGGCGTGGCCGCGTTCTTGCCGATGTTCAACCCGAGGATGCCGCCCTGCTGCCGGAAGCGCGCGCGCTGCACGTTGGCGACAAAGGCCGCGAGCCCGCCGTTGTTGAAGCCCAGCCGGTTGATCAGCGCGTTCGCTTCGGTCAGCCGCCACATGCGCGGCTTCGGGTTCCCGGGCTGCGCCAGCGGCGTCACTGTGCCGACCTCGATGAAACCGAAGCCGAGCGCGCCGAAGCCGTCGATGCAGCGCCCGTTCTTGTCGAGCCCGGCGGCCAGGCCGATGCGGTTGGGAAAGCGCAGGCCCGCCACTGTCAACGGGTCGTCGACGCGTGGTTGGCGGATTGCACACATCAGCGGCGTGTGCTGGATCCGCGCCAGTGTGTCCAGCGTTAGGTCGTGTGCCTGCTCGGGGTCAAGGCCGAACAGAAATGGGCGGGTCAGTGAATACGGAAGAAGCGGCATGAATTCAGCGCGGGATAATTGGGGATTGTCTCAAACGGCCTTGTTCATGACCCCAGCGATGATCCCAGCGATGACCCAAGACGAACTGAAGCTGATGGTCGGTCGCGCCGCGCTGGCGTATGTGGTGCCAGGCAGCGTGGTCGGCGTGGGCACCGGCTCGACGGTCAACTGCTTCATTGATGCGCTGGCTGGCATGCGTGAGCAGATTGCCGGTGCGGTGTCGAGCAGCGAGAAAAGCAGCGAGCGGCTGCGCGCGCAGGGCATCGCGGTTCTCGACAGCAATGGCGTCGAGCGCATCCCGGTCTACATCGACGGTGCCGACGAGATCGACCCGCGCGGCCACATGATCAAGGGCGGCGGCGCGGCGCTGACGCGCGAGAAAATCATCGCTGATTTGGCCGATCGCTTTGTCTGCATCGCCGATGCGTCGAAGCGCGTTGCGGTGCTCGGGCGGTTTCCGATGCCGGTGGAGGTGATTCCGATGGCTTCGGCGCAGATCGGCCGACTTTTCGCCGCGCTCGGCGGGCGGCCGGTGTTACGGGCCGGGGTGGTCACCGACAACGGCTGCCACCTGATCGATGTGCATGGCTTGCACATCAGCGATCCGTTGGCGATGGAACGCGAGATCAACCAGTGGCCCGGGGTGGTCAGCGTGGGCATCTTCGCGCGCAACAAGGCCAGCGTCTGCCTGTTCGGCACCGCCGACGGTGTCGAAACGAAGCGCTACGACAGCGCACCTTGACGCGGCAGGAACGAGCTGAAAACAGCGTAATCTCGCCGTCTTATTCATTGAAGTGGATGCATGCCCATGGCCAAGCCCAATTACTCGTTTGAAAAACGCCAGCGTGAGCTGGCCAAGAAAAAAAAGAAGGAAGAGAAAGTGAAAGAAAAAGCGGGTCGAAAACCCGGTGTCGACGGTGAGCCAGATGCGGCATCCGACGACACGGCCGGTGCTGCTGCGGCCGCAGAGGCCGGTCAGCCGACCCCCTGATCCGACGCCCGCTGGGCTTCTAGCACCTGCGACGTGATCGTCGAGCCGCAGTCCGGATCACGCATCGGGCCGCGTCCACGCTGGCCAGCAGGCCGGCCTCGATCGGCATCGGGGCGCCGGTGATGGAAGCGGCTACCACCTGCGCCGCCAGCGCTGCCCAAGTGATACCGCGTGAACCGAACGCCGTGCAGGCGTAGAGCCCGGGCAGACGTGGCACCTGTGCCGGCTGCTCCAACCGATCGATCGTCAGCGCCGCCGCGATATCCGGCACCGCTCCCAGCAACGGCAGACGATCGTCGGTGGTCCAGCGCCAACCGGTGCGACCGCCGAGACGGCTCACATCGAGAAGATGCGGCACGCCCGTCAGACGAGATAACTGAGCCAGGTTGTGCTGATGATCGCTGTCGCGCACCGCCGGGTCGTCGTCACCGACCTGCGAGCTGGCGCCGAAGATTGCCAGTCCACCGACATCCGGCAGCACATAGCCAGCGCCAGTGATCGGGATGCGCGGCAACGTCGCGCCGCCGATCACCGCCGATTCGATCGTGCTGATCTGCCCACGCACCTTCAGCAGCGGCCAAATTTCGGACTCAGAGACAGCGGGCTGAGAGATCGGCAGCCACGGTCGCAGCAACCGCAGCGCATCGCCGGCATTTGCCAGCACCACCACCTCGGACTCCGCCAGCAACGCGCCGCCCGCATCGCGCAACTGCCAGCGACCGGAGCCGCGCATCAGCGACTCGACCGAGCAGCCGGTGCGCAACGCCGCCCGGCCGCCCGCGCGCTCGATGAACGATCGTGCCAGCCCGCCCGGCTGCACCCAGCCGCCGCCCGGGTACGACCAGGCCGGATGCTGCAACCTGATACCGGCCTGTGCCGATGCCTGCTGCGCCGACAGCGCCTGCGCATAGCCCGTCGGCAGACCGAGCCGCGCCAGCGTGGCCTGCATCGCCAGCACGCAGGTGTCGTCATCCTTGGCGATCTCCAGGCGCAGCAGGCCGTGCACGCTGCCGGGCACGCCGTGCTGCGCCAGTGCGACGGCGACCGCGCGCTGTGCCTCCAACGCGGCGGCCCGATTGAAGCGCGCATGCGCACCGTCTTGCGGGTTGACGATGCCGTGGAACAGCCCGGCCGGGTTGCCCGAGGTTTCCATCGCCACCGCGCGGTGGCGCTCGAAGACGAGGCTGTCGCGACCTTGTTCGGCCAGTGCCCAGGCCATCGCGCAGCCGGCGAGGCCAGCGCCGACGATGAGGATGGGGATGTTCGGTGGTGAACTTGATTCGGTGCGTGAGGGGTTCTGTCGAGGCGTGAACGATGGCGCGTAGTGCCAGTCTTGACCCCCTCGCCCCGCTGGGCAGAGGGTGTCAAATCCAGCGGAGCGCATCGCGTGCGCTGAGGTGTCGTTCGCCGATACCTCCGCCGCGTCGAACCACACCGTGCTGCCCACCTGCGCCAACCGCGCCAACGCCCTGGCCTGGCGCTTCGCAGCGTGATCGTCGGCTGCGGAGTGTGCCGTCAGCACAAACGCATCCACCTGCGCCACCAACTCGCGCAGCGCTGCGTGCAACGGCATCGGCATCAGCAGCCATTGCACCCGCCCACCGTCGAAGGCCAGCCGGTGAATGTTCGGCGTCATCGGTGGCCAGGCGCCGTCGATTTCATCGGCCAGCAGCTGCGCGGTGCAGCCGCTCGCGAGGTCGGTCGACACGGTGATGACATGCAATTGCGCGCAGCGGTTCGGGTCACCGCGCCACGCCGCTCTGATGCGTTGAAACCGCTCACCGCCGTCGAACCGATCGTCCAGCACGACGAAGCGGGCGCGGCCTTGCCACTGCGCAGTCAGTGCGGCGAACAAAGATTCAGCGACATACATCGAAGCATCATCCACCAAACAAAAAGGCGCCGAAGGCGCCTTTTTTCTGTCCCGCCGACAGGCGTTCAGCGTCAAACGCGCTTGCGGTACTCGTGCGTGCGGGTGTCGATCTCGACCTTGTCGCCGGTCTGCACGAACAGCGGCACCGAAATCTCGAAGCCGGTTCCCAGCTTGGCGTTCTTCAGCACCTTGCCCGAGGTGTCGCCCTTGACGGCGGGCTCGGTCTCGACGATTTCGCGTACCAGGCTGGTCGGCAGTTCGACCGAGATCGCCTTCCCGTCGTAGAACACGACTTCGACCGGCATCGCGTCTTCGAGGTACTGGAGCGCGTCGCCCATGTTCTCGCTCTCGACCTCGAACTGGTTGTACTCGGCGTCCATGAAGGCGTACATCGGGTCGGCGAAGTAGGAGTAGGTGCAGTCCTTTTTGTCGAGGATGACCTGGTCCATTTTGTCGTCGGCCTTGAAGACGACTTCGGTGCCGGAGTTGCTCAGCAAGCTCTTGAGCTTCATGCGCACGGTGGCCGAATTGCGGCCGCCGCGGCTGTATTCGGTCCTCAGCACGACCATCGGGTCTTTGCCGTGCATGATGACGTTGCCGGCGCGAATTTCCATTGCGATTTTCATGACGCTGTCCGTTGAGGTCCGTGAAGTTGGCTTTTTCAAATTTCGCAGGTAGCGAAACGAAAAGCCCTAGATTTTAGCCTGCGCGTCCGTCTGCCGGGCCGCCACGAACGCCAGCAACTGGGTGGTGAGGTCGGGTCGAGCGATCAGTTCTGCTCGCCACGACGCACAGCGGGCACCCCAGGCCGACATCGTTGCGGGTGAATTCAGCCAGCTCCAGCCATCCGATTCAGCGGTGTTCTGCGAGGGCAAGCGCCGCCCCAGACCGTTCCAGCGCCAGCTTGCGTGAGTGATCGCATCGGACACCGGCTGGTCCATCGGCGTCAGTTGTTTCGACAAGAACGCTGCCAGCTTGACCGCGTGCGCTTCGTCGTGCTGCGGGTAGAGCTGCCACACGAAAGGCCGTGCGGCCCAGATTGCGCGCACCAGCGAATCCTCGCCGCGCACGAAGTTCAGGTCGCACGACCACAGCAGGTGGTCGTAGTCGGTTTGGCTCAGCCAGGGCAGGGGGTGGGTGCGCAACAGCGGCAGGTTGTGTGCATCGGCCAGCGCCTGCGTCACCTGCTCGGTCGCGTGGCCCGGCGTGGTCAGCAGCAGCGTGGGGCGCACAGCGAGTGCGCGCAACAGGTCGGGCAGGTTCCGATTGGCATAACAAAACAGGCTGACCAGCCGCTCGCCAGGACGCAGCGCAATATCGCGATCCCTGAGCCAGGCGTCGCGGTCGAACACCGCTTGCTGCTGCGCCAGATCGGTCTCGCGCAGCAGGCCACCGGTTTGCGGTGCGAATCCAGGATAGAAAAACCAAGTGGTCAAGCCGCGCGCCGTGCCGCTGCCTTGCGGCGAGGGCAGGCCGTGGCTGCGCTCGGCGTACGACTCGGCACTCAGGTATTCGAGGTTGATCCAGACCGGCGCCGCCGATCGCCGGTGCGTCTCGGCCAGGTGGCGCAAGTACGGCTCAGGCAGGCCGCAGCCGAAGGCTTCGATCACCACATTCGCAGGCTGCGCGATCGCGTGGGCCATATCGCCACCGGTCGCCGGCCAGGGCCGCACCTCGACACCACAAGCGCCCGTCGGCGCCATCCACGACAGCGCACGCGCATCGTCGATCCACAGCCGCACCACGAGGCCTCGCGAAGCCAGATCGGCAGCCAGCCTCCAGCACACGCCGACGTCGCCATGGTTGTCGACCACGCGGCAGAACAGGTCCGAGGTGCGGCTGACTGGGTGGGTCGCAGCGGGCGGCAAGGGCATCGGCGAATTATCCGGGGGTCGGCACAATCGCTGCCGATGTCTGACGCCGACGAATCAACCGCCGAACCCGACGCGCAGCGCCAGCGCCTGCTCGCCGACGTGGCCGCATTGCCCGGCCTGCCCGGCGTGTACCGCTACTTCGATGCGAACGGCGGCGTGCTTTACGTCGGCAAGGCGCGCGACCTGAAAAAGCGCGTCGCCAGCTATTTTCAGAAGCAGCACGGCGGCACGCGCATCGGCCACATGATCACGAAGATCGTGCGGATGGAGACGACGGTGGTGCGCTCGGAGGCCGAGGCGCTGCTGCTCGAAAACAACCTGATCAAGACGCTGAACCCGCGCTACAACATCCTGTTTCGGGACGACAAGAGCTACCCGTACCTCAAGATCACAGGGCTGCCCCATGCGGCGGCGTCGTCCCTCTCATCGCAGTATCCGAGGATGGCTTACTACCGCGGGCCCGTCGATCAGCGGCATCGCTACTTCGGCCCGTACCCCAGCGCTTGGGCGGTCAAGGAGTCGATCCAATTGCTGCAGAAGGTGTTTCGGCTGCGCACCTGCGAGGACACGGTCTTCAACCACCGCAGCCGGCCGTGTCTGCTGCATCAGATCAAGCGCTGCTCGGGTCCGTGCGTGAAGCTGATTTCCACCGACGACTACGCGCGCGACGTGGCGAATGCCGAACGTTTTTTGTTGGGCGAGCAGCAGCAGGTGATGGATCGGCTGCAGGCGCAGATGATGAAACACGCCGACGCCTTGCAGTTCGAGCAGGCAGCCGAAATTCGCAACCAACTCGGCGCGCTGTCGCGCGTGCTGCACCGGCAATCGGTCGAGGACAACACCGGTGCCGCCACCAAAGACGCCGACATCCTGGCGGTCAAGGTGCAGGGCGGTCGCGCTTGCGTCAACTTGGCGATGGTGCGCGGCGGCAGGCACCTCGGTGACCGGCCGTTCTTTCCGGTGCACGTCGACGATGCGACCGCGCTGACCGAAGGCGCGACCGAAGAAGACCATGGCCCCGATGCGACCGCCTCGGCACCCGAAGCGCTGGTGCTCGAGGCCTTCATCGCGCAGCACTACCTGGGCGGCGGCGTGCCGCCATTGCTGGTGCTGAGCCACCCGGTCGACAAGGCGCTGATCGATGCGCTGTCGCTGCAAGCCGGCGTCAAGGTCACGGCCCAGCACCAGCCGCGCGATGCACGGCGTGCGTGGCTGGACATGTGCATCCAGGGCGCCGACCTGCGTCTGGCGCAACTGCTGGCCGAAGAGGGTTCGCAGCAGGCGCGAACGCGCGCACTGATCGATGCGCTGGAGATCGATGCACAAGCGCTGGACACATTCCGCATCGAGTGTTTCGACATCAGCCACACCGCCGGTGAAGCGACCCAGGCATCGTGTGTCGTGTTCGAGAACCACAAGATGCAGAGTGCGCAGTACCGCCGCTACAACATCGAAGGCATCACCGGCGGCGACGACTACGCGGCGATGCGTCAGGTGCTGATGCGGCGCTACGGCAAGCTGGCCGCGCAGGTTGCTCAGCGTGCCGAAGCCACCTCTGACGACGACGGCGTCGCGGCGCAGGCCGACGATGGCGTCATCGCCAAGCCCGAGTTGCGCTTGCCAGATCTGGTGCTGGTTGATGGCGGCCGGGGCCAGGTCAGCATGGCGCGCGAGGTGTTCGAGGAGTTGGGCATCGACCTCGGCCTGATCGTCGGTGTCGAGAAGGGCGAAGCGCGCAAGGTCGGGCTGGAGGAACTGGTGTTTGCCGACGGCCGCGAGAAGATCGGTCTGGGCCGCGACTCGGCAGCGTTGATGCTGGTCGCGCAGATCCGCGACGAGGCGCACCGCTTCGCGATCACCGGCATGCGTGCCAAGCGCGCCAGCGTGCGCACCGGTGGCAGCAAGCTCGAAGACATCCCCGGCGTCGGCCCGAAAAAACGCGCCAAGCTGCTGCAGCGCTTCGGCGGCGTGCGCGGCGTCGCCAGCGCCAGCGTTGTCGATCTGCTGACCGTGGACGGCATCTCGAAAGATCTGGCCGAGGAAATCTACCGTGCACTGCATTGAGAGGGGTCGGCTGCGCACGTCGCGAGTCGCGTGTTTGGGCGTCGCGCTGCTGGTCGGTTGTGCTGCGGAAACGGTGCGGCCTCCGGCGCCCGTGACCGCGGCGCGGGCTGTGCCCGCTTCGACTGCTGCACCTGCCGTGGCGTCTGCCGTTGCGCCGAAGCCCGTCGAAGCGCGCGCTGCCGCAACGCAGGCGATCGCTGCGGCTGCCACCGGCGCGGTTCGCCTGGCGGCGCCCGGGCCGGTTCGCAACTGGGACGAACTGCGCTTGCAGGCGGCACGGCGCATCGTCGCGGCCAATCCGCACCTCACCTACGCCGGCCGCGCACCCAACGTGCTGCTGGCGATTCCGGTGCTGTCGGTCGACCTGAACGGAGACGGATCGATCCGGCGCATCGAGGTGCTGCGTTATCCGCGCCAGGCCAAGGACACCACGCAACTTGCCATCGACGCGGTCAAGCGTGCCGCGCCGTTCGGTGATGTGTCGCGCCTGTCGCGGCCTTGGCGCTTCACCGAAACGTTTTTATTCAACGACGCCAGGCAATTCAAGCCTCGCATCCTCGACGAACAGTGAGCGTCTCGGCACCACGACACGGCACAATCGATCGCATGTTTTTCAACCTGCCGACGCTCCTCACTTGGGCCCGCATCGTCGCGATCCCGCTGGTGGTCGGCGTTTTCTATCTTGATCTGAACGAGGTCACGCGCAACACGGTGGCCACCGCGCTGTTCATCGTCGTCGCGCTGACCGACTGGGCCGACGGCTACCTGGCGCGCAAGCTGAACCAGACCTCGTCGTTCGGCGCCTTCCTGGATCCAGTGGCCGACAAGTTCCTGGTCTGCGCCGCACTGCTGGTGCTGGTGCACCTGAACCGGCTGCATGCGCTGGTGGCGCTGGTCATCATCGGGCGCGAAATCGCCATTTCGGCGCTGCGCGAATGGATGGCGCAGATCGGCGCCTCGCGCAGCGTGGCGGTGCACATGCTGGGCAAGGTCAAGACGGTGGTGCAGATGGTCGCGATCCCGTTTTTGCTGTACCACGGCACGCTGTTCGGCGTGATCGACACCCACCTGTGGGGCACCGTGCTGATCTACGCGTCGGCGGTGCTGACGGTCTGGTCGATGGTGTACTACCTTCAAAAGGCGCTGCCCGAGATCCGCGCCAAAGCCCGCTAGATTGCCTGCGATGACCCCGCAGTGACGGTGCCGACGACGCGCAGCATTGCTGCGCTGCAGGCGATGCCGGTGGTGTTCGTGCATCCTGCCTGCTGGAAAATAATCAGGCAGAAGGGCAAATACAACTTCCGCCTGTGTTGCATTCTTATTTTGGTACAGAAGCTATTTATATGAAATAAAAAATGCCCGATAAACGGGCATTTTTCTTATAATTTATAAGGAAGTTATTATTGCGCAAAACTGTTTCTCGGCCCACCTGTTGCAAACACAGCCAGCATTCTGGTTTTTTGTCCGGCTGAGAACATAAACATACAGGCATCATCTGTGTAATCCATGTAGTTCATAAACATATCTCCATTGGGGCCATTGCTGCAGGAAATCTGCGGAAATGTAGGGCAGCTGTAGTTTTCATTTCCTTGATTAGGAGTGTCGGAAACCTGGTCACTTCCAGTACAAGCAGTGCCATCATCACCCCATATATGATAGAGATTCATCCAATGACCTACTTCATGTGTGGCAGTTCTTCCCTTATTGAAAGGAGCAGCAGCGGTACCTGTAGTACCCATAGCATTATCATCAATTACAACACCATCAGTGGCAGAAGGTCCGCCGGGAAATTGAGCATAGCCTAAATAGCCACCAGTTAAGTTACATACCCATATATTCAGTTTAGTAGTCGGGCTTGTTGGGTTAATTCCTCCCTGGCTGCTTTTTTTCATTCCATCATTAAGTTGCCAGCTTGATTTGTTTGTTTTCTTACGGATAATATCAGTAGTGAGATTATCTATAACAAAACGGATACCGATATTGCCGGAACGTACACTCTGGAAGACAGCAGGAGTATTGTTATAGTCTGTATTTAATGCAGCAAAGTCTGCATTCAATACTGTAATCTGTGATTGAATTTGCGCCAGCGAAATATTCTGTGCATTTGTTTTGTACAAAACATTTACTACCACCGGGATTTCAATAACGCCGCCTACCAGGCGGTAAGCAGAAGGGTTTCTTTCTACCTGGCGGGTAAAC
>JANMTL010000056.1:0-14440 GCA_031390425.1 Rhizobacter sp.
CGCGGCGGAGTCTTTGCGGGATGAGGCGCAAGGCGCGAAGTCGGGGTCGGGCTCTCTGCCCGCCCCCGGCTTCGGAACGAAGCCTTATTCCCGCAAAGACTCCGCTGCGCACGGCGCGGACTTGTTCAGCGTTGCCCTAACGTCGGCTCGCCTGATCGAACGTCAGTCCGGGCAGGCCGCCTTTCGGTCCGCGATGCACGATGGGGCAGTTCAGAACAACCGCCGTGACGGCCAGCGTCACCGCGCCTTTGTCGGCGGCGTCGAGCACTTCTTCTTCGGACTTCAGCGTGCGTGGCGCCTGGCCGGCGCGCCAGGTGACGGTGACCATCTGCCACAGCGGGCTGTAGGTGCTGAAGGTGTTGCCGTGGCCCATCGGCGACGGCGCTGAGGCGAATACGCTCGACTGCGCATGATTGGTGACGGCGTAGACCTTGTCCACCGCCGACGGCTCACCGGGCCGCAGTGCGCGCGTGCCGTCGCTGCCGCCGCGCGGCAAGGTGTGGGCGAGCCGGGGCGCGTAGTTGCTGTCCTTGGCACGGGCCACGTCGGCGTCCGACACATCGGTGGTGACGTACAGCACCTCCTCGCCGTCGAACCAGCCCGTCAGCAGCGGCAGATGAGCCTTGGGCTCGGCGACCGGTGGTGGCGCGGTGGCGCAGGCGCCGAGCCACAGCGTCAGGCCGAGGCTGGCGGACAGCCGAAGCGCGTTGTTTGCTGAGCGGAAGGCTCGGCTGGAAGCGGGGGTGTGGAAAGAGTGTGGGAAGCGCATGCGAGTCCTGCAAGAGAGGAGGGGGAGATCAGGCCAGGCCGCGTCCGCGCCGTTGTAGCGCCACCCTGGTGTGCGCGCGTTTGAAAGCCGCCGCGCCTGTCGCTTCGTCCTGCGAGGTCAGATGGGCATCCAGACCGGTGTCGCAGGACTGCGCCAGACCCGCGTTGACTTCGAAGTTGAAAACCTCGAAGCGCGGCGCTTGGGCGGCTGGCACATCGGCCGCAGCCGACGCCAGGCGCAACGCGCACGCGGGCGCCCGGCGGGTGAGCGATTGTTTCGATGAGAAGTGTGAGGATAGAAAGCTCATGCGCGTCTGGGTCGATGGGCCGCCACGATACTGAACCTGCAAGGCGTTGAGTCGTGCAAGCACGGCCGGTGCTTACAGCCGCTTCGGCAAGAATTGTGAGGTGCAGGTGCCTGGCGCCAGTCTGCGGCTGGGCATCATCGGTGGCGCGATCTTTTTCCGGTGAGGCCGTACAGCCGACGCGCGGGCGGAAGACGTGGCCCACAACTTGCGGAGCGTGGAAACCACTCATTGAACGCCCATGCACGCCACCTTTATCCAGGCCGCCGAACTTTGGCTGCCCACCGACGACCGATCGCTGCTTGAATTCTCGGACGGTGCGTTCGGTTCCGCGAAGCGATTCGCAGCCCTCAGCCGGTCGATGTGCTTCGGCCGTGGCGAGGGTCTGCCCGGACGGGCTTGGGACGACGGCCAACCGGTCCTGCTGCACGACTTCGTGGGCACCGGTTTCCGCCGCACCGATGCGGCGCGCGCCGCAGGCTTCACGTGTGCGGTTGCGCTGCCGTACTTCGTACGCGATGTGATCGGCGGGGTGCTGGTGCTGTTTTGCCGTCACGATCCGCTGCAGGCCAGTGCGTTGGAGTTGTGGCACCACAACGCACGAGTCACCTCCGACATGACGCTGGCAGACGGCGCCTACGGTTCGGGTGCGCAGGGCTTCGAGACGATCTCTCGCGACACCTATCTGCCACGCGGTGTCGGGTTGCCGGGGCTCGCCTGGCAGCGCGGTGAGGCGGTCTTCATCGAAGACCTGGCCTCGGCTTCCGGGCGCTTTCTGCGCTCCGAGGAAGCGGCTGAAGCGGGGCTGCAACGCGGCCTCGCGATTCCCGTGGGCTCGCGGCTCGACGACTGCCATGTGGTCACCTTTCTCGCCAGCGCCGGGCTGCCGTTGGCCCGCCGCATCGAGCGCTGGGTCGGCGACGCCGACGGGGCGCAGTTGAGCCGCGACTTCGCGTTCAGCGAACTGCATGGGGGTCGCTCGACGGTGGCTGCCAAGCTGCCGATTTCGCCGAGCGTGAGCGGCTCGGTCGTATCGATCGCGAAGGCGTGGGTCGGCGGCGTGCCGGTCATCAGCGAGCAGCCAGCTACCGAAGAGGGCGCGCCGGCCGCTGCGGCTGCGGCCATCGGATCGAACGCGCTGATCGCGGTTCCGGTGGTCTGCGACGGCGTGGTCTCCGAAGTCGTCGTGCTGTATCTCTGAACTTCGGCACCGCCGCCGGCCTTTGCGCGATGAGCGGGCGGGCGCCGCCTCCTTGAAAACAGGGCGGCACCGCGTCGGTGCCTTTGCGGTCGGCAGAGGATCAGACGCTGACCCGGTGAAACCGATTTCTCGGTTTCACCGGGTCAGTGATCCCGCCCATGCCCATGCCCGCGACCGCGGCCGCGGTCATCGTCCCGGTCATGTCGATCGTCGCGCCACTTGTCCTTGCCGCGTTTGCGACCTCGATCCCAGCCCGGATGCTCGCGCTCATAGCGTTCGCGCACCCACTGGTCCTGCACGAAATACACCGGCTGACCGCATGCGTTGTAGCGACCGCAGTAGCGACGCCAGTCGTGCTGGTGCACCGTCGGCACGTAGAGGTAGATCGGCCGACGTTCATAAATGATCGGCGGCGGGGCAATGATCACCGGCTGCGCATAGACCAGCGCCGGGCGGGGCAGGTCACCGATGTCGATGCGGCCGTACACACCGGGCTGGTTGATACCGATCGAGACCCCGACGCGGGTCTCTGCCGCGACCTGGCCGATGGCTGATGCAGCCAGCAGCAGAGCGATGATTTTCTTCAAGTCAATCTCCAAAAGAATGTGCGTGCAGACACAACGTCTCTCGATCTCATCGTGGTGACAAGCGCCCGAGATGCAGCACCGGATTTACCTTTGCTTACGCGTAGATCGCACCCTCGCAGGAGCCTCACGCAGATCACATGACGATCACAAAAATGTGACCGAAATGGGTTGTGGAAACGGGTAATGGTTTGCGCCCAACCGCTGACCTATGCAGGACAGAAACGCACAACACGCTGTCACTTCTGCACCTTTCCAACATCCCCACAAGGAACCATCATGACCAAGCTCAACGCACTCCTCCTGGCCACCGTCTCGGTGTTTGCTTCTGCATCGGCTTACGCCGCCGAGTCCGCTTCAGGATTGACCCGCGCCGAAGTCACCGCCGAGTATCAACGCGCCCGCGCTGCCGGCGAACTGCCGATCACGGGCTACGAAACCAGCTACACGTTAAAAGCCCGCGCACCGGCCACG
Source organism: Rhizobacter sp. (assembly GCA_031390425.1). Lineage (GTDB taxonomy): Bacteria > Pseudomonadota > Gammaproteobacteria > Burkholderiales > Burkholderiaceae_C > PBB1. The sequence goes on from JANMTL010000056.1 coordinate 3,333, forward strand.
CTGACCCGCGCCGACGTTCAGGCCGAGTTCGTGCGCGCCAGTCAAGCGGGTGAACTGCGCAGCGTCAACGGGTACGCCAGTGCGGCCGACGCGCCCACGGTGTCGTCGCTCACCCGCGCCGAGGTCCGTAACGAATACGTGCGGGCACGCAGCACCGGCGAACTGGCCGAAGCCAACATCGATTTCGGCTCGCCGCAGCATCTGCGCGCGCTCCGCTGATCGACCAACCCGCCTATCGAACGACACGTTTCAAGGAATCATCATGTACAAGTTAAATGCCATCGTTTTGACCTCCCTGTCCCTGTTCGCAGCCACCTCGGCGCTGGCCCAGACCGGGCCTTCGACTCTGACCCGTGCCGCGGTCATCGCGGAATACCAACGCGCCCAACTCGCCGGCGAACTGCGCCACAACGAAGCCGATGTCAGCCAGATCAGCGTCGCAGCGCCGCAGGTTTCGCTGACCCGTGCCGAAGTTCAGGCCGAGTACCTTCGCGCCAAGCAGGCGGGCGAGTTGCGGCTGGTCGACTACCCCGATCTGGGCACGAGCACTGCATCCGTCAAATCCAGCTTGACCCGCGCCGTGGTTCGCAATGAGGTCCAGCGCGCTCGCGCCACCGGCGAACTGGCCGAAGCCCACAACGACTTCGGCTCGCCGCACCACCGCCGTGCCTATCGGTGATGCTCATCTGAAATCCGAGTAAGCAAGCGCGGAACGCTTCGTTCCCGGGTTCGAGGTGGCTGCCTAGCATGGCACTTCACTCTCATTCGGGACCCGCGTCATGCCTGCTTTCTCGCCTGTTGCTGTATCGATCCATCGACTGATTCGCTGCTCGCTGTTGGCAGTTGCCGTCGGTGCAACCGCCTTCGGCGCCGCCGCCAAGGACATCGTCTTGCTCAACGTGTCGTACGACCCGACGCGCGAGCTGTACGCCGAATACAACGCGGCATTTGCCAAGCACTGGAAGGCCAAAACCGGCGACACCGTCAGCGTCAAGCAATCACACGGCGGCTCGGGCAAGCAGGCGCGATCGGTCATCGACGGCATCGACTCCGACGTGGTGACCTTGGCGCTGGCCTACGACATCGACGAGATCGCGCAGCGCGCCAAGCTGTTGCCCGCCGATTGGCAAAAGCGCTTGCAGCACAACAGCGCGCCGTACACCTCGACCTACATTTTCCTGGTGCGCAAGGGCAACCCGAAGGGCATCCAGAACTGGGACGATTTGGTCAAGCCCGGTGTCTCGGTGATCACGGCCAACCCGAAAACCTCAGGCGGCGCGCGCTGGGGCTACTTGGCGGCGTATGGCTTTGCGCTGAAGCAACCCGGCGGCAGCGACGCCAAGGCGCGCGAGTTCGTCGGCAAGCTGTTCGCCAACGTGCCGGTTCTCGACTCGGGCGCGCGCGGCTCCACCGTCACCTTCGCCGAGCGCGGCATCGGCGACGTGTTGCTGTCGTGGGAAAACGAAGCCCACCTCGCGTTGAAGGAATTCGGCACTGACAAGCTCGACATCGTCTACCCGCCGATCAGCATCTTGGCCGAGCCGCCGGTGGCGGTGGTGGACAAGGTGGTGGACAAAAAGGGCACGCGAGCGGTAGCGCAGGCGTATCTGGAGTACCTGTACTCGCCCGACGGCCAGGACATCGCAGGCAAACATTTCTACCGGCCTACCGATCCGAAGGCACAGGCCAAGTACGACAAGCAGTTCCCGAAGCTGAAGCTGTTCACCATCGACGAGGCGTTCGGCGGCTGGGCGAAGGCGCAGAAGACGCACGTCGCCGACGCGCTTCAAGTTGTCGGCTTCGAGCAGCAGGCGTTCGACGATCGGCAGCACGGCCGCACCAGGCGGCGTCAGCCCGGTCAGACGCTTGCCGGCGCGCACGAAGATGTCGATGCCGAGCTCGTCTTCCAGCTCGCGGATTTGTCGGCTGATGCCGGGCTGCGAGGTGTGCAGCACGTTGGCCACGTCGGTCAGGTTGAATCCGCAGCGGATCGCTTCGCGGACGGCTCGCAGTTGCTGAAAATTCATGAGTCGTCGCCGCGACGCGGGGCGTGGCGACAGGTGGTTTCGGCAGATGCCGCGACGCCGATTCTCACGAAGCCCGGTCCGGACCACAACAACGCGATGCTTCTTAGCTTTGTCGAAAAAGAGATATCGGCAAGGACGATTCCGCAGCCGATGGAGCGATGACAGCCGTGGCGATCAGAGCCCGTCCCGCAACTTCAGGGCGTGATCGAAAACAGCGACCCGACCACGCTGGTCAGCCCCATCGCCAGCAGGCCCCACAGTGCGACCCGGCCCACGCTGCGCGCCACGTCGGCGCCACCGGCGCGTGCCGCGAGGCCACCGAGCAGCCCCAGGCTCAGCGTGGCGCTGACCCAAATCACCGGCACCAACATCCCGGGCGGTACCAGCAGGCACACCCCCAGCGGCAGCAGCGCACCGACCGCGAAGCTCGCTGCCGACGCCGCCGCCGCCTGCAGCGGCCGGGCGCTCAGGGCTTCGGAGATGCCGAGCTCGTCGCGCGCATGGGCCGCCAGCGCATCGTGCGCCATCAGTTGCTGTGCCACCTGGCGCGCGAGACCGCTCTCGACACCTCGGCTCTGGTAAATGGCGCTGAGCTCGCGCAACTCGCCACCCGCATCGGTGTTGAGCTCGGCTTGCTCGCGGGCCAGATCGGCGGTTTCGGTGTCGGCCTGTGTGTGCACCGACACGTACTCGCCCGCTGCCATCGACATGGCGCCGGCCACCAGCGCGGCAACGCCTGCCACCAGCATGCCCTGGCGATCGCTGCCGGCTGCCGCCACGCCGAGCAGCAGACTGGCGGTCGAGACGATGCCGTCGTTCGCTCCCAGCACCGTCGCGCGCAGCCAGCCGATGCGGTCGCTTCGGTGACGTTCCCGGTGGTCGCGACGTGGTCTCATGGAGGTCAACGCGGCGTCTTGCGCCGGTAGTTCACGTAGCGGTACGCGAGGCCCTGCGGCGTTTGGTTCGATTCGCTCGACACCTCGATGAACTCATCGCGCGGCCAGTCGGGAAAGTACGCGTCGGCGGCGAAATCGGCATCGATCTCGGTCAGCAGCAATTCGTCGGCGTGCGGCAGTGCCAGCGCATAGATTTCGGCGCCGCCGATCACGCAGACCCGCTCGACATCGCCGGCCAGCGCCAACGCGGCTTCGAAGCTGGCGGCGCGTTGGGCCCCGTCAGCCGACCACTGGGCGTTGCGCGTGACGACGATGTTGCGCCGCCCCGGCAGCGGCCGGCCGATCGAGTCCCAGGTCTTGCGACCCATCACGATCGGGTGCCCGAGCGTAAGGCGCTTGAAGCGCGGCAAATCGCCGGGCAGGTGCACCAGCAACTGGTTGTCCTTTCCCAGGGCGCCCTGATGCGCGATGGCGGCGATCACGCTGATGGTGGGGCAAGTCATCAGGAACTTTGATCAGTGACCCTGCTCAGCTGCGTCGCGCACCGCCTCCTCAACCCAACCTCGCCCCCGACTACAGGGGCGAGGGAGTGCGTATTCGCCCCCTTGCCCGCTTGCGGGAGAGGGTTGGGGTGAGGGTGGTGGCGAGGCTGAAACATGTGGCTGACAAACCCGGCAATTGTCGCGCCCTGCCGAGGTCTTTGAATACAGCCTCCGTACGCGAATGGGGCCGCACGGGCTACGCCTCCGAGACCGATCTCGACACGGCTTCGCCCCGTTGCCCGAGGCTTGCTCGCTGGCGGTCGGTGGGGATCGGTTGTGGAGCGGAGGTCGGCCCAGCGCAGCAGGCCTGGCGCTTGCACCCGATGTGTCGAACGCCCTGACCATCCTGCGCATCGACGTCGCCGATCGGCGGCTGGACGACCACTGGGTGGTGGTGCCCGATGCTTTGGGATGAGAAGGCGTCGGCGCAGGCTCGGCCTCAGCGATCGCTGGCTGTGTCTGCGTGATTGACCGCTTGGCCATGCGTTGGAACGGCGATCCAGATTGGTGACACCACGACGATGAAGAAGATGACTTCAAGTGCATTTCGAACGTGCGGATTCATGTGTGTCCTTATGTCGAGCATGACGGTCTCCAGGGGGGGTGAATGAGCGGCCCGCGCGTCGGGTGCGGGATACACGGTCTGGGCTGGCGGCGGCTGGCATTGAAAGGGTCTCGCGGACGTGTGTTGCTGCCCAAGGTAGATGGCGTCAGCGGCGTGCCGTGATGGCTGCGAGCGAGGCCGACAGGGCCTCGATCAGGCACGCCATGAACGTTTCGATCGGCCCATCGCTGCAGGCGGGCAGTGCTTCGAGTTCGGCGTCGTGTTGGCGTCGGTCGTCGCCGTTGTAGGGCTCGCAGGGGATCGGGTTGACAGCGATGAAGCAGCGCTCGCAGTGCGATCGCGCGTCGCCGCTCGTCGCGCCGCAGATCGCTTGCAGGTCGCGCTGACGCTCGCAGCGCGCGCGCTGCAGGCCGGGCGGCTCGCCACAAGGCGATTCGAAGTCGGGCGACGGACGCGCCATCACGTCGGGGCTGATCAACGCCACTGCGAGTGCGAGTCCCGACAGGATGCGCAGCGTCACGGAAAGACGTTCGTGGCTGGTGGCGATGCCGATCGTCGGCGTGTGGAATGTCTTGCGCAGCACAGTGGGTTCCTGAGGGGGAGCACGTGCTGGCGGGGGCTGGCGGGGATCACAGGGCATCATGCTTTGCAATGTAATGCGAATCGTTCGTGTTAACAAGCAAATCGAGCGCGGTGTGAACGAGCCGGGCCGAGGTGTCGTTCCCGGTCCGAGTCTCGTGCCGGGCGACCCGTCACGGCAGCGTCGCGGCTTCCTGGCCGTGCGCCATGTGCTGGCGCATCAGGTGTTGCGCTCGGGTCGCATCGCGTGCGGTGAGCGCGGCCATGATGGCGCGGTGTTCTTGCAGCGACGCGGCCAGTCGGCCGTCTTTCAACAACGAGTGATGGCGGTTCAGCTTCATCACCTGGCGCAGGTCCGCCACCATTTGATTGCGCCAGCGGCTGTCGGCAATCTCGAGCAGTCGGATGTGAATGCGTTCGTTGGCAGCGAAGAAGGCATCGGGGTCGCTCACTGCCGCTTCCAAGCGTGCATGCAGTGCGGCCAGCTCGGTCAATTGCGGATCGGTGGCCTGCGTTGCGACCACACCAATGGCGTCGCATTCCAGCAGCGACAGCAGGTGGAACACTTCGGACAGGTCGCGCTGCGACACCTCGGTGACGTAAGCGCCGCGACGCAGCTTCATCGTCACCAGGCCCTCGGCGGCCAGCACCTTCAAGGCCTCGCGCAGGGGCGTGCGGCTGGTGCCGTATTCGGCGGCGAGTGACTGTTCGTCGATCCAGCTTCCCGGCGCCAGCGTGTGCGCCATGATCTTCGAGCGCAGTCGCTCGGCCACCTGCTGATACAAGGCGGTCGACGGCAGGCGCGCGCGGGCAGCCACATCGGCACGGGTCGCAACGCGCTGAGAAGCAGCGGCAGAAGGCGATGTCTCCGGGGCGTCGAGCGAGCTCATGCTGAAGTACCGGGTGGGTGGTGCAACACGATGACAGTGCAGATGGATGGGGCGAATGCGAACTGGCTGACGCTGAGGGAAAACGCTGGGGTAAGCTGCAACTTCTGTTTATAATTCAATTTTGAATTATGCATGATGCGCCGTGGCGAAGCCAAAGTTTGTGTGCTTAGCCAACCCGCCACACCACGCCGAACGGAGTCCCCATGTCTGACCCGACGCACCTGAACTCCGACGCGCTGGGCACCTGGCAAAAGGCTGCTGCCAAGTCGGCACCCGGCGGGCAGGTCGATGCCTTGAACTGGGTCACGCCGGAAGGGCTGGTGGTCAAGCCGCTGTACACCGCTGCCGACCTGAAAGGCCTGCCGCACACCGACACGCTGCCAGGTTTCCCGCCGTACCTGCGCGGCCCGCAGGCCACGATGTATGCGGTGCGGCCGTGGACCATCCGCCAGTACGCCGGTTTCAGCACCGCCGAGGCGTCGAACGCTTTCTACAAAAAGGCCTTGGCAGCGGGCGGGCAGGGAGTCAGCGTGGCGTTCGATCTGGCCACGCACCGCGGCTACGACAGCGACCACCCGCGCGTCAGCGGCGACGTGGGCAAGGCGGGTGTGGCGATCGACAGCGTCGAGGACATGAAGATTTTGTTCAACGAGATTCCGCTCGACAAGGTGAGCGTCTCGATGACGATGAACGGCGCGGTGCTGCCAGTGCTGGCGGCGTACGTCGTTGCGGCCGAAGAGCAGGGCGTGTCGCAGGACTTGCTGGCGGGGACGATTCAGAACGACATCCTGAAGGAGTTCATGGTCCGCAACACCTACATCTACCCGCCCGAGCCGAGCATGCGCATCGTCGGCGACATCATCGCGTACACCGCGCGGCAGATGCCGAAGTTCAACTCGATCAGCATCTCGGGCTACCACATGCAGGAGGCTGGCGCCAACCAAGCGCTGGAGCTGGCCTTCACGCTGGCCGACGGCAAGGAGTACGTGAAGACCGCGCTGGCCCAGGGTCTCGATGTGGACGAGTTCGCCGGCCGCCTGAGTTTCTTCTGGGCGATCGGGATGAACTTTTACTTGGAGATCGCCAAGATGCGCGCCGCGCGGCTGCTGTGGTGGCGGATCATGAGCGAGTTCAAGCCGAAGCTCCCGAAGAGCCTGATGCTGCGCACCCACTGCCAGACCTCGGGCTGGAGCCTGGCCGAGCAAGACCCGTACAACAACGTGGCACGCACCACCATCGAGGCGATGGCAGCGGTGTTCGGCGGCACGCAGAGCCTGCACACCAACGGCCTCGACGAAGCGATTGCGCTGCCGACCGAGTTCAGCGCGCGGATTGCGAGAAACACGCAGTTGATCATCCAGGAAGAGACCCACATCACCAGCGTCATCGACCCGTGGGCCGGCAGCTACATGATGGAAAAGCTGACGCAGGACATGGCCGATGCCGCCTGGAAGATCATCGCGGAAGTCGATGCGATGGGCGGCATGGTCAAGGCGGTGGACAGCGGCTGGGCCAAGTTGAAGATCGAGGCCAGCGCGACCGAGAAGCAGGCGCGTATCGACTCGCGGCGTGACGTGATCGTCGGCGTGAATAAATACAAACTAGAGACCGAAGACGCGATCGACACGCTGAGCATCGACAACATTGCGGTGCGCGAAAATCAGGTCGCGCGGCTCAAGTCGATCCGCGCGGCGCGTGACCGCACCGCGGTGCAGGTGGCGCTGGAGGCGCTGACCGCCTGCGCCGAAGCGGGCGAGGGCGCACACGACGCGCACGGTCTGGCGATCGCCAAGAGCAGCGCCAACCTGCTCGATCTCGCCATCCGCGCGATGCGCGTGCGCGCCACCGTCGGCGAGGTCAGCGACGCGCTCGAAAAAGCCTGGGGCCGCCACCGCGCCGACACGCAAAAGGTGTCCGGCGTTTATGCGGCTGCCTATGACAGCGCCGAGGGCTGGGCGCAGTTGCAGAAGGAAATCGGTGAATTCGCCCGCGACGAGGGCCGCCGCCCGCGCGTGATGATCGCCAAGCTGGGCCAGGACGGACACGATCGCGGCGCCAAGGTCGTCGCCACCGCCTTCGCCGACCTTGGCTTCGACGTGGACATCGGTCCGCTGTTCCAGACCGCCGAGGAATGCGCGCGCCAAGCGATCGAGAACGACGTGCACGCGGTCGGTGTCAGCACGCTGGCGGCCGGCCACAAGACGCTGGTGCCGGAAATCATTGCCGAGTTGAAGAAACAGGGCGCCGACGACATCATCGTGTTCGTCGGCGGCGTGATTCCGCGTGCCGATTACGAATTCTTGTACGAGGCCGGGGTGAAAGGCATCTACGGCCCCGGCACGCCGATCCCGGCAAGCGCGAAGGACGTGCTGGAGCAGATACGCATCAGCTTGGCCCACCGTTCGAAGACCAGCCCCTTGCTGCGCAGTTGAGTCGGCATCTGATCCGAGGCGGAGCCGCGCAGCGCTCGATGGACTTAGCTGCCGCGGTCACCACCCCCTCCAGTGATACAGTATTCTTGTAATACAACGCCAGGAGCGCATCATGACCATTTCAGTTCGCATGGACACATTGCTGGAGCGAGAGCTTGAATTGGTGGCCAAGCGTCGCGGCATCACCAAGTCGCAGTTCGTCATCGAGGCCGTGGAACGCGCACTGGGACACAAGGACCCTTATCAGTTGTTGTTGCAGGCGAGAGAGCCCGTGGCTGTCTACGGTGAGGTAGCGACGCCTGCGGCTTCCGCCGCCACCGCAGGTGCGGGCATGAGCACGGGCGAGCGGGTGCGGCAGAAGCTCAAAGCAAGGCAGGCCAACGCGAACGCTGATTGGCTTGCACAGCGCGACCCGTCTGCCTCGGCACCGAGCACAGACTGAACCGTTCTCCGATGAAGATCGCCTTGCTGGATGCCGGACCGATGGTCGCGTTGTTTGACCCACGCGAGCCTTCTCATCGGCATTACGACGCGATGCTGGCGAACCGCTACAACCCATTGCGCTTGTACACCACCTGGCCGTGCGTGGTCGAAGCGAGTCACCTGCTTGAGCCCACGCAGCGCTTGCAAATGCTCAAGTGGGTGTCGCTCGGCGGCGTGCAGGTGTTCCCGTTCGACACCGACGATCTGGTCGAGATGACCGGCTGGATGCAGCGCTACACCGAGCCGCGCAAGACCGAGATGGATTTCGCCGATGCGTCGTTGTATTGGCTCGCCAGCGAGACCGGCGTGAAGGCGATCCTCACCATCGACGTGAAGGATTTTTCGCGGTATCGCTTGCCCGACGGCAGCGCATTCGAGATTCACTGACGGTGGATTGCGCGCCGCCTTGCAGCGACCTGCTCACGGCCTCCGGGCCTGCGCAGCGCCGCGCCATCGCCAAGGCGATCACGCTGCTCGAATCGACCCGCGCCGATCACCGCGCGCAGGCCGACGACCTGCTGAACGCGCTGTTGCCGCACACCGGCCGGGCGCTGCGCCTCGGCATTTCTGGCGTGCCTGGCGTCGGCAAATCGACCTTTATCGAAGCGCTGGGCCTCGCCTTGATCGAGCGCGGGCATCGCGTGGCGGTGCTGGCGATCGATCCGTCATCGAGCATCAACGGAGGCTCGATCCTGGGCGACAAGACGCGCATGGAGCGGCTCTCGGTACACCCGCAGGCCTACATCCGGCCCAGCCCGGCGTCCGGCACGCTGGGCGGTGTCGCCGAGAAAACACGCGAGGCGATGCTGGTTTGCGAAGCGGCCGGATACGACGTGGTCATGGTCGAAACCGTCGGCGTCGGCCAGAGCGAGACCGCCGTCGCCGGCATGACCGACATGTTCGTGCTGCTGCAACTGCCGAATGCCGGCGACGACCTGCAGGCGATCAAGAAGGGCGTGATGGAGCTGGCCGACCTGGTGGTGATCAACAAGGCCGACATCGACCCGCTGGCCGCGTCGCGCGCCGAGTCTCAGATCGCCAGCGTGCTGCGCGTCTACCGCCCTCCCGGTTCGTTGAACGACCCCCACCACGCCGATGCCGCTGCGCACTGGTCGCCCTGCGTGATGCAGCTCAGCGCCTTGCGCGGCCAGGGCATCGACACTTTCACCGCGCAGGTCGATCGTTTCCATGCGCTGCGGCGTGCCAGCGGCGAACTCGCGGCGCGCCGCCAGCAGCAGGCGATGGCCTGGATGTGGGACCTGATCCACGCACGCTTGCAGACCGACTTCAAGCAGCACCCGGCCGTGCGAGAGCGCTTGCCGCAGCTGCTGATCGACGTGCGCGATGCGCGCGTGGCGCCGTCGGTCGCGGCGCGTGCGCTGCTGGCCGCTTTCGAGGCGCCCTTCGCGACATCGACGCCCATCCCGAACACCTGACGCAGGCCCGAACTGCAACGCCCACGGAGCGAGACACACCATGCACGACATCATCGAACAGCTCGACGCCAAACGCGCCCTGGCGCGGCTCGGCGGCGGCGAAAAGCGCATCGCCGCACAACACAAGAAAGGCAAGTTGACCGCGCGCGAACGCATCGAACTGCTGCTCGATGCAGGCACTTTCGAGGAATGGGATATGTTCGTAGAGCATCGGTGCGCCGACTTCGGCATGCCCGACAACAAGATCCCCGGCGACGGCGTGATCACCGGCTACGGCATGATCAACGGACGCCTCGTCTTCGTCTACAGCCAGGACTTCACCGTCTTCGGCGGCGCATTGAGTGAAGCCCACGCCGAGAAGATCTGCAAGGTGATGGACCAGGCGATGAAGGTCGGCGCGCCGGTGATCGGGCTCAACGATTCGGGCGGCGCGCGCATCCAGGAAGGCGTGGCCTCACTCGGCGGCTATGCCGAAGTGTTCAAGCGCAACGTGATGGCCTCGGGCGTGGTGCCGCAGGTCAGCATGATCATGGGCCCGTGTGCCGGCGGCGCGGTGTACTCGCCCGCGATGACCGACTTCATCTTCATGGTGAAAGACAGCAGCTACATGTTCGTCACCGGCCCCGAGGTGGTGAAGACGGTGACGCATGAAGAAGTGTCCGCCGAAGACCTGGGCGGTGCGATGACGCACACCACCAAGAGCGGCGTCGCCGACCTGGCCTTCGAGAACGATGTCGAAGCGCTGCTGATGCTGCGGCGCTTTTTCAACTACATCCCCACCAACAACCGCGAGAAAGCCCCGGTGCGGCCCAGCAACGATCCGGCCGACCGATTGGACTGGTCGCTCGACACGCTGGTGCCCGACAACCCGAACAAGCCCTACGACATGAAGGAGCTGATCGCCAAGACCGCCGACGATGGCGAGTTCTTCGAACTGCAGTCCGACTACGCGAAGAACATCATCATCGGTTTTTGCCGCATGGAAGGCCAGGCGGTCGGCGTGGTCGCGAACCAGCCGCTGGTGCTGGCCGGTTGCCTCGACATCAAGAGCAGCATCAAGGCGGCACGCTTCGTGCGCTTTTGCGATGCGTTCAACATCCCGGTGCTGACCTATGTCGACGTGGCGGGGGTCCATCCCCGCCCCCCCCCAAAGTACGGGCGCCAAAAAAAACACCGCCCCCACCAACGGGAAGCCGAACCCCAAAGGACCCGGCCGAAGAAAACCGGGATCACCCCCACCGCCAACCCCGGCGCCGAC